>JAUYTX010000037.1 GCA_030695025.1 Bacteroidales bacterium | reverse complement strand
GTAATCTTCTTGTTTGACATCTCCTATGTGTATTTTTTTCAAAAATACACAGGAGTAATGACTAGATTACAACTCTTAAATGTGGCACATTTGTGGGTGATACGACTGGTACATTTGTGAGTGATACACCCGGTACATTTGTGAGTGATACACCCGGTACATTTGGTGTGATATTATCAGTCAGGTTGAAATTTACTGTTGGAGAGTAAATTGTTCCCTAAAAAGTGGCGCCGTTTGCGGCCGGATTTACTGGCGCCGTTTGGACCGGAGAAAGTGGTGCTGATAGCTCCGGATTATTCAAGAAATCCCAGGGAACACATCACTTACCCTTTGAGCCAGCAGTAAGCCACGAATGCTGCGATTCTCCGCGCCAGTTTGTGGTATGTGTTTGTATTTCAATACAATAAAAATGAGCCAAATTTTACGAAAAAATTGGCTCATTTTTAATATGCACATAATTAATCAGTTACCACAAACTGGCGCGGAGATTTTTTCTTCCCGCAGCACTTCCCGCAGCACTTCCCGCTGCACTGCCCGCTGCTTTGCCCGCTGCACTGCCCGCTGCTTTACCCGCTGCGTAGCTCGCTGCACTGCCCGCTGCACTGCCCGCTGCGTTTCTAGTACCTGTAGTGGTCGGGTTTGTATGGGCCGTCGGGTGAGACGCCTATGTATTGGGCCTGGTCGGGGGTGAGGCGGGTGAGTTTGACACCTATCTGGTCGAGGTGGAGGCGTGCAACCTCTTCGTCCAGGTGTTTAGGAAGGCGGTAAACTCCCAGTTCGTAATTGTTTTTCCAAAGCTCAATTTGTGCAATCACCTGATTTGTAAATGAGTTACTCATTACAAATGACGGGTGACCGGTTGCACAGCCGAGGTTAACAAGACGGCCCTGAGCAAGCAGAATTATTGAATGACCATCCGGGTAGGTGTACTTATCTACCTGTGGTTTAATGTTTACCCTTTGAATACCCGACCACTTCTCCAACTGCGCAACCTGAATCTCGTCATCAAAGTGCCCGATGTTGCATACAATTGACTGGTCCTTCATCGCAGCCATGTGCGCGGCGGTAATTATGTCGCGGTTACCCGTAGCGGTAACAAAAACATTACCCTCCTTAACAGCCTCCTCCATTGTCACAACCTCGAAACCCTCCATTGCAGCCTGAAGCGCACAAATTGGATCGATCTCGGTAATCAAAACCCTTGCACCATAACTATGCATAGAACGGGCACAACCCTTGCCAACATCGCCATATCCGGCCACAACTACCACCTTGCCCGCGATCATCACATCAGTGGCACGTTTAATGCCATCAGCCAGCGACTCGCGACATCCGTACAAGTTGTCAAACTTAGATTTTGTAACTGAATCGTTAACATTAAATGCCGGGAAGAGGAGTTTGCCCTGCTCCAGCATCTGGTAGAGGCGGTGAACGCCTGTTGTGGTCTCCTCAGAAACTCCTTTAACCGAAGAGGTGGCTTTATGCCAGCGACCCTTATCGGCAGCAAGAATCTTTTTCAAAATCTTATTTAGCTCCACCTCGTCCTGAGTCTCGGCATGTGCATCCAGAACAGCAGGGTTTTTCTCCGCCTCAAAACCTCTGTGCAACATAATAGTGGCATCACCACCATCATCCACGATAAGGTTAGGGCCGAGGCCGGCGCCAAAGTCAAGAGCCTTCTCGGTGCACCACCAATACTCCTCCAAAGTCTCGCCCTTCCATGCGAAAACCGGAACTCCCGCAGCAGCAATAGCGGCAGCAGCATGATCCTGAGTCGAATAGATATTGCAGCTGCACCAACGAACCTCCGCACCAAGCACCTTTAGCGTTTCGATAAGCACCGCAGTCTGAATTGTCATGTGCAGCGAACCCATCACGCGGGCGTCGGCCAACGGTTTAGATGCCCCGTACTTCTTACGCAGAGACATCAGCCCCGGCATCTCTTTTTCAGCAATTTCAATCTCTTTTCGGCCGAACTCCGCCAGGGAAATGTCGGCAACTTTGTAATCTTTCATTGTTTATTTGGTTTAAATTTATTTGTTTCAAAAGTGTAGCGGAAATTTTTGTTTTTAAGTTGTTGTGTAAATATCAGAAAAACAATCGATTGCAAAATCCATTTGTCTAAAAAACGTCACATGAATATTGTAAACAGCACAAAAACAACTAATTATAACAACACTTGAATTTTACAATCTTTTGGTGTTAGGTAAGTCACAAATGTAAATGACTTATATTTAAGTGGTTGTCCAAAGCTGGCGCGGAGATTCTTGGGTGTATAAATTGGTTCAAAAATATGTGTCTGGTGCTTAGGTGGTTACCACAAACTGGCGCGGAGATTCTTGGGTGTGCCACGTGTTTAAAAGCTCCCGCGCACAATCTTCGCCACATTGTCGGAGCGGCCAAGTGTGTAGTAGTGAATACCCGGAACACCGGCCTTGAGAAGTTCGCGCGACTGCATTGTAGCCCACTCGACACCCACCTCACGCACAGCAACATCATCCTTGCAGGCAGCAACCGCCTTGTACAGGTCATTGGGAACATCTATATGGAAAGTCTGAGGCAGCAAACGAATATCGTTCAGAGCCGAAATCGGCTTAAGGCCGGCAATAATCGGAACACTAATTCCCGCAGCACGGCACGCCTCCACAAACCTAAAAAACTTTGCGTTGTCGAAAAACATCTGAGTAACAATATAATGCGCACCCGCATCAACCTTTGCCTTTAGCCAGGAAATATCAGCCTCCATATTTGGCGACTCAAAATGCTTCTCCGGATAACCGGCAACACCAATGCAAAACGAAGTGGGAACGGCATGCTCCATAGTCTCGTCAAGATAGCGGCCGCTGTTTAGATTCACAATCTGCCTCACCAGCCCGTCGGCGTTCTCATGACCATCCTTCTCAGAAATGAACGAGCGGCTGCCACGAACAGGATCGCCACGAAGCGCCAGAACATCATGAATACCAAGGAAGTTCATCTCAATAAGAGCATTTTCGGTCTCCTCGCGGGTAAAACCACCACACAAAACGTGGGGCACAACCGTAATATCATATTTATACTTAACCGCAGCCGCCAGCGCAATAGTGCCCGGCCTGATTCGCGCCACCCGCTTCTCAAGCGACCCGTCGGGCCTCTCCCGTATAAGCGTCTCGTTGCGGTGCGAAGTAAAATTTATATATGCCGGATTAAACTCCAGCAACCCCTCAATAGAGGCGTAAACCTTATCTATGCTGTGGCCTTTTAACGGAGGGAGGAGCTCAAATGTGAAGAGCGGGCTTTTTGCTGTTTGAATTTTTTCGAGTACTGTCATTTGAAAGGGGGGGGTGTGTTTAGGGGGTTATAGGTTCTTGGTTGGGGGTCTGTTTAGTTGGTTAAGGTTTGTTTGGTAAGTTAAGGTTTGTTAAGTTGGTTGAGGTTTGTTTGGTATGGGGGTGTTTGTGTGGTTTAGCAGTGTGTTTAGGTGGTTTGGTTAGTGTGTGCAGAATTTCTCCGCGCCACTTTTGGACAACTGTTTGTTAATTAGTATGTTGCAAATGAGACTTTTTGAAATTTTAAAAATTTTGGCTGAAGTCTGTTTTGTAAGTGTTTGGTATATAAGTAGATATCCAAAACTGGCGCGGAGATTTATGTGCAGGTGTGTGGTTACGTGCGTACCAGTTTTTCGGCCTCCTGCAGCGTGATGTTTTTGCGTTGGGCGTAGTCTTGGAGCTGGTCGGGGGCGATGGGGCCTACGTTAAAGTAGGTGGAGGCGGGGTGGTCGAAGATGTAGCCGCACACTGAGGCGGGCGGATCCATTGTGTAGTTTTCGGTTAGATGAACGCCGATGTTCTCCTCTGCCCGAAGAATGTCAAAGATAACTCTCTTTTCGGAATGGTCGGGGCAGGCAGGGTAGCCGGGTGCCGGGCGTATGCCCTGGAACTTGTTGCGGAAGAGCTCCTGCGGTGTGAGGTTTTCGTCGGGTGCGTATGCCCAAAACTCTTTGCGAATCTTTTCGTGGAGCCATTCGGCAGTGGCCTCTGCCAGACGGTCGCTCAAAATGCGAATCATAATGGTGGCATATGGGTCTTCCTGGTAGGCTTCGAATTTTTGGTTATCTATTTTGGCGGTCACCACAAAGAGGCCGAGGTGGGAGGCGATGTCTAACTCCTTTGGTGTATGTTCTTGATTAGCAGTGGTTAAGGCTGAAGTGGTTTTAGTAGATGTGTCTAACTTATTTGGTGTATAATGTTGTTTATCAGAGTTTTGAGGTGCAATGGTTTTAGATGCGACGTGACTGTTTTGGTTGCCCGGTACAATGTTGTTTGAGTCGATCGGGTGGGGCAAAAGAAAATCAGCAAGACAAAGGTTAGGTGTGCCGTCTGGCTTTTGCTCCTGGTTGCGGAGGAAGCAGAGGCGGTAAGGAGTTGAGTTTGCCGTGCTGGCTGAGTTTGATTGGAATGAATGGTTATTTTGTTCGCTAGCGATTAGTGTGTCTGAATGGATGAGTGAACTTTGTTGGTTAGTTGAGCTGGCTTTGAATAAAGCGTTGTTATGTTCAGTTGTGTTTTGGGTGGTTGAATGGTTGGTTGAGCTTTGTTGGTCTTGTGGATTTACATACAAAATGGCGTCGTCACCTTGTGAGTGGGCAGGGAAGAGGCCGTAAATGGCGTGGGGGGTTATGAGGTTGTTTGAGATTATCTCTTTGAGGTAGTGTTGGGCTTGCTCGTAGAGTTCGCGGGCTTCGGCGCCTTTTACGGGATCGTTAAAAATGGTTGGGTATTTGCCGGTGAGCTTCCAGGCGTAAAAGAAGAAGGTCCAATCAATATAGGGGATAAGCTCTTCGATATCAATATTTTTGATTGTGTGAATACCGGGTTTTGCGGGCGGGGTAGGGCGGTAATTCGAAAAATTGTTTAGTGGGGTGTTATCTTGAAAATTGTTGTTTGGTGTGATCTTGTTAGAAATGTTGTCAGGTTTATTATCGCGTGTGTTGTTGCTTTGTGAATTATCGTGTGAAGTGTTGTTTAGTGGGGTACTTAATTGTGAAGTACTGTCTGATGGGGAATTGTCATGTGAATTGTTTTCTGATGTGATCTTGTTAGAAATGTTGTCAGGTTTATTATCGCGTGTGTTGTTGCTTTGTGAATTATCGTGTGATGTGCTGTTTAATGGCGTACTTAATTGTGAAGTATTGTCTGATGGGGAATTGTCATGTGAATTGTTGTCTGGTGTGACCTTGTTAGAAATGTTGTCTGGTGTATTATCGTGTGTGATTTTGCTTTGTGTGTTATCCTGTGTGATGTTGACTAGTGTGTTATCGTTTGAAGTGTTGTTTAATGGTGTATTTATTTGTGTTGTGCTGTTTTGCGGTGTGTTTACTGATGTAGTAAATTCCGGATTGGGTTGGATTTCAGGAATTTGAGTCGTGTCAAGGCAGTTGAGTCGGGCTTGAGATAGCGGGATGAGTTTTTGGGTGGATTTGCCGGTTTGGTGGGCTTCACGTAACTCACTGTAGCGTTGGGTGAGGCGGGTGATGTAATCACCGGCTGTTTCGCTACGGAGTGCTGCGAGTACGCCCGCCGCTTTTGAAGCATCCTTCACATGAATCACAGGTCCGGAGTATCCGGGAGCGATTTTTACAGCCGCATGAATCTCCGAAGTTGTTGCCCCGCCAATAAGAAGCGGAAATGTGACTCCACGGCGCTCCATCTCGGCAGCAACATTCACCATTTCGTCAAGCGAAGGGGTAATCAAACCACTCAGCCCAATGAAATCGACCTTATGCTCAATGGCAGCATCAATAATCTTCTCAGCAGGAACCATCACACCCAGATCGATAATGTTGTAATTATTGCACGAAAGCACTACGCTCACAATGTTTTTACCAATATCGTGAACATCACCCTTTACAGTAGCAATAAGCAGCGTACCCGAATCCTTTACCGGAGCGCCCAGATTCTCCTCCTCAATAAACGGAGCGAGGGCCTCTACGGCCTTTTTCATAACGCGCGCACTCTTCACAACCTGAGGCAAAAACATCTTGCCCGAACCAAACAGATCACCCACCTCGTTCATAGAATCCATCAGGGGGCCCTCGATCACGTCAAGTGTACGCGGAAAGTGTTTGCGCGCCTCCAGAACGTCATCCTGAATGTGCGAATCCAGCCCTTTAATGAGTGCGTGCTTTATTCTCTCGTTTACAGGCAGCAATCGCCACTCAGCTCCGCGCGCAGGGAAGTTTTGTTGGGAAAATTGTTGGTTAGTTACAAGTGAAGTAGGGTGGAGCTGCTGCTCGGCATAGGTGAGCAGGCGCTCGGTGGAGTCACGACGGCGGTTTAGAATGAGATCTTCTACCAGTTGGAGAAGCTCGGGCGGGATTTGACTGTACACCTGCAGCATGCCCGGGTTTACAATGCCCATGTCCAGACCGGCGTTAATAGCGTGATAGAGAAAGACCGAATGCATGGCCTCGCGAACCTCGTCCATTCCCCTGAAAGAGAACGACAGGTTGCTAATACCTCCGCTTACCTTGGCGTACGGCAGGTTTTGCTTGATCCAGGCAGTTGTCCTGATGAAATCTACTGCGTAATTGTTGTGCTCTTCTATACCGGTGGCAATTGCAAGCACATTGGGGTCAAAAATTATATCCTCAGGAGCAAAATGCAACTTTTGAGTTAGCAACTTGTAACTCCTCTCTGCAACAGCTATGCGCCTCTCATAAGAGTCAGCTTGCCCCTGCTCATCAAATAGCATCACAACCGCGGCAGCCCCGTACCTCCGAATTAACGAAGCACGATGCAGAAAAAGCTTCTCACCCTCCTTGAGACTTATCGAATTGACAACCGATTTACCCTGAATACACTTCAACCCACTCTCAATAACCTCCCACTTAGAAGAGTCAATCATTAACGGCAATTTTGAAATATCAGGCTCGGCCATAATAAGGCTAACGAACTTAACCATAGCACTCTGCGAATCCAGCATGGCCTCGTCCATACAAATATCAATAACCTGTGCACCACCCTCAACCTGCTCACGGGCAACCTCAAGGGCCTCGCCATACCTCTCCTCCTTTATAAGGCGAGCAAACTTTTTGGACCCCGAAACATTTGTCCTCTCACCAACATTCACAAAGTTGGTTTGCGGAGTAATCACCAGAGGTTCAAGACCACTAAGGCGGGTAAAATGCTCAATCACAGGTATCTCTCTCGGCTTATACTTAGCAGCAGCCTCTGCAATTTTGGCAATATGCACAGGCGTGGTACCGCAACACCCGCCAATGATGTTCACCCAGCTACTCTTCATAAACTCCTCAACAACCGAAGCCATATATGAGGCCTCCTGATCGTACTCCCCAAACTGGTTGGGAAGACCCGCATTCGGGTGGGCAGAGACATAAAACGGCGACTTTGCCGAAAGCTCTTTCAAAAACGGCCTCAACTGGTCGGCGCCCAAAGCACAATTCAGCCCGATGCTCATCAACGGAAAGTGCGAAACCGAAATCAGAAACGCCTCAAGAGTCTGCCCCGTAAGCGTCCGGCCACTTGCATCGGTAATTGTCACCGAAACCATCACCGGCAACTTAACACCCTTCTCCTCAAACACATTCCCAATGGCAAATAGAGCCGCTTTAGCGTTTAAAACGTCAAAAACAGTCTCAACAAGCAGAATATCAACACCTCCATCTATCAACCCACGAACCTGTTGCGAATATGCCGAAACCAACTGATCAAACGAAACACTCCTCGCACCCGGATCATTCACATCAGCCGACATAGAGGCAGTCCTGTTAGTCGGCCCTATTGACCCCGCAACAAAACACGCGCGGCGACACGACTTTTCGGTAGAGGCAGCATACAGCTCAACCGCCTCAACACCCAGCCGCGCGCTCGCCAGATTCAACTCATAAACCAACCCCTCCATGCCATAATCGGCCATAGATATAGAATTGGCATTAAAGGTATTGGTGCTAATAATATCGGCCCCGGCCATAAGATACTCAAGGTGAATGGCCTGAATAATATCGGGGCGAGTAATTGAGAGGAGGTCGTTGTTCCCCTTGAGAGGTTTGGGGTGACTCCTAAAACGGCTGCAACGATAATCATCTTCTTGCAGTCGGTAGCGCTGGATCATTGTGCCCATAGCACCATCCAGCACAAGGATCTTCATTTTTATAAGATCCCGTACAGATTGAAGCATTTCAGTATTTTTTAATTATGAAAATGAGCGGTTAGTCTCAATGGTAAATAAGGGAGTGAATCAATTGTTCGCTCAGAGTTACTCTTCATAAACAGGTGGTTCCAATTTTTGGTAACTGAGTTATGCAACAAGAGCAAAGATGAGTAATAGTATTAGATATGATAGGTTTATCTAAGCAGCAATTTCAGCCATTATAAGTTTCTTCTTATACTTAGATGTTAAAAATCTTAATATTTTTGGACAGGGCAGCCTTATAAGTAGCAACAGGTCTTATATTAAATTTGGCGAAGAATACGCTGTCCTTCATTTTGGAGTCTGACAGGTAGTGTATTTAGTGACTCAACGGCGGAACATAAGTTTTTTTTAAAAACAATAAATTAAATACGAATTTCTCTTTATGCATATCAATCTCGTTTTCAATAAAAGATATTTCTAAACGGTTTAAAATTTTGCAAGTACTTATTATTTAGTATATTTAAAAACCTTTAATCTTTTTGTGGACAGTTATTAACAAAGATTATTAAACAAAATTCTATGAATTAAAAATTTCAACTAAACTTGCAATAATTTTATCTTTGGAAAAATTTTTCAAATAATATTCTTTGCCATTTCTGCCTTTCATTTCAAGAGAATCATAAGGTTCATTAAATGCAATTAATGCATTTTTTGCTAAGGTCGCATAGTTACCAGCAGCCCCAGTATAACCACAGTTCGCTTTATCAATAATGTTTGATCCGATTCCATTCATCATTGAAAGTATCGGCTTTCCAAATGCCATGTAAGATTGAACTTTAGAAGGAATTGTCAAAGAGAAAATATATTCGGATTTTAATGAAATTAACATAACATTAGCGTGTACGAAGAGATTTGGCATTTCTTCAATTGGAAACCTACCAAGAGTAAAAAATGTATCTTCAATTCCTAATCTTTTTATTTCTGAATTTACAAAATTTCTTCTGCGACCATCTCCGATGATAACCCATTTAATTCTTTTTTGAGATTTCGTTAATTCGGCGGCTTTCAAAAGGGAGTTAAAATCTTGAGCTTCTCCAATATTCCCTGCAAACATTATTATAAACCCTTCGGGGATTAGATATTTATATCTATCCTTGCTAATTATTGGGTTGATGAATAAATCTTCTGCCCAATTAGGAAGATATTTTAATTTGTTTGGATCAACACCTTTACTAACAATTGCCTCTTTAAATGCTTCCGATTGGGTAAGAATTTTGTCAGAATAACTATAAATATGCTTAACCATCCAATCTAGACACTTAATAATAATTTTCGATTTTATATTTCCTGCTGCTGTTATACTTTCTGGCCACAGATCTTGTACCCATAAAAACACTTTACTTTTATACAGTTTTTTATGTAATAATGCTGGATAAGCAGCAGTTAATGGTGAGACTGCGTATGTAAGTGAGACATCAAATTTTTTTTTATTTATCAAAAAATAAATCGAGCCGAACACAATAAAAGAAAAATAATTAATCGCAAGCCTATAACCGGCACTATTTCCTCGTGGGATTAAAGGAACTCGTATTATTTCGACACCTTTATATTTATCTTTTTTGTAACCCCAAAAACTATACCCAGAATATATTTTACCCTCGGGATAATTTGGCTTTCCTGTTAAAACAGTCACATTATGGCCACTATTTTTTAATTCAACGACTAGATCATTAATTTTAAAATTTTCTGGCCAGAAATATTGACTTACAATGAGTATTTTCATTACAGGTTTAATGATAAGGTACTATTTTTTCCAAACAGTTCTATTTACGTAATCAACATAACTTATTATCGCACGTACGACTTTTATTGAAAAATTATCAACATTGTAATCATTAACAATTTTTGTCGCTCTTTTTTCATTTGAGAACTGATTAACAACAACATCAATAGACTGTAAAACTCTGTCTTTTTTAAGGCCACTCATAATTAAGGTCCCTTCATCCATACCCTCAGGCCTTTCATGGGCTTGTCTTATTGTTATAGCAGGGAAATTTAAAATTGAGGATTCTTCGAAAATGGTTCCACTATCTGAAATTACACAGTATGCCTTTAATTGCAATTTGTTATAATCGAAGAATCCCAGAGGTTTTAGAAATCGAATTAAGGGGTTTAAATCTGTTCTATTTAGACTTTCCAGTTTAATTTTGGTTCTTGGGTGAGTAGATATAATAATCGGATATTGATATCTTGCAGCAATTGCATTTAATGAATCTAGCAAATCATTAAAATTCTCTTCAGAGTCAATGGTTTCTTCCCTATGTGCACTAACTAAAAAAAAGTTACCATCTGTTAAATTGAGCTTATCCAAAACATTAGAGGTGTGAATTTCGGTTGAATGAAAGTCTAATATTTCTTTCATAGGAGATCCTGTTTTTATAATGGTTTCTGGTTTAATACCCTCCGCAAGTAAATATCTCCGTGCATGTTCAGTAATTGGGAAATTAATATCACTTAAATGATCTAAAACTGTTCTGTTTAATTCTTCTGGAACTCGTTGATCAAAACATCTGTTTCCTGCTTCAAAATGGAATACAGGGACCTTTTTTCTTTTTGCAGAAATTACAGCTAAGCAACTATTTGTATCTCCATATAGTAAAACCGCATCAGGTTTTTCAATTTCGATAATTTCATACGATTTTGAAATTATGTTACCAATAGTATGAGCTACATTTTTACCAGCTACTTCAAGAAAATAATTGGGCTTTTGTACTCCTAAATTCTCAAAAAATACCTCATTTAACTCGTAGTCATAATTTTGTCCTGTATGCACTAAAACATGATCAACATATTTTTCCAGCTCGGCCATAACCCGACTCATTTTGATAATTTCAGGGCGAGTACCAACAATTGTCATTACTTTCATATTTAAATATCTTTTTTTAGCTAAGATTATAATGTGGGTAAAGTTGTCGATGTTTTCTTATCCAATCGGATAGTTCAGAAATCATCTTTTCATAATTAGGAATTAAATAATTGAATTCAAACTGAGTTCTAACTAAAGATTTATCAGCTATAAATCCATTAAATTGTTCAATATTAAGTTCATTGTTTCTTAAATAATTATTAAAAAGCTGGATAAGATCAAATTTAGATATTGATTCTTTATAAACCATATTATATAATCCAGTGGCTTTTACTTTCGCAGCTGACTCCATTACTTTAGCTAATTCCAATGTAGTAAGACCTGACCACATTGCTTTCGTATAACCCTTAATTGTTCCATTTTGCTGCATAAACCAGTTGAGAAGACCAATCCCACTTTTATTCAAATCAGGTCCAATAATTGAATTACGGAAAGTTATGTTCTTGTTGTCATTTAATTCACCTAAAGCTTTAGTTCTATCATAAAATGAATCTCCATCTTTAAAATCAAATTCTGAATACTTCCCAGTTCTTCCTGAAAACACACAATCAGTACTCATGTGAATGATCTGTGTTTCTGAGTGTTTGGTTATATCAGCAAGCAAATGAGGAATATAAGAATTCAGATAAACTGCAAGTTCTTTATTCTCATCTGCAAACTGATTTAAAATTCCTATGCAATTTATTACGCTGTCATACTTGGTGCTATGCAAGACATCCTTGAGTAAATCTACATTTTTTACATCTCCGACAATGTTGGTAGTTAGCGAAACAGTATTTCTATCTAACCCATCGACAATATGACCTTGTTCGGATAGATAAGTTGAGATTGTATGACCTGCCATACCTGATGATCCCAATATTAAAAATTTCATTTCTTTCCCTCCCATTCTCTTAATTCTTTTCTAATATACTCTAAACTGATTAATTTTTCTTTTATCTGATCAATATTTAAACGGGTAGTATTATGTGAATTATAATCTTCTAGTTCAGGAATGATAATTTTTCCATTTTCATAGTATTTGCCATAGTTTAGATCTCGATTATCAGCAGGGACCTGATAAAAATTACCCAAGTCAGTTGCTTTGGCCATTTCTTCTCGGGTACAAAGGGTTTCATAAAGTTTTTCTCCATGGCGGGTTCCAATTACCTGAATTGGATTTGGTGCATTAAAAAGCTCTTTTATTGCCTTAGCCAAATCGCCAATGGTTGAAGCTGGTGATTTTTGTACAAATAAATCACCTTGATTCCCGTTTATAAAAGCAAACAACACCAAATCTACAGCCTCATCTAATGACATCAAGTAACGGGTCATATTTGGATCAGTTACAGTAATAGGTAGACCATTTTTAATCTGATCTACGAAAAACGGAATTACAGATCCTCGCGAGGCCATAACATTTCCATAACGGGTTAGGCACACTTTGGTTATATCTCCTGGAATATTGCGAGATGCAGCAACCGCCACTTTTTCCATCAAAGCTTTGCTTATACCCATTGCATTAATAGGGTAAGCTGCCTTGTCTGTACTTAGGCAGATTACGTTATTCGCTTTATTTGCAACCGCAGCTTTGACTACATTATCCGTACCAAACACATTTGTTAGTGTTGCTTCAATAGGGAAAAATTCGCAGGATGGAACTTGTTTCAATGCAGCAGCTTGAAATACATAGTCCACTCCTCGCATTGCTATTTCGATGCTGTCGTAATTACGAACATCTCCAATGTAAAATTTTACTTTGGAATTGTTTAAAGCAACACGCATATCATGTTGCTTTTTTTCATCACGTGAAAAAATACGAATTTCTTTGATATCGGTGTCAAGAAATCGTTTGAGTACCGCATTGCCAAAGGAACCAGTTCCTCCAGTTATCAGGAGAGTTTTATAGCTAAACATATTGTCGATCTTTATAAATTGAGGTTAAAAATTCAAATGTTTTCTCGCTGGTTTCTTCCCATGAATATTTTGATGCTTCTTTTAGTGCATTGATAGCATTTATTTCTCTTTCTTGAGGAGAGTTCAAAAATTCAATCAAAGTTTTTACAATCGAATCAACGCTATATGCATCAAAATAAAAGCCATTTTCTTTCAAAAATTCAGGCATGGGTTGTTTATTGCTGGAAGCAATTGGAATACCCGATGCCATTGATTCAATGAGTATATTAGGCATATTTTCACAGGTTGACGCAAAGATAATTCCATCGTTAGAGTTATAAAATTCATCAATTTCATCATAAGAAACATGACCATGATTGTGGATAAACGCATTTATAGGGTCTACCTTCTGGATGCTCATTTCAAGTTTTCTACCTGCTGGCTTAAAAATTACCCCGCCTACAAGACTCAATTCTATAGGAAAACCTTTCTCTCTGAGAATTCCAACTGCTTCTACGACATTCCACTGGTTCTTATATTCATGAATCGTTGAAACATAAAGAAATTTGAAAGGATTTGAGAAAGAGTATTCAGTGATTGTTTTTTGGCTTTTAACTTTTTTAATAAACCTTGTAGAAATGCCATGATGTATTATGGTTGTTTCTTTATCTTTTATATTCAGTTTTTTTGAAATATATTTTCTTGCATAATCTGAAATGAATATTATAGCTTCAGAATTACCGAAGGAAATTTTTTGCTTTTGATAGATTAACCAAAATCTAAGAATTTCTGATGGTTGTTTTATTTTTTTCCAAATTTCCCTTTCGTATAAAAGCATATTTTGAGAAATACCGACAACAGGCCTGAAGGCCCCTATATAATCGCCTGTAATTGATAATAATATATCGCAACGTCGTTTAATTTCTTTATCATAAAAGAACAATTGAAAAAAGATTCGATTGAAAAGATTTCTGTTAAGTCCAGTAAATGTTATTTTTTCGACTTGGACCATTTCAGGTAGCTGATCTAAAACCTCGGTTGAACTGAAAATAATTATTTTTTGATTTGCACTTAATGAGGATATATTGAAAGAAGTTAATATTTCTTTCAGATGAGTTATTCCACCACCACTTCCTAAATTGGTCGCATCAATTCCTATTCTCATTTCTTAAATTTTTATATTGTCGCTCATAATAAATTTATAAAAGTTATGCCGAGATCAATAATGTTTTAGGTTCAAAAATTTGACAATAACAAGTTGTGTTTTGGCCCATTGAAACCAGATAATTAATTATTTATTTTCAAAACCCTACACAATTCTACATTTAGCTGCTTATATGCAATTGTCTGCTATTCAATGGTTATTTTATTTTTATGCCAATATTGTAATCGGGATAGTCATCCGTAAAATGACAGCGTCCAATTTATTTTAGGGTTTAAATATCATTCTACGAATCAATAAATAACGTGTAGTTACTTAAAAAAACATTTTTCTTTTGAACAATAGATTTATTCTCTCAATTCATAAGTTATATTAAGTATAGTGAATAAATATCTTTGAAAAATTCTCGACTAAATAATCCGTCCCACGCAGAAGAATAGTGGTGTAATAATGTGTATCACTAGCGTCTCTAGTTTGTAATTCCATTTTTCATACACATTCTATCCTATAATTTCAACCTGCTTACCGCCTAAGACAAAAAATTGGGTCTATGGCAACGAACCTATTCATAATAATAAACTACGAGAGTATTTCTTTATTATATCGCAATGTAACCCAAAGCTATAAGCCTAATGATGCTTTCTGTAATGTGCACCTTTCAGTTTTTTTATATATGAAATATGGGCTTCATAATAATAGACTGGTGTAACTTTATCTTTTAAAACTATATAGTATAGCGGTGTGGCTTTCCAATAAGAGTCTTTTCAAAGTAAAGCCAAGTATTTTAAGTGGATTAAACTCATTGTTTTGATTATTTGTTATTGCAAATTCTTTTCTTTATTGTAATATGCTTTTTAACATATTTCACTAATTTGTCGAATGAAAGAATAATCATTTTGTTGGGGTACGACATTTACTGTGTTTGTTTTCGTACATGGTTAATAAACAGAACTATAAAGGTTTTCTTCAGAATTTGAGTTATAAATAATATAGCTGTTAATAAATGTCCAAATAATAAAGGACCTATTATTGAGAATGCAAAAAAGAAAAGATATAGTATTGGGAAATATTCTCTATCTGGAAATATTTTTACAATGAAATATTTAATTAATTTTAATTCAATAAATATAATTAGAGAAAAGACTACTGAAAAAAATAGTGAAATTAAATTATTGTTTGATAAGGCAACTAATGAGGGTAATGTTGGGGAAGAAATTCCAAATCTTCCATTGCCTATGTCAACACCATAAAAATCCATTGCAGAGTTAGTGCTTCCTGAGCCGTTTAGAAAAAAATTAATATAATCTTGACAAAAACCCAATTCCCGGACCTCCATACTTAGTATGACATCACGAGCTAGACCAATTCGTATAAATATTTGGTGAATATAGGACAATAATATTTTAATTGTCTGTTCATCATTATCTATGCTAAAAGTATATGCAATAAGTTTGGAAAAAGTATATTCATCTCTAAATAGCACATATGACCTAAAGTATGTAAGAAAAGAAAAAAATATTACTATAAAAAAAATTACTTTCAATAGAATTCTAAAAGTCATCTCCCGTCTATTAATCAACGCATATAAAATGATGGGTGTCACTAAAGTGAATCTTGATGCACTTGTAATCCCAACAACAATGGAATAAATGACAGTTAACCGAAAACTAAGACCCTTAGATAATAATGGAACTAAAATTAACGGGAAAATGTAAGTTCTCAAATAATGTGCAATACCTGAAAGTTTGTAGGGTGTTGGGGTTTCAACTCCAGTAATTCCTAAATTGTATGAAAAAAAAACCAAGCTAATTAGGATTAACAACCAGTATATTACTTTAGATGAGACATTCAATTCAGGCTTACTTAAACCTAATGATTCTTTAATATTAATTTTTTCGTTATTTTCTTTGCTTAGAGGTAAAAAATGTAAGATTGTAAGGATAGGGATGCTTGTTATAATTAAGAAATAAAATGATCGTGTTAGACCGTCAATAAAATCGAAAGTATAAGAGCCAATTGCCATCCATCCACTAGTGTAGTAGTCTTCTTTAAAGTAATTAACTAAAATAGGCGTGGTTAATATCAAAAAGGCATAGAATAAATATATTGTTATAATCTTTTTTCTAATACTTATTCTCATTAAATAATTAGTTTAATTAAATGTCTTGTATACTTTTCCATTGTCTATAAGCAAATTATTGTTGCAAATTACTTGAAGCAATGTATTGCCATTTATTCCTTTTCTTAAAATACATCCCGACTGTTAATGGGAGGAACACAATAGTAGTTATTAATAGACCAGAAAAAACATATTTAGTAGGTAAATATAAAATACTAAACCACGTTAATATAACAACGCAAATGGAGCTTAGAAAAGACAAAATCATGAATGGTTCTTTCTTAAAAGCTCTTAGATAAAATGCCATAGCATAGTTTGGTAATTGCAATAGCCAATGAAACACTAATATAAGTATTCCCGTAAAAGGTAAAAACCTATTATTGATTTCACTTAAACTTGAATATTTAAAAAGTACATAAAGGATTGAAAATATAAGAAAGACAAAAATGTATGTATAAACTGATAAAATTAGCCTTTTGCTTATGAGCAAACTTAAATGCCTCCATTTCTTTTTTGAGTTTAGCATGTTTACTTTAGGAGCGATTGATTGAAACCAAATATTTGAAATTGAGAATATCGCTGTACATAAACTCATAGTTAGGCCTACTTTTCCTGCCTCAACAGCTCCAAAATAAATAAATGATAATGGTGTTGAAATTTGAACAACTAAATAACCTGAAGCAACACTAATTGCATATTTTTTAAAAAAAATGAAGAAATCGTGAAACCAATCATAACTTTCATTTTTTGATATTTCCCATAATTGATATAACAAAAAATGGAATTTTTTATATATGATAATTGAAGTAATAACTGATGAGAATAATAGAGAAATTGAAAGTGCGTATAAATCTGTTCTTAGGGCGAGAAATAGAAACAGTATAGTAAAATTAATGATTGTACTATAAAATCTGATTCTTTGGGTTTTTGCAACGAAATTACACCCTTCAATATATGACAAAATCACTGTATTTGCAAATGTTATCATTGCACCAACAGTATATAATATCCACGGAAATTTCCAATTGATTTCCGTAGGGTCTATGTTGAAAAATATTAACCCAACAATTAAGATTGGTGTAAATGCGAATATAAGTAATTTAATTAACCACTTTATGGTAAAACGTAATAAGGTCGATAGTTTGATCAAATGGTAATTATTTCTTATATCATTAGAAACAATAAAATTATTTGAAATTCCTAGATATGCAAACTCGTGAGCAGAAAACTGTAAAATAATCACCGTAAAACCGAGATCGGCTAGAACAGAGAGAGCAGATATGCTAATGAAAGAAAACCAATAGCCTTGAACTTCTTGAGAAATGTATAACGGAAGTAATAATATTAATAGTGGTCCAGTAATTAATTTAAACCCTTGGTTAAGTGTTGTGTTTTGTAAATCCTTATCTAATAAAACTTGATTTAATACTTTTTTTATTTTAGAAAAATATTGCATATAATTATTTTTGAACCTTGAAGTGTTCTAATCAGTTGTCGTAGTCCCCAATTTTAGTCAGTTTTTCTTTAAGCATTTTGGTTAAATAGCTTCATTAACTTAAGAATGTTTTTGATGATTTATACTTTCCTTATTTTCTTTTTTCATATTCTCGGTGCTTATCACAAATTTATTAAATCTATCTAGAGACTCTTACCCCCATTTAGGGGTCCGATATTTCAAAGAGTCTTCTTATAACTAATAACTTTACTTATATTTATAGTGGGCAGTTATTATTTTTTCGATCTTATCATTGAAATAACTTATTGTTATAATAAGAATTAAATGATATGTTATATTTTTTAATCGAAATTTTAAAAGTGGAAATAAAACTTAAGACTAAAATTCTAGGAAAATAAAGAAATAGTGATTCTTTGAAAAGAATAAACACCATTCTTAAATATCTTCTTGAAAATAATATAATTCTTCCATATAGTATTCCTTGTTTTAATTCTAGATATATATTTCTAATTCGATATTCTTTAATTAATTTATCACCCTTCATTAGGCCTGTGACTTTGCACACATATTTAAGCAATGCTGTACTGTGCGTGTATGAATAATTAAAACTATCTTGACCCTGATGTATCGAGAAATACATTAGAGGCTTTGCTAAAAATAAAATTTTACCTAGAGTTGAAATATCTAGAATAAAAGCCGCATCGCAATATTTGCCTCCTTTAGATGAATCAAATTTCAACTCTTGTGCAACCTTATTTTTGTATATATAGGAAGAGAATGGCACAATCCCTCCAATTTTGATATATTGCTTTGCAACATCAATCGGGTTAGTCAAAACTAGATTTCTTCGCGAAGCTTTAAAAAGTTTCTTATTACTAATATTTCCATTACGAGCTATAAATGCATTAGAACCAACAGAAATAATTTCCTCATTTTTAATAATTGCGTTATAAAGGCATTCAAGCATATTATCATGCATAATATCGTCATCATGAAAAATCATGAAAAAATCGGATGTAACTTCAAAAAGTATTCTATTAAAATGATCAATAGCAGTTAATGATGGCTCTCTTTTTATATATTTGATATTAGAATAGCTGTAATTGGCGAATATTTCTTTTGTCTGATTATCAGTTGAATTGTCTGAAATAATTAGCTCATAATCCTTAAATGATTGCTTACAAACTGATTCAACTGTCTTTAAAGCAGTTTTAGGGCGGTTGTATGTAGGAATAAAAACTTGAATTAATGCCATATAGTAAACACTTGTAAATATTATTTGTCATCTAATTGTAGAAATAACCTTTTCTGCTTCTTTAAGTGTTATTCTGCAAAGAAGTTATTGGCTGGAATTTTTTTATCTCTTGCGATATAAAATAATCATAACTAATTTACAAATAAACATCAATTTCTTAATCTTTAAT
>JAUYTX010000036.1 GCA_030695025.1 Bacteroidales bacterium | reverse complement strand
TAGTGTTGATGAATATTGGCCCTTGAATAAAAAGGAGCTTCAAAGCCACTTCAGGTTTCTTAAAGAGTATTTGCTGGATTTCATAGAAATACCGGCTGAAAACATTCATTGTCTTGATAGTGAGGTTAAAAAAGAAGATATTCATGATTATTGCATTAGTTATGAGAAAGAAATTCACGATTTAGGCGGTATAGATATTCTTGTTCTCGGGAATATGGGTTTCAACGAGCCTGGTTCTCACTATAACTCACGTACAAGGCTAATTACCCTTAACCACAATACACGTATTTCTGCCGCATCTGAGTTTTTCGGAGTTGAATATGTTCCATTTCATGCTCTCACAATGGGTATTGAAACCATTCTTATGGCAAAGAAGATATTTTTTCTTGCATGGGGAGAGGGAAAAGCCGGAACAATTGCAAAGCTTGTAGAGGGCACTATCAACGAACAAAATCCAACATCATACCTTCAAAAGCATGAAAATCTGGAAGTGCTTGTTGATTTCGCATCTGCTGCAGAGCTTACAAGAATAAAAACACCTTGGTTGACCGGACCGTGCGAATGGGATGAAAAGCTTACCAGAAAAGCGGTTTTCTGGCTATGCAAAAAACTTGAAAAGCCAATTCTAAAGCTTACGGATAGAGATTACAACGATAACGGTATGAGTGATCTTATTACCGAACAAGGTCCTGCAAGCAAAATAAACATTAAGGCATTCAACGATTTACAGCATACTATAACCGGTTGGCCGGGCGGAAAACCCAATGCCGACGATTCAACACGTCCCGAAAGGGCCTTCCCTTTCCCAAAAAGGGCAATTATATTCTCTCCTCACCCCGACGACGACGTTATATCAATGGGGGGAACTCTAGCGAGACTTGCGGAACATGGTCACGAGGTACACCTTGCATACCAGGTTTCCGGCAATATTGCCGTTTTTGACCATGATGCAATCAGGTTCCTTGATTTTATACGTGACAGTTCAGAGATTTACGGATTTGACTCTGATTTGAGTTCAAATATTTATAAAGATGCTCTTAAAGAACTGAGTGTTAAACATCCCGGAGAGCCCGATTCAGCCCAGATAAGGGACGTAAAGGGAGCAATAAGAAGAGGCGAGGCTAAAGCTGCCTGCAGATATCTCAGAATTCCGGAAGAGAGGGTCCATTTCCTGGATATGCCTTTCTACGAGACAGGCGGAGTAAAGAAGAATCCGATTGGCCCTGCAGATATTAAGATTGTGAAGGACCTTCTTCAAAGCGTAAAACCTCATCAGGTATATGCTGCCGGTGATTTAAGCGACCCTCACGGAACTCACAGAGTTTGCCTTCAGGCGATTCTTACTGCCCTTAATGAACTCAAAAACGAAGAGTGGATAAAAGATTGCAGAGTTTGGCTCTATAGGGGTGCCTGGCAGGAGTGGGATGTCGCTGACGCCGATATGGCAGTTCCTTTGAGTCCGGAAGAGGTGATTATTAAGAGAGAGGCAATATTCAAACACCAGTCTCAAAAAGACAGACCTCTGTTCCCTGGTTCAGACAAAAGAGAGTTCTGGCAAAGAGCCGAGGAGAGGAATCACAATACCGCTGTTCTCTTTGATAAACTGGGAATGGCAGAATATCAGGCTATTGAACTATTTGTAAGATACAATGTATAATTGAAACTTTACCTAACCTAAACTTAAAATGCTGAAATATGAATAAAAAAAGAAATTTTGCAATTCCGATAGCCTTTATCGGAATGATGTTCTTTGCAATAGGATTTGCGCTGGGCATTAACTCATTTCTGATTCCTGTATTAAACGGCACTCTTGGTGTCTCTTCAGGAGAGTCATATCTGATTCTTGCTGCAACCTTCTCTACATTTATAATTTTCGGATATCCGGCATCGTTGGTTATAGGGAAAATAGGATACAAGAGAACTATGGCGCTCTCTTTCCTCCTTTTTGCAATTGCATTTGCACTTTTTATACCTTCAGCCCGCTACGAGAGCTTTGCACTCTTTCTGGTAGCTTCATTTATGAGTGGTATTGGTAATACATTTCTGCAAGCCTCTGTCAATCCTTATATTACAATTTTAGGTCCTATTGAAAGTGCGGCAAGAAGAATCTCAATTATGGGTATTTGCAATAAACTTGCATGGCCTGTTGCTCCTGTATTTCTCGCATTTGTTATTGGAAAAGATACAACTGACACATTGATATCTGATCTCTACCTTCCTTTTTACATAATCATTGGTGTATTCCTGCTTCTTGGAGTGATTTCGTTAATGGCACCACTTCCTGAGGTTAAGGCTGCCGGCGAAGATCCCGATAGTGCTGAGGAGTCTCCATACGCAGCATCAAAGACCTCCATCTGGCAATTCCCTCACCTTTTGCTTGGTGTACTTGCCCTTTTCCTCTATGTTGGTGTTGAAACAGTTGCCCTTGGAACCCTTGTAGATTATGCAACATGGCTTGAATTGCCAAATGCATCCTCTTATGCATGGATCTCCCCTATCGGAATGGTTCTGGGATATATCTGCGGCATTATATTTATTCCTAAATATTTGAGTCAGGCGAATGCGCTGATGATATGCGCAGTGCTTGGTATTGCAGGATCAATTCTGGTTGTGCTTACACCGGCCGATATGTCAATTTGGTTCATCGCCCTTATTGCAATAGGATGTTCTCTTATATGGCCGGCTATATGGCCTCTGGCTATGGCAGACCTTGGCAAGTTCACAAAAACAGGCTCATCATTACTAGTAATGGCAATAGCAGGGGGCGCGATAATTCCTACTGCTTACGGTTTTTTGAAAGATGTAGTTGGAGCTCAAAACTCTTACTGGATTGCACTTCCGATCTTCGTTTACATTCTGTACTATGGGGTTTCGGGATACAAAATCAGAACATCGGTTTCAAAATAGATAAATATGCTTTTAAAGCTCATGATAACAGGGCTCCTTTTGACTGCCGGGACACTTACCGGGCAGACTCAAAAGGAGTCTTTTCTTACTCAAAAAGAGATGATTACAGTTAAGAAAATTTCATTTCCGTGCAACAATCCGCCTGTAAGACTGGTAGAAAAGATGCTGGATAGCGCAAACATTCCGTTTCACACCATTGATGTTGTTAACTGGAGCCAGTTTCCTGAGCAACCCAGGGTAAAGTTCAGAATTGCATACTCACAGGATGAAATTTATCTTCAATATGTTGTAAAAGAGAGCTATATAAGAGCTTTTTACACTCAGGACGAGGGATCTGCTCCATACAAAGATTCGGCTGTGGAATTTTTTATCATACCTTCTTCTACAGAGACAATTTACTACAATCTTGAATTGAACTGTATAGGTGTGGGCACATTTGCCGGAGGTCCTGACAGGCAAAACAGAACCAGATTTGGCAAAGAGGTTACATCTCAGATAAGGAGAGCCTCTACCCTTGGTAAAGAGGGCTTTGATGTTAAAGAGGGTGATTTTGAGTGGACTTTAACAGTTGCTCTGCCGGTTTCACTCTTTTCACTAAGCACAATAGAGCCTCTTAAAGGGAGAGTTGTCAGAGCAAATTTTTACAAGTGTGGTGATGAACTGCCGGTTAAGCATTATCTATCATGGAATCCAATTGGGACAGAGAGACCCAATTTTCATACTCCACAATATTTTGGAGAGATCTACTTCGAAGATTAATAATTAGAATCAGAATGGGTATCCTACACCAAACTGAAGTGCGTATGTATCCCGTTTAAACCAGTTTTTGGGCCCTATCCAGCTTGTTTTTAACGGATCATACACAACCATCCCTAAATCAAGACGAAGTACGAGAAAATCTAAATTTAACCTTATGCCGGTTCCCCAGTTAATCGCGACGCTTTTGTAAAAGTCCTTAATTCTGAAGAGTCCGCTCTCTTTCCCGGGTTCAACTCTTGTATTCCATATATTACCGGCATCTACAAATAGTGCCCCCTCAAAGTTCCAGAACATATTAAAACGGTATTCGGCATTTAACTCAATTTTTATGTCCCCGGTTTGGTTTGGAATTGAAAAGGTTGTGTCAATTGGTGCAGAACCGGGCCCGACAGATCTGGCCTGCCATCCTCTTAAACTGTTTGCACCCCCTGCATAAAAAAGCTTTTCAAACGGTAATACCTTTGAATTTCCGTAGGCGTGACCCGCTCCTATGTTGAATCTTCCGGCTAATGCATTGCTTTTATCAAATCTCCAGGTATAACCAATAGTGAGGTCACTTCTGAAATATTGCGAATATGGTGTATTCCATACCGTTCTTGCACCACTAGTGTCCCGATTTAAGGTAGAGTTAAATATACTTACCAGATTTCCGGCTACATCAGATGTCCAGCGTACATAGAAAAAGGTCTTTTTGGGAATAACAGAGGCGTCTGTGGTATAGTAAATTGTTCCTCCTGACCCAAGGTCAAAGTGGTTTCTGTATGAGCTTTTAAGAAATGGGTCCATGAGACTCTCATAAAACATTGGGTTCATATTGAAAAGCTTAACAATATTAAGCTGTATGGGGTTAAAAATGTAGAATAGCCTCTCCCCCTCTCTCCAGTTGTGACCATAGTTGAAAGAGATAACATTTCTGGTGAACTCCGGTCTGTTTTGATAATTATAACCTAAATTGATATCTGTTCTCGGAACGCTTGTTTTGAATGTGGAGTCGGGTAACAATAAAAAACTTGGAAGAGATATACCGGCAGAAATACCGAATTCTGAAGATTTTACGGGGTCGTTCAGCTTGAACTGAAAATTACCCATAAAGCCAAGTGTAAACCACTCCCCCCCCTTGAAGATGTTTTTATGGTAGTAAGAGATTGCAGGAGAGACTCCCAGAAGGTTATTTGAATTACTTGAGGCCTCAAGATTGAGCTTATAACCCTGGCTCTTTGACGGTGTGAGACGGATTATGCAATCAACCTCCCTTCCTGTTGCCGATTCTGATGCAGGAACTTCGTCAAACTGAAGGTTTACGCCTGAATAGTACCTTAGTGCAACAAAACGGTTGTAAGTTGAAGTAGCATCTTTCTCACTATAAAGATCTCCCGGCTTTAATCTGTTCATTTTGGAAAGAACCAGAGGACGCATACTCTTGTTTGCTCTGTAGAAAATATTTAAACTATCTACTTTATACAAGTTGAATGACGAGAGCGAGTCCTCCCTTGCCCTCATAGGGTCATAATCGGGGTACAGAGAAATGTTTCTTATTCTGAATATTTCATGATTTCTGGCATCTGATGGCGTTTCACTTCTTGTATAGTTTTCAATTTTTACGTATAGATCAGCAAAGCCCCCTTTATTGAAGGTGTCAGCCTCAAAGAATAGGTAATTTTTAGTGAAATTGTAATAACCTCTCTCCCTTAAAAGCGTAGTGATCCTTACACTCTCCTCTTCTAGTGACAGTTCAGATAATCTCATGCCTTTTTTGATCAAAGTTGCAGACATATTGTTTTCAACTATTTTCTTGATTAAAGTATCTTTTATCTGATGAGAAATCTCTTTAATCTCAAAACTGTTGCCAGGATAAACAAAATATTTTACGCTACTTCTTTTTCTCTTCGTGATTATTGTATCTGTAACCTCTGAGTCAAAATAGCCAAGTGACTTAAGCCGGTTTACCAAATTTTCACGGCTCTTTTCTACAAGAAAAGTATCAAGCACAACAGGTGCCTGACCTATCTTTTGTACAAATTTGTCCCATCCACCATCTTTTCCATTGCTCCAGTTGTAAATTACCGTAAATGGGTTCCAACCGAAAAGGAAAGAGCTGTTGGGTTGTTGCCTTAAATAAGGGGTAAGATCTGATGAGTTCACCACTTTAGAGTTAACTATCTCTATTTTATTCTCTTTCAACATACTGCGGCCTTCAGGAATAACTCTGACAGTGCTGCATGAGTATGATGCTGCGGAAATAATTATAAGAAAAAGAGGTAAAAGATATGTAGGTGAATTTCTGTTCATCAACTCTTTATTTTCAACAAAAATAGCAATTATAATCGATTCTCTTTTTCAAAAAAATAAAAAAAGATATCTTTGCATTCTGCAAATAATCCGATTGACTTACATTGCAGAAAACATCATAAACTAACTCACCTGAATTTTTAAAATGAAGAACAAGTACATAGATTTGGTTGAACAGTCATTTGACTTTCCACAGGATGAATTTAAGGTAGAAGACGGAGAACTTCAATTCCACGATATTCCAATTATGGATATCATAGAACAATATGGAACACCATTAAAAATTACATACTTACCCAAAATATCTTCCCAGATTCAAAGGGCAAAGAGAATGTTCAACGTGGCCATGGCCAAGGTTGATTATAAGGGAGATTATCACTACTGCTATTGCACAAAGAGCTCTCATTTTTCATTTGTAATAGAGGAGGCACTTAAAAACGACATCCACATTGAGACATCATCGGCTTTCGATTTGAATCTTATTGAGGCATTGCAGGAGGCGGGAACTGTGAGTAAAGAGCTTTATATTATTTGCAACGGTTTTAAAAAGGATGTATATATAGAAAATATTGCAAACCTGAGGAATAACGGATGGACTAATATAATTCCTGTTCTTGACAATATGCAGGAGTTTGAAGAACTTGATCTATGTGTTAAGGAGCCGTGTAAAATAGGTATTCGCATTGCTGCAGAAGAGGAGCCAAAATTTGAATTTTACACATCACGCCTTGGTATCAGGTACAGTGATATCCTCCCGTTTTATGAGCAGAAACTTAAACAGAATAAGAAGTTTTCTCTCAAAATGCTCCATTTCTTTATTAATACCGGAATGCGCGACAACGCCTATTACTGGAATGAGCTTTCTAAGTGCGTGTCAGTATATTGTGATTTAAAAGCTTTGTGTCCCGAACTTGATTCGCTGAATATAGGAGGTGGTTTCCCTATAAAAAATTCTCTTGCTTTCGATTACGATTACGAATATATGGCCGAAGAGATAATTGCTCAAATTAAGAGCATTTGCGAACAGAGAGGAACGCCAGAACCTAACATATTTACCGAATTCGGGAGCTTTACAGTTGGAGAAAGCGGTGCTGTTATATATCAGGTTCTGGACCAGAAGCAGCAGAACGATAGGGAGAGGTGGTATATGGTAGACAGCTCTTTTATGACAACTTTACCGGATACTTGGGGAATTAAGCAGAGGTTCATTCTTTTGCCAATTAATAAGTGGAATAAAGAGTATCAAAGGGTGTTTTTGGGTGGCTTAACATGTGATAGTCAGGATTATTATAATGCCGAAGCTCATGCCAATGCAATTTTCCTTCCGGTAGTAAATGGCGAAGAGCCTCTCTATTTGGGATTCTTCCACACCGGTGCGTATCAGGAGTCGATTGCAGGATTCGGAGGTATTCAACACTGTTTGCAGCCTGCTCCAAAGCACATTACTATTGATGTAGACGAAAACGGCGAGTATTATACAAAACTATTTAGTAAAGAGCAGACTTACAAGTCTATGCTTAAAATTTTGGGATATTGATGACTCCCTCAAAATCAGAGATTAAACTAATTCGTTCCCTTGCAAAGAGAAGATTTCGCGAGGAGAACGGATTGTTTGTAGTTGAGGGGGAGAAGCTTGTTCAGGAGGCTATTGAGTCAGGTTGGGATATTCTTGAAATATTTAGGATGGAGGAGATTGGAGAGGTGTTAATGTCAAGGATTACACTTCTTTCCAGCCCCTCCCCTGCCCTTGCAGTTATTAGAATTCCTGAGGCAATCTCTTCTTTATCTCCTGATAATAATAACCTTTCTCTTGCCCTTGATTCAATAAAAGACCCTGGAAATCTGGGTACCATCATCAGACTTTCAGAATGGTTTGGAATTGATACCATTTACTGTTCAGAGAATTGTGTTGATATATATAATCCTAAGGCAGTTCAGTCAACAATGGGGGCAATTTTCCGCTCCAAAGTTGTTTATACCGATTTATCCCACTTAATAAAGGAGAATGAAGGCAAGATGCCGGTTTATGGTACATTCATGAACGGCAATAATATATACGATCAGAGTTTGCCAAAGGGGGCACTTGTGGTTATGGGAAGTGAATCTGAAGGTATTTCCCCTGCTGTTGAGGCCTTAATTCATAAAAGGTTAGCAATCCCATCCTTTTCATTATCAGAAAAGAGCAGTGAGTCTCTTAATGTTGCAATAGCAACCGCTGTAATTTGTTCTGAATTTAAACGATCCTCTGTCTGACAATTTCAAAGAGGACAACCGATGCGGCTACCGACACATTAAGTGATCCGGTTACACCGGTTATAGGTATTTTAACCAATTCATTTGCCAGAGATAATGATGATTTAGATATCCCTTTATCTTCGGAGCCTAAAATAATGGCAGTTGCTTTGCTAAAATCGGCGTCGTAAATATTTTTTTCTGCCTTTTCCGTTGCTGCAATTATTTGAAAACCACTTTGTGAGAGATAAAAAATTGCCTCTCTGAGGTTTGTTACTTTTGCTACAGGAATTCTCATCAGAGCCCCTGCTGATGTTTTAATTGATTCTGCATTTATGGCTGCGCTTCCTTTTGCCGGCATAATAATACCATCTGCTGATGCACATTCTGCCGAACGGGCTATTCCTCCAAAATTTCGCACATCGCTTACGCCGTCAAGAAGGATTATTACCGGGTTCTTTTTGTTCTCAATTGCTTTTGCAACCATCTCTTCAAGAGATACATAATCTACCTGAGAGAGAAATGCAATTACACCTTGGTGGTTTGCTCTTGTCACATAGTTGAGTCTCTCTATGGGCGCAAATTGAATTGATATGTTTTTTTCCTGTAAAAGCTCCATCAAGTTTCTAAAGTGTGGGCTATCCATACCTTGTTTAAATAAAACCTTCTCAATCTTTTTTCCGCCGATAACCGCATCTGTAACAGGGTGTATTCCGCAAATATAATTACTCTCCATTTCTAATTGTTTTTATTGGTTATTGTGAAGCTTTTCCCACTCCTCCATCTCGCTGTTAAGCTCTTTTTTAAGTTTTTCGTAACCCTCAACAAGTGAGAGTATTTTAACGGCATCAGTTACACCGGCAAGCTCCTTCTCTGCAGACGCAATCTTTGATTCAAGCTCTTCGATGCGCTTCTCACACTTTTCAATTTTTGCCTCTTTTCTTTTTTGCTCTCTCTCCTGCTCTCTTTTTAAGTTTTGATCGACGGGCACAACATTCTCCTGCTTCTTTGCTTCCGGAGCTGCTTTTAAGGCAGACTTTTCCAATTCCAACTCATCCAGGCTCTCAATGTTTTTCCGCGAAAGAAACTCCTCAAATGTACCTAAATGTTCTCTTACTGCACCATCTTTGAACTCATAAATTTTATTTACCAGTCCGTCAAGAAAATCCCTGTCGTGAGATACAATCACAAGAGTACCATCATATTTAAGCAGTGCCTGTTTGAGTATATCTTTCGATCTAATGTCCATGTGGTTTGTAGGCTCATCAAGTGCAAGCAGGTTGTATGGTTTGAGCATCAGTTTTGCCATTGCCAGGCGCGATTTCTCACCTCCACTTAACACTGCTACCTTTTTATCAATGTCTTCGCCTCTGAAAAGAAACGAGCCCAGAATGTCCCTCAATTTTGTCCGGACATCTCCTGTTGCAGCATTGTCAAGGGTTTCAAATACGGTGTCCTCTTTGTTGAGCAAATCTTCCTGATTTTGTGCGTAGTATCCTAACGAGACATTGTGTCCGAGTTCTATTCTGCCAGATACAGGTGTGAGTTCTCCTGTAATAAGCCTCATAAAGGTTGTTTTACCCTCTCCGTTTTTACCAAGTAGCGCAATCTTTTCTCCTCTCTCTATCGTTATGTTGGCCTTATCAAAGATGCACTTCTCTCCAAATGACATCTTTACATCAATTGATTTTAATGCAACGTTGCCTGATCGTGGTGCAGGCGGAAATTTAAGATAAAGTTTTGCTTTGTCCTCCTCCTCAACCTCAATTCTGTCCAGTTTATCCAGTTGCTTAATCCTTGATTGTACCTGATTCGATTTTGTTGCCTTATATCTGAACCTCTCTATGAAATCTTCTGTCTTTTCAATCAATTTTTGCTGATTATCGTATGCAGCTTTCTGTTGTTCAAGACGTTCCCTTCTAAGTTGTGTGTATTTGGTGTACGGAACTTTATAATCATTAATCTTGCCCAGCATTATCTCTACGGTTCTGTTGGTTACGCTGTCAAGAAAACGTCTGTCGTGAGAGATCAATACAAGAGCTCCGCGAAAACCCTGGAGATATGATTCAAGCCACCTTATAGATTCAATATCTAGGTGGTTGGTGGGTTCGTCAAGCAGTAGAATATCGGGCTTTCTTAGCAGTATTTTCGCAAGTTCTATCCTCATATTCCACCCCAGGCTGAGTGTTGCCCTCTCTCTGTCAAGATCGCTTCGGCTGAATCCCAAACCTTTGAGTATCCTTTCTGATAGAGCTTGAGGATTTATTGTTCCGTATAGGTTTAGTTTGTCGTTTAACTCGTTAAATTTGACAATTAGATCATGGTAGGAGTCGCTCTCAAAGTCTGTTCTTTCACAAATATCCTTGTTAATTTTAGCAATTCTCTCTTCAATTGTCTTTATATGTGAAAATGCTTTAAGAGTCTCTTCAATTACTGTACTCTTTTTTGAGTACTCCATCTCCTGAGGTAAATAGCCGATTGTAATTTCGGATGGCTGCTGCACAGCTCCGCCTGATGGTGCAATTATTCCTGCAACTATCTTGAGGATTGTTGTCTTACCGGCACCGTTCTTGCCGACAAGTCCGATTTTGTCGTTCTCGTTTATGTGGAAATTGACATTATCAAAGAGGGTAAACCCTCCGAATGAAACTGTCAGATTATTGATCGATATCACGGCAAATAAGTATACTAAATTCGTAAAGTAAATAGAGCGGTGTCCCTACAATAAATAGGGTAAATGCGTCTCCGCTCGGAGTAATAACTGCCGCAACTATTATCAATATTGTGAATGCATGCTTTCTGTATTTTCTGAGCATGCTTTTAGAAATAATACCAAGTCTTGAGAGTATGGCTGCAAGGGCTGGCATCTCAAACACCACTCCCATTATAAGAATCAGCCATGTAAACATAGATATGTATGATTTTAACGATATCTGGTTCTGAACCCAGTCACTAACCTGATAGGTACCTAAAAACCTTACTGTTAAAGGAAAAACGAATAGATATCCCACCAGAATCCCTATAAAAAAGAGTATAGAAGCAAATGCAAAGGCTTTCCTTATAGCAGCCTTCTCCTTTTCATACAGACCCGGACTGACAAATGTCCAAAGCTGGTATATGATAAAGGGGACAGTTAAAATAAATGCAAGAGTCAAAGAGACGCTAACATGGGTGAAGAATTGTGCTGACAGTTCAATGTTGATAAGGTTTACAGAGAATGGCTCGGGAGCCATTGCTGCAATTCCCGTAAAGGTCGCGAGCTGTCCAAACCATTTGTAAAGGATAAAGTCCGAATTTGTAGGTGCAAAAATTACCGTGTCAAATACAAAGCTTTTATTAAAGAAGATTACGATTGCTGCAATAAACAAGGCAATCGCTGAACGGAAGAGCACTCCCCTCAGTTCATCAAGGTGGTCCCAAAATGTCATCTCTTTGCTCACGGTGGGGTCTGTTTACTTTTTCTCCTCTCCGGAGCCTTTATCTTCTTTAATCTCGTCTTCGATGCCCTTCATTCCATCTTTGAAACTCTTTACACCTTTACCGATTCCCTTCATAAGTTCGGGAATTTTTTTACCGCCGAAAAGTAGCAATACTATCAGTGCGATAATTATAATTTCGGTTGCACCAAGCGTTCCGAATAGTAGAAATTGGTTCATATCTGTAAATTTTAGTCGTTTTCTTTAAAGTACGGGGCAAAGATATCAATAATAAAGGAAGGAGCCCTTGTTGGCCTCCTGTTATTTGCATGAATGAAGCCCAGAGTTACAGAACCTGCACAAACAGTGTTGCCCTCCTGGTTGTAAATTACAGTATCAATAACCATTCTAGCTTTTGGTATTTCGTTTACTGTGCTAACAACTCTAAGCGTATCTCCAAGTCTTGCCGGCAATTTGTAATCACAGGAAACATTTACAACCGGCATCATTATGCCTAACTTTTCAATTTTATGAATTGGGAGACCCAGATTTGCCAATGCTTCGCTCCTGCCACACTCAAAATAGCGGATGTAGTTCGAATGGTGTACTATGCCCATCAGATCTGTTTCGTAATACCTTACTGCTAATATGGTTTCTGATATATACATTACTTACTGTACTCCTCTTTAAGTTTTAACAATTTGGCTATCTTTTCCTCGGCATCAGACCTCTTCTTAAGTTCTGTGTTTTTTACGTTTTCTGCTGCGTTTGCCATAAATTTTTCGTTGTTCAACTTAGCATTTACAGATTTAAGAAATCCTTCAAGATGCTTGAGCTCTGTATCAATTTTATTGAGCTCTTCGGCAGCGTTCACCATGCCTTCTAGTGGAATAAAAAATTCAGATGTACCAACCATAAATGAGTTTCCTGTTTGCCCTGAATCTTTGGCTGACATATCTTCAATTTGTAATATGTTGGCCATTTTTCTTATTACGCAGTAAAGGTTTTTGTCTAAGTTGCCTTTTACAAAAAGGTTAAGTTCTGTTTTTGGTGATATAGCCTTGGCCTGTCTTATATTCCTTATGTTGACAATTGCTGATTTTACCAGTTCAAACGAAGCAGCATAATCTTTTGACCATTTTTCCGGAGTGGGCATTTCGGAAATCATTATGCTTTCATAATTTTTGTTCTTTGCAAGGTGTTGCCAAAGTTCTTCAGTGATAAAAGGCATAAAGGGGTGCAAAACCCTAAGAAGTTTCTCAAAGAGCTCAAGAGTGGCTTCATGTGTTTTACTGTCTATTCCTTTGCCAAATTCGGGTTTTATTATCTCGAGATACCAGGCACAAAAATCATCCCAAAAAAGCTTGTATGCGTGCATAAGAGCGTCTGAGAGCCGGAACTTTTCAAAGTGGTCATTTATTGTCTCAAGAGACTCACTAAGAGTTCCATCAAACCATTTAACCGCTGCTGCAGCTTGGGCACTTTGTTCAATATCTTTATCAATAGTCCACCCGTTTACAAGACGGTATGCGTTCCAAATTTTGTTTGAGAAGTTTCTGCCTTGCTCTACCTGGCTCTCGTCAAAGAGAATGTCGTTTCCGGCACTGCTGCAAAGAAGCATGCCCACTCTTACACCATCAGCTCCATATCTCTCCATTAACTTAATCGGATCCGGTGAGTTTCCAAGCGATTTTGACATTTTTCTGCCTTGTTTATCTCTTACGATACCAGTCAGATATACATTTTTGAATGGAATATCGCCGCAGAATTCATTTCCTGCCATAATCATACGTGCAACCCAGAAAAACAGAATTTCGGGTGCTGTAACAAGATCATTTGTCGGGTAATAATATGCCAGTTCGCTGTTTGGTTTTTTATCCGGGAATCCCGGCTTTGTTGGGTCAAAGACTGAAATTGGCCATAACCATGACGAGAACCAGGTGTCAACAACATCTTCGTCCTGTTTCAAGTCTTTCTCGGTCAAATCCGGATAGCTAAGCCTGGCTTTTGCAAGTGCGTCATCCTTGTCGGCTGCCACAACAATCTTTCCATCAGGCATATACCACGCAGGAATTTGCTGGCCCCACCAAAGCTGTCTCGAAATACACCAATCTTTTACATTCTCCATCCAGTGACGGTATGTGTTTTTGAATTTGTCAGGTATTAGCTTGATTGTGTCATTCATAACATACTCCAGTGCTGGTTTAGCAGCCTCTGTCATCTTAAGGAACCATTGAAGTGACAATTTTGGTTCAATGACAGCGTTTGTCCTTTCGGAGTAGCCAACCTGTGAGTTGTATTGCTCCTCTTTTACCAGTTGATTATTCTCCTGGAGCATCTTCACAATCTTCTTTCTTGCAATAAACCTCTCCTCCCCTATCAGAATCTGAGCTTTTTCATTTAGCCTTGCATAGTTGTCAAGTATATCTATTACAGGCAGATTGTGTCGGATTCCTATCTCATAATCGTTTATATCGTGCGCAGGAGTGACCTTGAGACATCCTGTTCCAAAATCCATAAGCACATATTCATCTTCAATTACCGGAATCTCTTTATTAATTAGCGGTATTAATACTTTTTTACCCTTTAGTTTTGTATATCTTGGGTCATTTGGGTGGACACAGACAGCTGTATCTGCCATTATTGTTTCGGGCCTTGTTGTGGCAATTTCTACATACTCTTCAGAAGGTTTTCCGTCAATTGAGATAAAATATTTAAGATAGTAGAGCTTCGATGGCGTCTCTTTGTAGATTACCTCTTCGTCACTGACTGCAGTTTGGCCCTCAGGGTCCCAGTTAACCATTCTGATGCCTCTGTATATTAGCCCTTTATTGTAAAAATGAACAAAGGTGTTGATTACAGATTTATTATATTCCGGGTCCATTGTAAAAGTTGTGCGGTTCCAGTCGCATGATGCCCCCAGTTTTTTCAACTGCTCCAGAATTATACCTCCGTGTTTCTCTCTCCACTCCCACGCGTGCTCTAAAAACTCTTCACGTGTAATGTTAGCCTTTTCAAGTCCCATCTCCTTAAGTTTAGCCACAACTTTGGCCTCTGTTGCAATAGAAGCATGGTCTGTTCCAGGTACCCAGCAAGCATTTTTACCCATCATTCTTGCCCTTCTGACCAACACATCCTGAATGGTGTTGTTTAGCATATGTCCCATATGCAGTACTCCAGTTACATTTGGAGGGGGGATTACAACAGTATACGGCTCTTTTTCATTCGGTTCAGAGTGAAAATAGCCCTTTTCCAGCCAGAATTTGTACCATTTGTCTTCGGTAAGCGACGGGTCGTATTTTGTGGAAATTTCCATAAAGAGTTAATAAGTGATGTTTAAACAAACAACAAAGTTAATCAATTTTAAAAAAAGTGAACAAAATTAGCAATTAAGAAAAAATCTTATCTTTGCGTTGATCTAAAAAAATATGAAGGACATGAGTGCTGAAAATGAACTGAATATAGAATTGAGCAACGACGTGGCACAAGGATCTTACTCAAATCTTGCGATAATCACACATTCAAGCAGTGAATTTATTCTTGATTTTATAAGAATGATGCCCGGAGTACCTAAAGCTCAGGTACACAGCAGGATAATTATGACTGCGGAACATGCCAAGAGACTGCTTCTGGCCATAAAGGATAATATTGACAAATTCGAAAGTCAATATGGTGAAATTGAACTTCACAACGAACCTATTAATAAAGTACCAATAAACTTCGGTAATAATTCAGCCGAGGCATAAACTTCCATTAATCAAATATGACAAAAAAACTTAAAATTGTTGTTCTGGCCAAACAGGTGCCGGACACCCGTAATGTTGGGAAAAATGCAATGAAAGAGGATGGTACGGTAAACCGTGCTGCCCTTCCGGCAATCTTCAATCCTGAAGATATGAATGCATTGGAACAGGCATTAAGACTTAAGGACCGTTTCCCGGGAAGCGAGGTTTTGCTCCTGACAATGGGCCCATCAAGGGCTGCCGAAATAATCCGTGAAGGATATTACAGGGGAGCAGACGGAGGAGTACTTCTAACCGACCGTAAATTTGCAGGTGCCGACACACTTGCTACCTCCTATGCACTTTCAATGGCTATCAGAAAAATTGGACCGGATATAATTATCGCCGGCAGACAGGCTATTGATGGTGATACAGCACAGGTAGGTCCTCAGGTTGCCGAGAAATTGAATTATCCTCAGGTGACTTATGCAGAAGACATTACCGGTTTAGATGGAGATAAGCTTGTAGTTAAAAGAAGGCTTGAGAGAGGTGTCGAAACAGTAAAAACTCCGCTTCCTGCAGTAATAACCGTTCACGCCACTGCACCTGAATGCCGTCCAAGACACGCAAAACATCTGATGAAATACAAACACGCCCGCACATTTACCGAGGAGCAGGACAACGAGCATAACTCTTACCTTCCTATTGAGGCAAAAGCAAATCTGAGAATCCCTGAATGGGGTGTTGCCGATGTTGGGGGAGATGAGATTCACTATGGTCTTTCAGGATCACCTACAAAGGTGAAAAAGATTGAAAACATTGTGCATCAGGCAAAAGAATCAAAAATTCTTACATCTTCTTTCGAAGACATCGATTCACTAATTAAAGAACTATTCTCATCACACACCATTGGATAACAGAAAATCAATAAGTATGAACAATATTTTTATTTATATAGAGACTGAGGAGGGAAAAATTGCTGATGTAAGCCTTGAGCTTCTGACCAAAGCACGCTCTCTTGCAAAAGAGCTCTCTTGCGAGGTTGAGGCACTTATCATTGGAGACAATGTGTCTCAACACAAAGATGAACTCTTCAAGTATGGTGCTCAGACAATTCACGTAGCTGAGGACAAAAGACTTAAGCATTACCTGACACTGCCCTTCTCTTCAATTGTAATTACGGTCCTAAAAAAGGAGAACCCGCAGATTGCACTTTTTGGAGCCACAAGCGTTGGAAGAGATCTTGCACCCAGAGTGTCAAGTGCTTTGGTAAGCGGACTCACAGCGGACTGTACTTCTTTGGAAATTGGTGATCATAAGGAGGTTAAAAGCGGCAAAGAGTATAAAAATCTTCTTTACCAGATAAGACCTGCTTTTGGTGGAAATATTATTGCAACTATTATCAATCCCGATTGCCGTCCTCAAATGGCCACGGTTCGCGAAGGTGTAATGAAAAAAGAG
>JAUYTX010000031.1 GCA_030695025.1 Bacteroidales bacterium | reverse complement strand
AAATGTGAACATTGTTAAAGCTAACCTCCTTATTTTTATTTAATTTAACTAGCTCTTCATATACCTGTATTGCAGAAGATGCTGCACTTAGGCCCAATACTGTATGTAAATTCTTGGCCTCTCTTTTCTTAATGGTATCTGCAATGCTCTTAGCGACCTTTAAACAGGCGGCATCAGATTCCTCAAAGATATCTACCGGGATCTTCTCATACCTTTTTGTAAAATCTGTATTTATAATCATAATCTTTTATAATTTGAAAATTAAAGTAATCTATTCTTTTAAAGCTTTTTGTATTCTAACTAAGGACTTGAGCAGCTCCTCCATTTTATCCAGCTTAAGCATATTCGCACCATCTGATAGAGCCTTTGAAGGGTCCGGGTGGGTCTCCATAAAGAGGCCATCTACACCTGCAGCAATGCCTGCCCGTGCAATCAGGGGAATAAGGTCTGGTCTGCCACCAGTGACGCCTGATGGTTGATTTGGTTGTTGCAGACTGTGAGTAACATCAAGTACAACAGGGTATCCAAAGCTCTGCATTTCGGGGATAGACCTGAAATCAACAATAAGATCGGAGTAACCGAACTGGGTACCTCTCTCAGTAAGAATTATATTTTTATTTCCTGCTCTGGAAATTTTTTCTGCGGCAAACTTCATCGCTCCGGGTGAGAGAAACTGCCCTTTTTTTATGTTTACATATTTTCCGGTCTTGGCAGCAGCCTCAAGAAGGTCGGACTGTCGACACAAAAAGGCAGGAATCTGCAATATATCAACGCCATAAGAAGCTGCAAGAGCTGCCTCAGCAGGGCTGTGAATATCAGTGACAATTGGAACTTTAAGTCTCTCTTTTACCTTTTGTAGTATCTCAAGCCCCTTTTCATCACCGGGTCCGGTATAAGAATCTGCTTTCGATCTGTTAGCTTTCCTGTAAGATGCCTTGAAAATAAAAGGAATTGAGAGAGAATCGGTAATTGCCTTTAACTGCGTTGCAGTGTGAAGTGTAATCTCTTCGTTTTCAACTACACAAGGGCCGGCAATAAGAAAAAAAAGGCCCTCCTGATTACTCCTGATGTATTGTAAGTCCGCTAAATTCATAGTGGGGCAAAATTAGATAAAAAGTATCAAATATTGTATTTTTTCCAAAGTGATTGCAACCTTTTTTTAATCTCTGCCTCTTTTGTATTGGATCCCGGCAGATAAAAATTTGAAACTGAAAGGTTGTCGGGCAGAAATTGTTGTTCTACAAAATTACCGGGGTAGGAGTGGGCATATTTATATTCGTCGCCATATCCAAGCTCTTTCATAAGTTTGGTAGGGGCGTTACGTAAATGGAGCGGAACCGGCAGATCACCACTCTTCTCTACCTCTGCCAGCGCTGCATCTATTGCCATGTATGCAGAATTGCTCTTTGGAGATGTTGCGAGATATATTGCAGCCTCAGATAGTATAATGCGGGATTCTGGCATTCCAATCTTGTGAACGGCATCAAAACATGCCTGAGCAATAAGCAGAGCATTGGGATTTGCAAGGCCAACATCTTCCGATGCCAGAATTATCATTCTGCGGGCAATAAAGAGGGGATCTTCGCCCCCTGCAATCATCCTTGCCATCCAGTAAACGGCCGCATCGGGATCTGAACCCCTTATGCTTTTAATAAATGCCGATATAATGTCGTAATGCTGCTCACCATTCTTGTCATATATGGCAATATTCTCTTGAAGAACCTTTGTAACATTATTGTTACTTATAATTATACTCTTATCCTCACCAGAATTTGAGGCTATAAGGTCAAGTATATTGAGCAGTTTTCTTGCGTCACCACCTGAAAACCTAAAGAGTGCTTCTTTCTCTTTAACTACAACCTTTCTTGACTTAAGAATTGGGTCAGTTGTGATTGCTCTCTGAAGCAATTTATCAAGATCCTTTACCTCAAGGCTTTTTAGGATATAGACCTGACAACGCGAGAGCAGGGGAGTTATCACCTCAAAAGAGGGATTTTCGGTTGTAGCACCTATTAAAACAAGGGTACCATCTTCGACGGCTCCCAAAAGGGCATCCTGCTGAGTTTTACTAAAGCGGTGAATCTCGTCAATGAAAAGTATGGGCCTTGCTTTGGCAAATATTGAACTTGAACGTGATTTGTTAATAATTTCCCTAAGATCTTTTACTCCCGAACTAATTGCAGACAAAATATAAAAAGGACGCTCAAGTTGATTTGCAATAATTCTCGCCAATGTTGTTTTACCAACACCCGGAGGACCCCAAAGAATAAAAGAGGAGATATTCCCTGACTCAATCATTTTTCTGAGCACAGAACCCTCACCAACCAAATGTTCCTGACCTGCGTACTCTTTTAGAGACTTTGGTCTCATTCTCTCCGGGAGGGGTCTTGCGTCAGGGCTATTTAACATAATATAAATTGTATTAATTATCTCGTTTTCTGAGCTGTTTGATTATCCGAGAGATAACATTCTCTATAGATTGATCAGGCTCAATGATGTTATAATCCTCCCAGAAGTTCTCATCGGTAAAATCATTCACCTTTGCGGACATTATATCGCGGGCACGTACTCTGTTTTCCGGATCAATCCTGCGTTCCAAATGGGACATGTCGGTCACTGCAATTTCTGAACCAATTGTATAAACACTGCGGAACCATTTTTTATCCCACTTGGCGTTAAACTTAACTTCGGTCCTGGAATAGTCAAAATGCCACATACCGGCAACCTCTTTGTAATTGACTAGATAATTTGCACTGATAACATCCATCTTTAATGTTGGCGGCTTTTTGCGAATAAAATATGAGTTTGCCTGAGGCCTTCCCTCTACGTTCATTGCAAACTCAACTCTGCCCACAGCCAGTGACTCTGACTCAATGTACAGTTTGCCTCTGAAATATACATCCGGAAGGTTGGCATTTTCATTGAAGTTAATCACATAGAAGAACTTATTGTCAATTGTAACAGGTTCTGCCATTGTGAATGAGTAGATTTTATCCAGAAGCATCAGGTCTGTTCCAAGGAAAAGATCTTTCATAATATCAAGACTAAGAGACGAATTAGCCCCTCCCTGATATTTAACCAGCAGTGTGTCAATACGATTCATGTCATAACTGCCACGAGCCTTGTAGATTCCAATCTGATCTGCCCTATAGCTGTTATAAGGAGCCTTGTTAATGTCAAGAACTGCTTCATTTATTGAAACATAGTTACTCCCCTTTCTGATCATCTCTCTGTAGAAGGCGGTCATCTGCATAGGCTTGGCAGTGTAGTTCTCCCCTACCCTTGCAAAGGCCATTTTTACGATAGAGGTGGCATCCTGTGGCCGGACAGTAATTGGTCTTAGAGTTACAACAGACTGTTCCATAGGAATTAAGAGTTCACCTCTTTGGAAGTCTTTTACAGAAATTCTTCTGGATTTATACCCGAGATATGAGATCTGAACCGTGTCTGCAGTGACGTGTGCAGGAATTTTTAAAACGAACACACCCTCTGAGTTGGTCACATTACTAATATTGGTAGATAGCAGCTGAATTGAGGCAAAGCTGAGGGCCCGTCTTGTAGAGGCATCCTGAACCTTGCCCGTTATTGAATTGAAATCCTGACCCAGGCTCACTCCCGCGAGCATAATCAGTGAAACGAGCGTTAACCAAATTTTTTTCATAACCGTTTTTGTTATGGTTTACTTGCGAATTTACAATTTTTATACTATATTATAAACGATTGAGATTAAAAAAGGTTAATTTCGCGCTCTAATAATTACACCAATGGGAAGAAGAGACAGAGAGTTATTTCAAAATATAGAGATTGAGACAGTTGCAGCGGAAGGAAAATCGCTTGCCCACGTAAACGGCAAAGTAATATTTGTACCGTTTGCAGTTCCCGGAGATGTTGTGGATATTCAGGTTAAGATCAAAAGAAAGGGTTATATGGAGGGTTTTGTAACAAACATGATAAAACCCTCACCGGATAGAATTGAGCCTTTTTGCAGCCATTTTGGGGTATGTGGCGGGTGTAAATGGCAATCTCTGCCCTATTCAACGCAGCTTAAGTTTAAACAGCAGCAGGTAACAGATCAACTTACCCGTATTGGGCACCTAAAACTTCCCGAAATTACACCCATTCTGGGTTCAGAGAATGAACAGTACTACAGAAATAAACTCGAGTTCACCTTCTCTTCCAAGCGCTGGATAGAGAGCCTTACCGAGGCCGAGAACCTGCCGGCAGAGCAGCGCACAGGGCTTGGATTCCACATTGCAGGACTCTTTGACAAGGTGCTGGACATAGAGCATTGCTACCTTCAACCATCTCCGTCTAATGAAATCAGGCTCTTTGTGAAGCAGTTTGCCATGAAAAATGGCTACACGTTCTTTGACCTTAGGGAGCAGACAGGCTTTTTGCGCACAATGGTTATTAGAACCTCTACAACAGGCGAGGTTATGGTGATTGTGGTATTTGCAAATGAGAATAAAGAAGATCGCGAGAGGCTGCTTGATGCACTAAAGGTGAATTTCCCGGCAATTACTTCGTTAAACTGGATAATTAATGGCAAAAAGAATGACTCAATAGCTGACCTAGACTGCTCAAACTACTCGGGAATGCCATATATAACCGAGAAGATGGAGGAGCTGACTTTTAGAATCGGGCCAAAATCGTTCTACCAGACAAATTCTCACCAGGCATACCGCCTCTACTCAATAGTAAGAGATTTTGCAGAGCTTAAGGGTGACGAAATCCTATACGACCTCTACACCGGAACCGGCACTATTGCTCTGTTTTTGGCAAAAGGGGCATCAAAGGTTGTGGGAATTGAGTATGTACCCGAGGCAATTGAAGATGCTAAGATTAATGCTGCCGAAAACAACATTCAAAACTGCAGCTTTTTTGCAGGCGACATGAAGGATATGCTTTCGCCGCAATTTATTGAACAGAACGGAAAGCCAAATGTTGTGATACTTGACCCTCCAAGGGCCGGAATACACCCCGATGTGGCAAAGGTTTTAGCAGAGGCAGCTCCCGAAAAGATTGTTTATGTAAGTTGCAACCCTGCAACACAGGCAAGAGACATTGCATTATTGGGAGATAATTATGAGATAAAAAGGGTTCAGCCCGTAGATATGTTCCCTCATACTCACCATCTGGAAAATGTTGTACTTCTGGTAAAAAAGGGTTAATTTAACCGGATAATTTACAGAAAATGAATGCAAATAATATAGATACGATCTGTGCACTCTCAACCGTACAGGGCAGAAGCGCAATAGCAGTCATAAGGGTAAGCGGCCCGCAAGCCATAACCATTACCGGAAAGTTATTCAAACCCAAAAGGGGCAAATCACTCTCTGAGACTCCCGGCTACAGACTCCGTTTTGGAACCATCTGCAGCGGAGACAAGGTGATTGACGAGGTTCTGGTATCTGTATTCCACTCTCCAGACTCCTACACTGGCGAAAACATGGCCGAAATCTCTTGCCACGGCTCATTTTACATTCAGCAAGAGATATTAATGCTGCTTTTGAACAACGGTGCAAGACTTGCCAAACCGGGTGAATTTTCACAGCGGGCATTTTTAAACGGCAAGATGGACCTTGCACAGGCAGAGGCGGTTGCCGATCTTATTGCATCTGAAAATGAGGCATCTCACAGAGTTGCACTACAACAGATGAAGGGCGGATTTTCAAAAGAGCTTTCTCAGATGCGCGCATCTCTGCTTGAGATTGTTTCACTAATGGAGCTTGAGCTGGACTTTGCTGAGGAGGATGTTGAATTTGCAGACAGAGGGCGGTTGAAATCACTTCTTGAGAGTGTAACCGGCCATATTACAACACTAATAGATTCCTTCCGCCTTGGAAATGTGATCAAAAACGGAATTCCGGTAGCTATAGCCGGTGCCACAAACACAGGTAAAAGCACCCTGTTGAACCTACTTTTAGGCGAAGAGAGGGCTATTGTCTCTGAAATTCACGGTACCACAAGAGATTATATTGAGGGTCAGATGAATATTAACGGAGTAGGCTTCCGTTTTATTGATACTGCAGGAATTAGAGAGACTCGTGAAACCATTGAGATGATTGGTATTGAGCGCACCTACGAAAAGATTAGGAGCGCATCTGTAATTATATTAATGCTTGATGCCGAAAGGGTTGAATTCTTTGCACAAAGCATCTCTCAGCTAGCTTCAACAGCAGATTGCCAAAATCAGAAGGTGATTGTTGTAATAAACAAGACAGACCGCGTTTTGGACATGCTCTATGATAGCAACATAAACTCCCCGACCGTTTACGGAAGCGCTTATGACTCAATGGCGGGAGAGGATTCACAGACAAGATATTACGACAAAATCATAAGCGATTTTACCGCTGAAACAATCTCATTGTGCAAAGAGCACAATATTGTACCGGTTGCAGTGGTACCTATCTCGGCAAAAGCACTCAACGGAATAGAAAACCTCAAGACTGCCCTTCTGGAATGTCGTATAGATACCGCCGACGACTCCTACTCCACCCTCGTGACCAACATACGCCACTTTGAAGCGCTAAAAGAGGCCAAAACAGCCCTCCTTAGGGTATCCGAAGGGCTGGACAACACAATCCCAACAGACCTTCTTGCACAGGACATAAGGGAGGCCCTCTTTCATATAGGCGAAATTGTAGGTGAAATAAACACCGAAGAGATTCTGGGCAATATTTTCAGCAAATTTTGCATCGGTAAATAATTCATCAAGCTTTGTTATACAGTATATTATGATAACCGTCTTAAAGCAATTGATTAAGAGCAGAAAGCATAAGAACAGCAAGTTGCTTTACTATCTAAAAAACGGTTTCAGATGGTATTGCATGCCTCGTTTTATAACTAAGTTGAAGCTCAGGAGTATTCTTACCTCTTTTGAAAAACTTGAAAAACAGGAGCAGAATTACATTCTTGAGAGGGTCAGCTATTACAACAAGCTTTCGGGTTCGTTTGAGTCTAAAACGGTTAAGGGAAACGATGGTACAGAGCTGGTTTCAGTGCGCAATCTCAGGCCGGGAGCCACTTTAAGCAACAGAAGAGTTGGTAGTATGTATTTCTTTGATACATACGAATATATGAGATACTTCAAAAAGGATAATCTTGCAAGCTTTCTGTTTGGAGATATAACCTTTGCACCAGAAGTTCCCTCATTTGTAAAGAGCAGGCCAATTGGTAATGATAACGGCAGTTCTGTTCTGTTAAACCTTGACAAGAACAGACATTTTACCTTTGTGAAGGATAACCGCAAATTCACCGATAAACAGGATATGCTCATAGGAAGAGCTTTTGTTGATCAGCCTCACAGAGTGCGGTTCTGGGAGATGTATTTTGGCCACCCCATGTGTGATCTTGGCAACATTAACAAAAAGCTTGTCTCCCACCCCGAATGGAGTGTTAAACCAATCACAATTGACCACCATCTGGACTACAAATATATCTTATGCCTCGAAGGTAACGATGTGGCAACAAATCTTAAATGGGTAATGTCTTCCAATTCCGTTGCCGTAATGCCTCGCCCGGTTTACGAAACCTGGTTCATGGAGGGCACTCTTGTGCCAAATTTCCACTACATTGAAATCAAACCCGACTTCACCGACCTAATCGAAAAACTCAACTACTACAACGCCCACCCCCAAGAGTGCGAACAAATAATCCGGAATGCCCACACCTACATCAAGCAATTTCAAAACTACAAACGTGAGCGTTTGATTCATCTAATGGTTATTGAAAAGTACTTTATTATTCTTAAAGGAAATTATTATTGTCAATCTTAATGACAAATTAGATAATTTAAAATCAGGATTCGGTAAATTTGATTTTCGCCTGAATCAAATTCATTAATTATCATAATTTTACATACGCTAAACTATTGCAGTCATAAATATTATTTATGATTTTGTTGCACTTTAGTGAAACTTATTATACCTTCGTAAATCAAAATCAGTTACTTAAAGAAAATAGAATCAATAGATTGCCTATATGAGATTCGTGTAAAACAAGGGGGCAATATCTTAAGAATCTTTTGTTTTTTTGACTACGATAAGCTGATAATACTTGCAAATGGATTTCAAAAGAAAACACAGAAAACACCAAAAAAAGAGATCATAAAAGCACTCAAAATTATGGAGGAGTATAATAATGAAAAAGAATAAAAGAATAACTCTGGATGAGTTTAAAGAAAAACACTACGGTGTTATAGGATCAAAAAAGCGCGACGAGCTTGAAAGCGGTTACGAAAACTTCAAACTTGGTACTTTGCTGCTTGAAGCACGCCTTGAAAAGGGTATGACTCAAACTGAACTAGCAGAGAAAGTTGGCACAACAAAATCGTATATTTCTAAGATTGAAAATAATTTAAAAGAAGTTAGAATCTCCACCCTGCAGAAAATTGTCCATGCTGGTTTGGGCGGACAATTAGAATTATCAATTAAGCTATAAATTTTGGCGATTCACTATTTAACAAGTCATTGGAAAACAATGGTGTTTATCGGCTCAATATCTCTTTTTGAGCCGTTTTGCTCAATGAATTAAGTACCAAATCATACGATTGGTCAATCATCTCTTTTAATATCTTTTCAGGCACATTACCCTCGATGAAAATTGAGCTCCAATGCACTTTGTTCAGATAGTACCCAGGAATAATATCAGGGTATTTTTCCTGAACTTCAATGCCATATTCCGGAGTATGCTTTAATGAGACAATAGGCCTGCCATCTTTGTAATTTCCAACCATAGCAAACATCTTCCCTCCAATAAAATATCTCACAGCATCCCACTCCTCTTTGTAATCTTCAATTACACCTTTCTTAGAAAGGCAATGCTTTTGTATGAATTCGTACATGATTTAAATAGATTTCTTAACAAAGTTATTAATAAATTTTATCTGATTGTTTTGTCAAATACATTAAAAACCATAAATTTATAACTTCATCAACTATATCAAGTTATGAAACCCATAATTCCAATGGAGAAAAGATTTTAAATAGATATGGATACAAAAATTACCTTAATGTTATTATCATTGCTTTCTTGTTCGGCTTGCAAAACTAATGACTCAAATAGTAGTAATACTAGCAAACTCGATAGCACAACAGTTAATTCTGTAATTACTGAACCTTTCGAGATTGATTTAACAAAAAAGTATCCTGTAAAAAGAATTAGTTTACAAGAAATTGCTGATATCGAATATATTCAATTAGAAAGGCGAGAGAATGTAATAGCAGACAGAATTAGATATATTTCTGATAGTTTAATTATTGCAATTGAATATAAACGCGGAGATATTATTACATTTTCCGGAGATGGAAAATTTATCTCAAAATTCAACAAAAAAGGCAGAAGCGGAGAAGAGTATCAAAGTATTGGACATATCGCCTACAGTCCTGAAGAGAGAGAGCTTTTTATCACGGATTATATGCTATTACATAGGATTCAGGTATACTCAATTGATGGGTTATACAAGCGCACATTAAACCATCCAGGTTCATGGATAACGAGTATATATAATTTTGATAGTGAAACCCTTTTGGCATATGAAGATCCTGATTTCAATACTCGCAAGCAAAATAACGAAATATTTACACCTTATCTCTTTTTATCAAAAGAGGATGGTTCGATTATTTCAAAAGCGAATATTTCTTTCAAGAAAGAAGATCGGGTATCGGCTAGTAAAGTAATAGTTATTGATAAATACAGATCTTTTCAAGCCACTATTAGTCAAACGAATATTATAAAAAGTAATAATGACAATTATATCATAGGGGATTTATCTTTGGACACAATATTTATGGTAAAAAATGATAAATCAATTACGCCTATCATAATCAAGAAATCGAAGAATGATTCTGACTCAAATTTGTTGTCGTTTTTGGTATATAAAAATGATAAATACTCCTTTTTTGCTATCAGTGATTTTAATTTGGACTCACTTAGAAAGAATAACAACCTTAAAATTGACTCAAAATATTTACTATACTGGGCATCAGATGGGCAAGTTAATGAAATTAAGTTATATAATGAAGACTATCCTGAGTATGAAATTGATATAAATGGTATTGGTAGGGTATCTCAAAAAGGTTATGCATCATATTCTATTGAAGCATACAAGCTTGTTGATGCATTTAAAAACGATAACCTTAAAGGGGAGCTTAAGGAAATAGCATCAAAACTAACGGATGATGATAATCGGGTACTTGTAAAATTCATTTTTAAATAAATTTATGATGATGAATGTTTAGATTTTTTGTATATGTATTAAATGTTATTCATTTATTAATCAAGCATATTCACAATTTTATGAAGATTAACGACAACAACAATAATCCCCCAAATATCTTAATAATTAAGACAAATATTAAACCCATCCTAGAATTCTAAAAATGATACGGCGACTATTTTTAAATGAAAAGTTTATTTTAGGAATAATTATCCTGAATACAATTATTATTTTTATTGGAGGTTATGCAACTTCAATTTTCCATAAATATTTGATATCGATAGCCGATAATTTAATTACATTAATCTTCTTGATAGAGCTCTCTGTTAAACTTAAATCATTTGGATTTAAGAATTTTTTCAAATCAAATTGGAACAGGCTAGATTTTTTCTTAATTGTAATCTCAATTCCCACCCTTGTAACTTTTATATTTAACATTAATATTCTAGATGTAAGTTTTTTACTTGTTTTTAGGGTATTAAGAGTATTTAAAACTTTTCGATTTTTGAGATTTATACCTAATGTAAATCAACTTATTACAGGCATTCAAAGAGCATTAAAAACATCAGTTTTTATTTTAATAGGTTTTGTAACTTATATTTTTATAGTTGGAATATTATCGTTTTATCTTTTTAATAGTTCTGGTTCTGAGTATTTTGGGAACCCATTAATTTCGCTATATTCGACTTTCAAAATATTTACCGTTGAGGGTTGGTTTGAAATTCCCGATCAAATCACATCTCATTATACAGCAATTAGCTCGTTTTTCGTATACCTTTATTTCGTCATTGTTGTTTTAACGGGAGGCATTTTAGGACTTTCACTCGTAAATTCTATTTTTGTTGATTCAATGATTAGCGATAATAACGACGAGCTCGAAAAAAAAATTGATAATCTTGATAAAAAAATCACTGAACTGTTAAATAAAACAAAATAACTATGAAACTTGAATCAATTTTGGATATTCTTAATTCTTTAGAAAAGAATCCATTCCTTAAGATTATTGATAATATCAAATCAACCAATCCAAAAAATTGTAAAGAGATCGATAAAATTCTTTCCGAAAGCAGTGCTGACTTGAAAAACATTGATAGTATAAATATTGCAAAAGTGTTTAATCTTGTCAAAAATGAGTTTACTCAAACCGTAAAGGCGGAATTTGTCAATACTACTTCTCAGCTTGACATCTTTATTGATATATTAATTAAAGACGGCAATTGCATTATGAGTCAAAACTGGCTTGCCCATCTCTATCAGGCAGAACTAAGCAAAATAAAAAGCAAAACCCTCCAGCTTAAAACAGCTCTGACAGCAGAGAAATCGGAAATTGATGATATCAGAAAGCGTGACTATAATATCTATAAAGCTTGTTTAGAAACTGCATACACTAATGATCTGGATAATAATAGAGATGCAAAAATCACTAACGATGAGTTATCAATACTCTTGACTTTATCCCGGAACCTGGAATTATCGCAGGAAGAGGTTAAACTAATTAATTATTTGATAATTCCACCTGAGAAACTCAACATTGACAATGTCATTTTGATGTTAAAGAATATTGGTGTGATCTTTTATTCGAAGAAAAATAATATGGTTTATGTTGCTGATGAAATTGTATCAATCCTACGAAAAATTAGAAAGAAAGAGCTGGCTGACAAATACCTTAGACGTGTTCTGAAAACTTTCAAGGAGCCTCAGATAAACCTTATATGCAAGAAGCATAGCATTGAAATTAAGGAATTGAACTATGATGCAAAAATTAAGAACATAATAAAAGAGGGTATTTCATTTTCGAACCTTCTGGCAAATGAAATTCATAAGGAAAATACATCTTTAACAGAAAGGAAGAAAGTTATAAACGATTTGTGGGAAAATGGATTAGGTGCATCATTCCCCTTGAGAGGGAGTACAATGGACGAGAAAATTGATAATATTATTTTGTATTTTGATGAAATTGAGAAAGATGAACGGGTTGGTATTTCCATTGAAGGGTATGAGAAATTGTTAATTGATTTAAATGAGAGTTTAAAGTCTTTTAGAAAATACATAAGCGATGAGTTTGAGTTCTCGGATGATGTGATAATTGACAACAATACATTACTGGATTTTAATATCAAACCTCGCGATATTTTGGATGTTTTACCTACTGAAGAATTAAAAACATTTGCATTAGCTAAACAGATTAAAACAAGAGGTGATTTAGTTCAAAATATACTTGACGCTTATAAAGATGCTGAAAACCTATTAATCGAAAATTATGAAACTGTTGGTTTTAGAAATCTTGCTTTATTAAAAGAAAATGGAATAATAGTTAAAGAGAGCGAAATAGGAATTAAGTTTGAGGAGCTAACCAAGCTTATTTTTGAAAAATTAGGTTTTAATGTTGACGATAAACTAAAGAGTAAACTCAATACAACAAAGGATAAGGCTGATATAATTATAAATCTAGGCAATAATGATATCATAATTATTGAATGCAAAACCGTAAAAGAGAGCGGATACAATAAGTTCAGTTCGGTATCTCGTCAAATCAGATCATATGTTGACGTAGCAAAAAACAACGGATTTAATGTGGTTAAGTCACTCCTTATTGCACCTGAATTCAGCGATGATTTTATTAATGAGTGCGATCTTGAGTTTCAGATTAATTTATCATTGATTACTGCTAAAGCACTTAAAAACATATTGGATGGCTTTAGAGTTTCAAAATTAAAGCATTTCCCATATCAACTTTTGATGAAAGATGTTTTGATTAAAGAAGATAGAATTTTAAAAGCCATTAATAAATAGACCATTCTAATAATTTTTTTACACTATTTATTGATTTTATTGTACCTTTGAAACCATTGAATTCTATCGCATTAAAATATTAATCCTTCTAAATCATTGAAAATGAAAAAGCTATTGATTATTTGCATGTTAACATGCTCACTTACAACTGTATTAAACGCTCAGGACAAGTCGGCCGATATTAAGAGGCTGCTTGAGGTTATGGAGAGCGAAAAGATGATGGATATGGTAACTTCTCAGGTTTCCGGAGGATTTTTGCAACAGGCAAGAGCCAGTGTTAAGGGAGAGGAGCAAAAGGCCAAATACGACAAGTATGTTGAGTATGTTATGCAGGAGAGCAAAAATATGTCAATGAAAATTTTAAACGAAGAGATGGTTAAATCTTACGATAAGCACTATACTCAACAGGAGATAAAAGAACTTATTAAACTTTACGAAACCCCTGTAATGCAAAAGGTGCTTAAGCTTTCTCCCATAATTAACCAGGAGATAATGTCAGTTGTGACCACTAAATATCTACCGGAGTATCAGGCTAAGGTAATGCAAAAATTGAATGAGCTTAAATAATTGATGTAACCCTATTATCACTATATTTGAACCGTTTTTGTTTAAATATTTTCATAATGGTTATAACTGTTATTGGTCTGGGTCTTATGGGTGGTTCTGCCGCCATTGATCTTAGAAAAAGGGAATTTGCTACCAAAATCATTGGAGTTGATAATGACCGCATTAATGCTAATGCTGCGCTTAACATTGGGCTGGTGGATGAAATTTGTGAGTTGGAAGAGGGTGTTAAGAGGGCAGATCTGGTACTCATAGCAATTCCGGCCGATGCCGAGATGAGTGTTCTGCCAAAGGTGCTTGACATTGCTGATAAGCAATTTGTTACAGACATGTGCTCTACAAAGGGGCAAATTGCTCAGATTATTAAATACCACAAAAACAGAAAACAGTATGTTGCCGCCCACCCGATGGCGGGTACTGAATATTCGGGACCGTGGGCTGCTATTTCGGGGTTATTCGATGGCAAGGCGGTTATATTTACCGATACCGAAGA
>JAUYTX010000030.1 GCA_030695025.1 Bacteroidales bacterium | reverse complement strand
GGCGCAGTTCCCAGGCCACCGGCTATGAATATGAATCGCTTTGCGCGCAACTCCTCTTTAGGCATGTGCAAAAATTCAGACGGCTGTCCAAGAGGTCCCGCAAAGTCAACAAATGAGTCGCCCTCTTCCAGATGACATATTCTTCTGCTTGATGCACCCACAATTTGGGTAACAATTGTTACAGTACCCTTTTCGCGGTCAAAGTCACACACTGTGAGAGGAATTCTCTCGCCCTTTTCGTGAACTCTTACAATCAGAAACTGACCTGGTTGGGCCGATGAGGCCATTCTTGGGGCATACACATCCATCAAAGCAATGGAAGGGGTTAGGAATCTTTTCCTGACTATCTTGTACATATTCGTCAAACAGGATTGGTTAGTAAAAAAGGTACCGCACATAGCATGAAGCAAAAGTGCGGTACAAAGTTACAATTTGTATTTTAATTATTACAATCTGTCAAAACTGTATCCCAGTCTTTTTAATCTTTTTATTATTGAATCCAGCTTATCGTAAAGCCTGTCAGTTCTGCTCTCCTCTACACCGGGGTGTATCAGAATTACAGCACCGTTTAGACCATCACGCTTTTCAAACTCAAACAATCTGTTGATAAGTTCTTCGCTAGAGCGATAGTTCTTCATATCAGGAGTGGTGTAATCGGCAGGAGTTGCTGTACCCGGAGTAAAATTAATTGTTTTAAAACCAAGCCAGGCAGCCACATTTACAGACTCTTTGTTATACCATTCGTATGGAGGTAAATACCACGGTGCATCTTTTGGTTCAATACCAAATTTTGCAAGCTCTGCATAGTTTCTCTTGATATCATTTGCAAGGCTGTCTGTTGTAACAAGAGATTTATCTCTCTTATCCCATGGAGCGTAGAGGATATGTTTGTCTGAGTGAGCTCCGGTATAGTGACCCTCTTTAATGATTCTCTCTATCATGCTCTTTTGATCTGCAAGTCTGAGGAAATTACCGGTAAGGAAGAAAGAGCCCTTTATTTTGTTATTCTTAAGAGTTTTAAGAATTTTATCACCTCCCTGGAACATTGAATCGGCAGAGAAGATTAAATAAATAGTTTTTTTATCAGAATTTACTCTTACAGCTGCACCCCAGGCATCCTTTACAACCTTTGGCTCCTCCTTAGAATACTCTTTGCCCTCCTTCTCCATAGCGGCAAAGTAGTAGCTCAGGCCAGCTGTTCCATCCATTGTAGGCTCGTTTGAAGAGTAATCACCAATATCGTCATGATAAACTGCTTTACCTCTGTTAAATACAGCATTATCATCAGGCCTTGTAAGTGCATTTCCTGCCCTTGTAAGGAATAGCTCTCTCTCAATTGGCCCATCAATCAAACCACCGTAAGTAAGGTCTCCATTGTGTACAGTGTATGAGGAGTGAGGTCTTGATGGATAATTTGCCCCCTCAGGGAATCCAACTATCATTGTTGTACCCCATGGGTTAGTGCCAAAAAGCCAGTCACGAAGGGCCATCTCCATCTCAAGGTAGGTGTTGTCTCCTGTGGCCTTTCTGTAAAGATGAGAGTGGGTTATGGCTGCAGAGACAAGGTTGTTTGAGCACCACAGGAAAGGAATTCCATAGATAAACGGATCGTCGGCTGCTCTTCTCTTAAGGTGCTCCATGGCATCTTTCATAAAGCCTTTGTATTTGTCACTTGTGGCTTTGTCAGATGATATTGCAAGGTAGTAGTGACCAAGATTCAGGAAAGGATAGTACTGATAGTGACGACCTCTGCCAAGCTCCATCCATGGATTAACAGGTTCAAGCTGGCCCCAGTAATCTGCCTTTTTTCTCCAGTCGGCATCTTTGCCATAGTGATAGTGTGTTGCGGCGGCTAGTTCAATATCATCTACATAGGTATCTTCTTCGTAAAAGTATGGCGACTTAAGACAGGCTGTCTGAGTGTTTCCCGGATTTTCGAGGGCAAAGTTGAATGCCTGAATCGACTTCTCCTGCATTTTAGTTGAAAAATCAGGGTCACTATCTTTGAAAAGCTGAGCTCCCAAAGCAAAGCTCGAAGAGAATTTTCCTGCTGTTGATGCGACACCGGTTGTGCGGTTAATGTGCTTGCCTAGCCCCTGAGGTTTGCCGGTCACAAAATAGACAGGACGGCCTGTACCGGGACCCCATCCGTAATCTACCTTATCGTTCTGTGGAAGTCTGAATCCGGAATGGTCTCTGTCATCTGCTATTTGGTTAAACATGACTTTATCTTCGGGATTCATCTTCATAAGCCACTCAAGGCCCCATTTAATTTCGTCAAGAATATCGGGAATTCCGTTGCTGCCAGGGCGTCCGGTAGCATCAAAACGGTCTTTGAAAATGCTCTTATCTTTCTGCTGTTCCCAGGCAAACATTAGATGATAAACAGTTGTTGCAGAGGTTGTCTGATATTGCAGATAGTCTGTAGCATCGTGCCAGCCACCTCTGACATCAATTTTTTCTCCTGTTCTTGTAGGGTGGTCAACAATGAAACCATCATGCTGATGGCAAAGCTCGCCTGTGTAAGGGTTGTCGCCACATCTCTGCTGACGCATATATTCCAAAAGAAAGTCTGCCAACCCTTCGTATGAATCGGCAGCAACTTTGAAGTTTGGTGATTTTACTCCGTTTGAAACAATATAGTATCCACCCTCCTTCTCAATTCTTGAAAAATCAAAGCGCATAGCGCTGTTCATTCCCCACTCGTTACCATTTACCATTTTACCGGTTGCAGTAAACAGAGGCTTATCGGTTGCGGCATCAAAAAGGGTGAATTCTGGTTTTACCTTCTCTTCCAGAGAGATAAATACCGCCACCTTGATATCTTTTGGCAGATACCCGGCCAGATTGACCCTTATCCACGATGTCTCCCCGGCAATCGCACCAAGCGACACCAGAAATGTTGCCAGTAACAGCAGTGAAAGTCTCTTCATAAATTTTGTTTTATAATATGGTTAGTTATTCTTTACCACTTGACCCACAATATACGAAACTCTCTTTAAAGGTTCATCTTCGTAGCTCAACAATTTATGCAACACGCTATCTTTCAAAACGTCACGATAATCATACTCTTTCCCATCAATCAATATCCTGTTAGATACTAGTCTGGCACCATGACTGTAATCGACATAGCTATTAATATGCACATTATTTGCCGGCTGAATAGGTTTTCCATCAAGCTTATGCCATCCATAGATTGTTACATGTCTTGTTCTTACAGTGTCGGCAAGCTTTGAACATATAACAATATCCTTCTTAATACCTGCCACAAAAATCCCGGGTTCTTTTCCTGCTGCCTTAATCTGAGCCTGAATCACCTTAGAGTGATCATACAAAATATCCGGAGTCTCATTCCTATTGCCTCGCGGTATGAATGTAAAAGGCTCAAGCTTAAGCAGAGAATTTTGGTAAATAATGTCAGTTACTTTAGGAGTTGGCAGAGAGGATTTGTAATAATCTGCAACCCTTTGTGCTGTAATCGGCCCCATTGGAACAATAAAAAAATCATCATCATTCCCAACAGAGAGGTATTGAGGAGAAACAAAGAGTGTTACCTTCCTCTCTCTTCCACCGGCATCTCTTTGCAGAGTAGTAATTGTTACAAATGAATTTATGAAAAAGGGCATATTCCCCTCAATCATCTCTTTTTCTATTGCCGACTCCCTCTCTTCAAATGAGAGAGTCCTTATCTGCTCGTAAAAAACAGAACCACCTTTAGTCCCCTGTGAAAAAAGCTGACTAAAGGTGGTAATTGCAATAATAAGACAGAAATATCTGACCTTCATCTATTTTTTATCCTCTTTCTCAGGCGTTACCTCCTTAGCGGCGTAGCCAAGTTTATCTAGTGCTTTAATTAAATTTTCCTTATTAGTCTTATCCGAAGCGTAGAGAAACCATACAGTCTGCTTTTCAAGACTGATTCTTAAATCTTTAACACCCTTTTCATGAGGGAGTTTAGACTCAAGTTTCTTAACACAACTTGGACAGTCAACAGGAACAGAGAATGTAACCTCTGCGTCATTGCTCTTCTTTTTGGTCTGTGCATTCACAGATGTAGAGAATAGCAGCAAAGATAGAATTGCGATGGCGATTAATTGAATTGTTTTCATAGCATATTTCATTTGTAAAAATATTAATTTTTTTTGAACCGGTCTCTATTTCCAGAGGGTATATCTAAGTCCGGCATAAACTTTAAATCCCATAAGCGGGCCCCAGATTATAGTTGAATTAAATCCTGTTGAAAACGGATTTTCGGCATTCAGGATTGCGTGTTTCTGTCTGTAATTTGTAAGGTTTTCACCTCCAACATATACGTCAAGATCTTTGAGTTTTCTGGTAACCTGAGCATAAAGCATTCCGTAAACCGGAGAGTACCCTCCTCCATCAGCAAAATATGGCAGCCTTGATGGGCCGTTAAGCTGAGCAGTGACGTCAAATGTCCATTTACTCATGCGAGTAGCATACTGAACATTAAATACACCCTTGTATTTACTTGTAAGGGGCTTTTCAACAAGACCCTGCCCTTTGAGCGTTACCTTGGCATCGGTATATCTGAAAGTTGTAAGAATCGAAAGCCTCTCAATAGGCTCAAGATTAAGGTCAACCTGATATGTGTTTGTAAATGAGCGGCCATCAAGGTTGTAAATTGAAATCTTTGAAAGATCATACTCCTGATCAACAATAACTTGCCTGTTAAAATCAGTTCTGAAATAGTCAAAACTGAGTGAAGCATCACTGTGACCGACCGGCATATACCCTGTAAGGTTTGCACCATATGTCCATGCATCTTCAATGTCAAGGTTTTCGGGAATCTCTATCTTTCTTCCGGTTGACAGAATACCAAGATTGTCAGGGATTAATGTGGTAGATCTGTAACCTCTGCCTGCAAGAGCTCTAAAGATCAACTTTTCGTCAAAGGCATACTTTAGATTAATCCTCGGGGCAAAGAGCCAGCCATGAATATTGTTATTATCAAGTCTTACACCTGCGACAACTGAGGCCTTCTCACCATTGGTATATGTGTACTCACCATAGGCTCCAATTGATTTCTCAATTCTACCCGGAAACAGATCAAGTGTAGCGGCAGTATTACCTGACCAAAACCAATCCTTGAGATGTTCATTGTAGTTGTCATAAGTACCGCTAAAACCAAATGTATATTTGTGATACTCGCTCATCTCGTTCTGGAAAATTAAATTCGCAAAGAGTGAATTCTGAAAACCATCATAATCTTTACGTCCAAAAAAGGATTTTAGTTCGTGGTAAGAGTAGTCAACAACTGCTGCAATATTCCTGGCGTTATCAGCACTCAACGGAAAGCCAATTTTAAAATAACTGTTTAAAGAGTTATTCTTAATTTTTGATCCCCAAATATCGGCATCTCTTTCGGTATTTTTGTCAAAATCAATCTGTCCGGCAATTCGGTCATCAGTTAGGGCTTTAATCCCAAATCTTATCTGCATGCCGTTTTCAGCAAGAAATAGCCATCTGTTGGATAGATTGAACTGCATTGACTGAGGTTCATCTCTGAAACCGTCATGATTTCCGTCATGGTTAGCCGGGTCGGTAGAGAAGTGTGCCAAAGTAACAGTACTCCATCTGTTATTAAGTTGTAATGACGAGGCAATGTTTGCTTCGGTACGCAGTGTGTTGCTTAAGAAGAGATTTACGAATAGTGGCTGTTCTGCAGTAGGTTTGCGGTGTTCAAGATTGATCTGACCTGTTATGGCCTCAACTCCATTTATAACAGACGAGGGGCCTTTTGCAATCTGAATACTTTCAAGCCACTGTCCCGGCACATAAGAGAGTCCGAATGGTGCAGAGATACCTCTCATAACCGGCCGGTTCTCGTCCAGCATCTGGGTATAAATTCCCGAAAGTCCAAGCAACCTGATCTGTCTTGCACCAGTTATTGCATCCGAATAGCCCACAGTAACACTTGCCGAGTTTTCAAAACTCTCAGCGAGATTACAACAAGCCATTTTGCACAAACCGGCTGCAGATATTATCTCCGTTTTTACAGGTGTGATTTTTGATATGTAGTTACCCTGCTGTCTTGTGATTACTCTCGCAGCTTCAAGCTCAGAGCTCTCTTTTATCAAAAATTCTATTTTGTTTTGGGATTTGTTAATCAAAACTGTATCTCTCGTATGGCCAACAAAAGTTGCAACCAGGGTAAGAGTGTCGTTCCTTTTTCTATCAAATGAAAATTGACCCTTATCGTTTGATTCCAGCACAGCCTTGCCCTCAACCCAATAAATTGATGCATAAGGCATCGGTTCAGTTACCCCATTGTGCTTTCTAACATTAACAACCCCGTTCACAGTTTGGGCCATTAAAGTGAATGAGAGGAAAAAAGTAAATAGTATTAAAAAAAAGATTTTTTTAAATTTCATAATCTGTATCAATAAATAATCATAATAAATAATTTAGTAAAGAGATAATAATTAGCTCTTTATAAAAATTACAATACTATAACCTCCATTGAGAAAGATATGAATTTGATGGTTTTGTCTGAATTACCGTTGACTCATATAAGAGGTTACGGTAGTCAAGGATATTATTCGGTATGTTACTCTCTATTTTACTTTCATTCAGCGGAATAAAAGTGAGCTTTACAACCTTTTCAAATATTTTTGAACTCTCTTCGGTGACTCTTGAGGCAAGATCAAGATGGTGAATCTCAGTTTTGCAGCAGTTTTTATCGTGCTTATCGGTTGAGCAACCGTCGGACTCACAACCGCAATGAGAGTGAATCTCTTCGCAGCCTTTGTCACTTTTTATTACAAGAACATCAATGGAATCATCATGTGAGCACTTATGTATGCCAAAACCTGTGCTGGTAATCATATATACCGACAGGAGTAAAATTGCTAATGGATATTTAAGAAACTTAAGCATACCGCGCAAATATACAAAAAAACGGAGAGTTACTTAAAATCAACCAGTTTTTCGTCGAAGAATTTGGCGTATATGACAATAAAAGTTATTGTTCTAATGACGCAAACAATTAAAAAACTGTACAATAAACAATCCGAAGCAAACTCTCTGTTACCTCCGCAATAAATCAGAAACATTATGTTCAGTAAAATAATGTTTATTATCAACTCCCTTGATAGTGAGAGCGCACCTAAAAAGTTTCGGTTAAACTGGTACAAATTGCTAATGAATATATTGTATAAACCACTATCGTTTTTCTTAATGCTTTTGTGCCAGTCCATCCGGTGAATAAATGACGAAATCAGGCTTGTTGTAAGGCCCGAAACTACGCCAACCAATAGAATATATAATATAGCATCCATATTATCACATGGTTTAAAAATGGGTTTTTAACATATGTTTCACAGGATAGAATACTCTTCTCAAAAGAGAAACATCATGTGTAACAATCTCACCTGTTCCATGCATCTCCTCACTAAAGAGCAGATCCTGTGAATAGGTGGTTTTAAGTCCATTAGGAAAATCAACGCTCACGATATAAACCCTATCTTTACCCAGTGTCGTAGGTAGTAATGAAATACTTTTCACAGAAACAACAACCATTCCGTATTCCATATAGGGGTAACTATCCAGCTTTACATTAACCTTTTGGTCAATTTTGACTTTACCCGCACCGGCAAGAGGAATATATAGCTTACCGGAGATATTCTTGTCCCTGACGGGCAAAACCGTAAAGACAACCTCACCGGAAAGCACATTCTGATTCTCCTGCCAGTAGCTGGTAAATGAAACAGTCCCGTCAACAGGACTGACAAACAGATTAAGCTGCTCCCACTCTCTCACCTGAGAGAGTAAAATCTGAAGATCTGCCTCTACTGCCCTTTTAAGTCTGTTGACTCCCTCTTCCCTCACTATTTCAAGATCGAGTATTGTCTGCTCCCCCTTAATTACATCTACACTTATTCTGCTCAGCTCCTCTCTTGAAACTTCGAGTTGCTGACTGTAATAAAGGTAGTTGCTTCTGCTTTTATCCAGGTCTTGCTGAGCAATAGTCCTCTGCTCGAACAGCTGTTTGTCTCTGTCAAACTGCTGGCCGGCAATATCAAATTGCTCCTTTGCATTCTGGACTTTCCGCTGGGAAATCTGCAGTTGACCTCTCTTTGTCTCTGTCTCTTCACGGACCGATGTTATCATCTTTCTGTGATAGTCCAAAACAAAAAAGGATCTATACTCCTTGATGCTTTTAACCAACTGGCTATATGCAGATTGCATCTCGCCAAGTATTAGTTTTTCGGGTAATTGAGCGTCCGGATTAAGGTACGAGGCACAAACCTCCATCATTTTGAGATAGTCCTCATACAATCCCGGGTTTTCTAAAATCGCAATGACGGCACCCCTCTCTACAGTATCTCCGTTTTTTACCAGCATGGTCTGGATTCTGCCCGACCGCTTAGCAATAAGCTGAGCGGGAAGGTTTTCGGAGGTAATAATGATGGGAGCCCTTATTATATCGGGATACCTGAAAACGGCAGAACCCAATATAATCAACAGCAAAACAAACAACATCAGAGTACTGCCTATCCGCACCATCCATGAAGGTGGCTTGGAGAGTATATCGTTGACCTCATCCGATCGAATCTCTATCTCTCTCCTCTTCTTAGACATACAACTGATTTTTAACAAGTTCATAGTAAACATTACCATTTGCCACAAGGTCCTTATGTGTACCTTGTTCCACCAGAATGCCTTTGTCCAGTACGATAATGTTATCGGCATTTTTAACGGTGCTAAGTCTGTGCGCAACAACAACTACAGTCTTACCTTTGAAAAACTCGTCAAGGTTCTTCATGATCTCTCTTTCGTTTTTGGCGTCAAGAGCATTCGTGGCCTCGTCGAATATGATGAATTCAGGATCTTTATAAACAGCTCTTGCTATGAGTAATCGCTGTTTTTGACCCTGACTGAGTCCAAGACCCTCCTGCCCGATTTTTGTATTATAGGCAAGCGGTAGTGACTCAATAAAATCTCTTATGTTAGCAGTTTCAACTGCCTTTATTAGTCTCTCTTTATTTATATTATCCTCTCCCGGTGCAATGTTTTTTGCAATTGTATCTGAGAAGATAAATCCATCCTGCATAACAACTCCGCAGCGCTGTCTCCACTTACTCATACTTATTGATGAGAGACGATGTTCACCGTAGTAAATGTCACCTGCAACTGGTTTGTAAAACCCAAGCAAAAGCTTTACCAGAGTGGTTTTTCCGCTTCCGCTCATACCTACAACAGCTGTGATTTTTCCGCTCGGAATGGTCAGGTTTAAATTTCTTAAAACAAAAGGAGAGCCCGCCCCCTCATATCGGAATGAGAGGTTATCCATTGTGACAGGTTTGGATATGGGGATATCTGAAAGAAGTGACTGGTCGGGGCTCTCCTCGTCTTTTTTCTCATGTACCTCTGCAAGCCTCTCAAGACTCATCTTTGCATCCTGAGATGACTGGATAAAGCTGATAATGTTTGCAAGAGGAGCATTTAGTTGTCCAATTATATATTGCACCGAAAGCATCATACCCAAAGTGAGTTCACCGTTAATAACGGCTGTTGCTGCAAGTACAGTTATGAATATGTTTTTCAGCTGGTTAATAAGAGTTCCACCTGCCTGTTGGTATTGTCCCAGGGCAAGTCCCTTAATGTTTAACTTGAATAATCTGGCCTGAATATGCTCCCATTCCCATCTCTTCTGATCTTCACACGAGTTGAGTTTTATCTCCTGCATACCTGTTATTAACTGAATAATCGAACTCTGATTTGCAGCATTTTGCGTAAAAGTTCTATTATCCAGCTCTCTTCTTCTCTTCATGAAGATTAGTACCCATGCTACATAAAGGGCAGATGCAAGAATGAAAATGAGGAATATTTTAAAGCTGTAGTACAAAAGTACCGTTCCAAAAATAAGTATATTGACTAAAGAGAATAGAATAGTTAGTGAAGTACCTGTAAGAAAGGTCTGAATTCGTTTGTGATCACCAATTCTTTGAAGCAGATCGCCTGTCATTCTGGAATCAAAAAAGCCAATCGGCAACTTCATCAGTTTTGTTAGAAAATCTGATATTAACGAAATATTTATTCTCGTTCCAAGGTGAAGAAGAATCCACCCTCGTATGAAATCTACTGTAGCCGAACTAATTGTAAGCATTAACTGCGCCAGCAAAACCAGCCAGATAAAGCCAATATCTCTGGTACCAATACCAATATCGACTATGCTTTGAGTAAGAAAAGGAAATAGCAGCTGAATTAAACTCCCTGCAAGGAGCCCTATTATAAGCTGTGTAATAATTTTTTTATGAGGTTTTAGATAAGAGAGAAGAAATTTAAACCCTTTTGGGTCTATCTTATCACCCTCGTTATCGTAAAATCTAGGTGTTGGTTCCAGAAAGAGGGCTATTCCCCTTCCTTCGCCGCCCGATACCGTGCTGAACCACGATTTTTTAAATTCCTCGGCATTCAGCTTAACCTGTCCTGTTGCAGGATCAGCAATATAGAGCTTAATATTATCTCCTTTCCCTTTTACATCATATAAAACCACAAAATGGTTTTGGTTCCAGTGGACAATTGCCGGCAGAGTCCCCTTGCATAACTCATCGAATGAGAGTCTTGCTCCGAGTGTTCTCAAACCTATGCTTTCTGCTCCCTTGCTTATTCCCAGCAAGTTAACACCCACTTTTCCCTTCTCGCACCTCTCTCTCAGGGTCTCCATCGTGTAATGACGGCCATAATGTTTCGCAACCATTCTAAGGGCTGCCGGGCCGCAATCAGTGGAGTCTATCTGAGAATAATATTTAAATGTTTTCAATTTGAGCACAGTTTAATTAAGTCAAGATGGTCCCACAAACATGTTATTTTAGCATGTTTCAACCTAGGCTTACAATCTGATTTTCAGCGTTTTGTAAGCAAACTTAAGATATTTCTGAAAAAAGGCTTAATTAGTTGCCACCTTCGCTATCGTCATCTTCTTCAATAATGATGTAGATAACGTTTCCGTTTCTGTCGATAATCTTTAATACTCTGTCACCGCCTACTACGTTGATCAT
>JAUYTX010000029.1 GCA_030695025.1 Bacteroidales bacterium | reverse complement strand
AAAGCCGTTCATCTTGTAAACGAAGTGGACGAAGATCTGCTCAATTTCGCCAGAAATTTGCTTAACAAAAACAAATAGCTGATGAACTGGAAAGAACAATATAAAGACAGGATAACCACAGCTGCCGATGCGGTTGGCGTGATAAAAGATTCCGATTATATAGTCTGTTCGCACGCTGCAGCTAACCCTCAGGTTATAATGCGTGAATTGGTTGCGCAAAAAGAGAGGTTCAGCAACCTTCACATATACCATATGCTGCCTCTAGGTTACGGAGATTATCTTTTACCGGAAAATGCAAAACATTTTCATCACATTACAAATTTTATAGGCGGGGCTTCAAGAGAGTCTGCTTCACTGGGGAAAGCCGATTTCATCCCCTGCTTTTTCAAGGATACCCCACAGCTGATCGGCAATATCTTCCCTGTTGATGTTGCCATTATCAATGTTTCGCCTCCTGATGATCAAGGCTATTGCAGTCTGGGTTTATCGTGCGACTACACCAAAGCTTCCGTTGAAAAGGCTCACAAAGTAATTGCACAGGTTAATGAATATATGCCCTATGTTGGTTCAACTAACAAGGTCCATTTATCCAGGTTCGATAGTATCGTTCCATGCACAGACCCAATCCCTGAGATTCCGCTTCCATCAATTACAGAGGTTGAGAGAGAAATCGGCAGAAACTGCGCTTCTCTTATTAATGACGGAGATACGCTTCAGTTAGGAATTGGGGCAATTCCGGACGCGGTGTTGCTTTTTCTTAAAGAGAAAAAAGATCTTGGAATTCATACAGAGATGTTCTCCGATGGTGCAATTGAGCTTGTTAAATCGGGGGTTATTAACGGACGACTTAAAACTCTTTATCCCGGCAAGCTTGTAGCCACTTTCCTGATGGGAACCCGTGCCTTATATGATTTCGTTGACAAAAATCCTGCTGTTGAGCTACTGCCTGTTGACTATGTAAACGACCCGGCGGTTATCGGTCGCAACGATAATATGGTTTCAATCAACTCGTGTATAGAGGTCGATCTAATGGGTCAGGTGAATGCAGAGAGCATAGGAATTAAGCAATTCAGCGGCACAGGAGGTCAGGTTGACTATGTGCGCGGAGCATCTGTTTCAAAAGGGGGCAGGTCGATAATTGCCGTTCCGGCTACCGCCTCTAAAGGAAAGGTATCGAGAATAGTTCCGTTCCTGAGCCCGGGCGCAGCGGTAACAACATCCAGAAACGATGTTGATTATGTTGTGACCGAGTACGGAGTAGCCAAACTCAAAGGGCGTACCCTTGCTCAAAGGGCAGAGGCACTGATAGCAATTGCACATCCGGATTTCCGTGATGAGCTGAAAGAAGAGTACAAAAAACGGTTTAATAAATAGAGAACAATATGCAGTTATTCAAATTAAAAACAACTGTCAGCCGCTTTGACACTTTTGCAGAGTTTGCCTGCAACTTCGAACTTGGCCCCAATGATCTGGTTCTTACACACGACTTCCTTTACAAGTCGTACATAGAGAAGGCAGACCTTAAGTGTCTGTTCGTAATGATTGAGAAGTACGGCTCCGGCGAGCCATCTGACCAAATGATAAACAGAATACTCGCCGATATTTCAGATTTAAAGTATGACAGAGTTGTGGCTATTGGAGGAGGTACTGTAATTGATGTATCCAAACTCCTTGTAATCAACAAAGTTTCTGATATATCTGAAGTGTTTGAAAGAAAAGTTCCAATTGTTAAGCAGAAAAAACTTGTCACCATTCCTACCACTTGCGGAACAGGCAGCGAGGTGACCAATATCTCAATCGCCGAACTCAAGGCAAAAAATACCAAAATGGGAATAGCAGACGACACTCTATTACCCGATGATGCCGTACTGATTCCTGAACTTCTAAAGGGGCTGCCATTCAAATTCTTTGCATTCAGCGCCATAGATGCACTTATACACGCCACAGAGTCTTATGTTTCGCCAAAATCGAACCCATATACAAAGATGTACTGCCGCGAAGCCATCAGCATCATTGTTGACGTGTTTACCAATATTGCCCTAAAGGGACAGGAGTACTCTCTTGAAAGACTTGAAGATATGCTGATTGCAAGCAACTATGCCGGAGTAGCATTCGGAAACACAGGTGTAGGGGCAGTTCATGCACTCTCATACCCGCTGGGAGGAGTTTACCATGTGCCGCATGGTGAGGCCAACTACCAGTTTTTCACCTCTGTTTTCAAACTCTACAATAAGAAGAGACCTCAGGGAGCTATTAAGGAGGTTAATGAACTGTATGCAAAGTTGCTCAACACCTCAGAAGAGATGGTTTACACAAAGCTTGATGAGCTCCTGGGGAATCTGACTTCAAAAAACCGACTAAGTTTTTACGGAATGCAGGAGAGAGAGATCGAAAGTTTCACACAAAGCGTACTTGTTGGTCAGCAACGTCTGCTCAACAATAATTATGTTCCCTTCTCGGAGGATGATATAAGGGGTATATACACGGAATTATTTTAATTAAAAATCATAACCGCAATGGAGATTAAAGAGATGATTGCCCTGGCGCGCAAAGCGCAGGCTGCTTACCAGGTACAATTTGACCAGGACGATGTAGATCAGACAATTAAACTGGCCGCACGCGCCATCTTCGATAATGCCGAAGAGCTTGCACGTATGGCTGTAGAGGAGACAGAGATGGGCGTTTATGAAGATAAAGTCGCCAAAAACCGAAACAAATCAAAAGGTGTTTGGAATAACCTTAAGGGAAAAAAATCGATGGGCATTCTGAGCATAGACGAAATGACAGGACTTATCGAGATTGCAAAACCAATAGGCGTTGTTGCCGGAATTACTCCAATGACAAACCCTATTGTAACCCCTATGTCAAAGATAATTTTTGCTCTAAAAACCAAGAATGCTATCATAATTTCTCCCCATCCAAAAGCAAAAAAGTGCTCAGCAGCTGCAGTCAAAGCAATAATCAAGGCTATCGCTCCCATGAACGTGCCGGAAGGGATGGTTCAGGTGATAGAGGAACCTTCGCTTGAGAAGACTCAGGAGCTAATGAGAAAGTGTGATACAGTAGTAGCCACAGGTGGAATGCCAATGGTAAAATCAGCCTATTCATCAGGCAAACCATCGTTTGGTGTTGGTGCGGGTAATGTGCAGGTGATTCTTGACCGAAATATCGATTATGACCTGGCAGCAGGAAAAATCGTTACCGGACGTTCATTTGATAATGGAATTATCTGCTCCGGAGAGCAAAGCGCCATATATCCAAAGGAGTGCCGCGAAGAGGTTCTTGAAGCCTTTAGACGCAACAAAGGTTATGTTGTACCGGAGGAGTTACGCCAACAGGTTGTTGACACCATTTTTACCGATGGAATTATGACAAAGGAGTTGATCGGTCAATCAGCTATCGCTATTGCAAAAGCAGCAGGGATAACAGTTCCCGAAGAGACTAAAGTTTTGATAATAGAGGCCAAAGGGGTGGGAAAAGCAGACATTATCTGCAAAGAGAAGATGTTCCCGGTACTGGCGGTAATTCCTTATGGCTACTTTGACGAAGCTTTAGAAATTGCAGAGACTAATCTAACCTTTGAAGGTAGCGGTCATACTGCCGGAATCCACTCGAATAGCCAGGCCAATATAATAAAGGCGGGTACCGACCTTTCTGTTTCCCGTGTAATCGTAAATGCAATTTGCGCCACAACTGCCGGTGGCTCTATCCAAAACGGACTTGCCGTCACCAATACACTTGGTTGCGGAAGCTGGGGGAATAACTCCATCTCGGAGAATTTCACATACAAACACTTGCTAAACATTACACGAGTAGCTCCTCTTTCGGCACGCATACATGTGCCTAGTGACTCAGATATTTGGAATAATTAAACACAACAATATTATGGATTTTTCTCTTAGTAAAGAACAGGAGTTGTTCCTGCAGATGATTAGGGAGTTCGCCGAGAAGGAAGTTAAGCCTCTGGCCGCCGAGATTGACGAGCAAGAGCGTTTCCCGATGGAGACCGTAAAAAAGATGGCAAAGCTCGGAATGATGGGTATTCCATTCCCCGTCGAATACGGTGGAGCAGGTGGTAGCAACCAGTTGTACTCAATGTGTGTGGAGGAGCTTTCAAGGGTATGTGCCACAACAGGTGTAGTGGTTTCGGCACACACTTCGCTATGCTGCGCTCCAATTTGGGAGCACGGAACCGAGGAACAAAAACGTAAATACCTTCCCCGCCTCGCATCCGGTGAGTGGCTCGGAACCTTTGGACTAACAGAACCTAACGCAGGTACTGACGCTGCAGGTCAGCAAACAGTAGCCATCGATATGGGAGACCATTGGCTGCTAAACGGTTCCAAGATTTTCATCACCAACGCAGCACACTCCGATGTAAATATAATAATTGCCATGACCGACAAGTCACAGGGAACACGTGGAATATCAGCCTTCATTGTTGAGACAAAATTTCCAGGGTTTTCGGTGGGCAAGAAGGAGAAGAAGATGGGGATCCGCGGTTCAGCCACATGCGAATTGATAATGGAGAACTGCATTGTACCAAAAGAAAATCTGCTTGGACAGGTGGGTAAGGGGTTTGGTATAGCAATGAAAACACTTGATGGAGGTCGTATAGGAATTGCTTCGCAGGCACTTGGCATAGCCCAGGGAGCTATGGACGAGACAATCAAATACACGAGAGAACGTAAGCAATTTGGTAAGTCAATTTCGGCATTCCAGAATACTCAGTTCCAATTAGCCGATCTTGAGACAAAAATTCAGGCATCGCGTCTTCTTGTACGTTCCGCTGCATGGAAAAAAGATCAAAAGCTGCCATACTCTACCGACGCTGCAATGTGTAAACTCTTCGCTGCCGAAACCGCAATGGAGATGACAACCAAAGCCGTTCAGTTCCACGGAGGGTACGGCTACACAAGAGAATATCCTGTTGAGAGGATGATGCGTGATGCAAAAATCACCGAAATATACGAAGGCACCAGCGAAGTCCAAAAAATGGTAATCGCTGCACACATACTTAAATAATACTGAGAAATTATGAAGATAATAGTATGCATAAAGCAAGTACCTGACACAACTGAGATAAAGTTGGATCCCGTTACAGGAACAATGATCCGTGAAGGGGTGCCCAGCATCATGAATCCCGATGACAAAGGTGGACTTGAGTTGGCCCTGAGGCTGAAAGATGAATTTGGAGCCGAAATAACTGTCATTACTATGGGACCACTTAAGGCAGAGGCAATAATCCGTGAAGCATTCGCAATGGGGGCAGATAAAGCTATTCTTTTGACCGACCGCAAGTTCGCCGGTGCCGATACTCTGGCAACATCCAATACACTTGCCGGAGCACTGCGTACGCTGGATTTCGATCTAATAATAACTGGTCGCCAGGCCATTGACGGCGATACGGCACAGGTAGGGCCACAGATAGCCGAACATCTGGACTTGCCTCAAATTACTTATGTCGAGAATGTTAAATACGATGGTAAAAAGACGCTGTCTGTGAAAAAGGCTACCGAAGAGGGGTATCAGATACTGGAGGTTGAAACTCCTTGTGTGCTCACAGTACTATCGAGCGCAAACAAATCTCGCTATATGTCAGTTCGCGGAATAGTAGAGGCGTTTAACAAAGATATCAACATCTGGGGCTTTGAGCAGATAAATGTCAACGAGAAAAAACTCGGATTGGGAGGCTCCCCTACCCGCGTGGCCAAATCATTTACAAGAGGAGCAAAAGCTGCCGGTCAACTTCACGAAGTAGAGCCGAATGAAGCTGTAGAGATAATTGTAAATAAACTTAAAGAGAAATACATTATACGATAGTTATGGATAAAGCGAAATATAAAGATGTTTATGTATTTATTGAGCAGCGGGAGGGCATCATACAAAGTGTATCCCTTGAGTTGCTTGGTAAGGCAGTAGAATTGGCTGCCAAACATGGTGAAAAAGTTTGTGCTCTGCTGCTTGGCGATAATATCCAAGGGCTGGCAAATGATTGTATAGCACACGGCGCGGACAAGGTAATTGTTGTCGATTCGCCCCATTTGAAGTACTACATGACAGAACCCTATACCCAGGCACTATACCAAATTGGAGAAAAATTTGAGCCAGGCATTATCCTGATAGGAGCCACTACCATCGGACGCGATTTAGGTCCGAGGCTCTCAGCCAGACTTGCTACCGGACTTACAGCCGACTGTACAGCTCTGGAGATGTCTGAAGAGGGTAACCTGATGATGACCCGCCCTGCCTTCGGAGGTAATATGATGGCAACTATTGTATGTAAGGAGCATCGCCCTCAGATGTCAACAGTCAGACCGGGAGTGATGTACGCCACTGCTCGCAATGAGAGCCGCAAGGGTGAGATTATCAATTTTTTACCTGTATTCGACAGCTCAAAGTTCCGTGTAAGATTACTGGAAACCGTTAAAGAGGAGCGCAATCTGGTAGATATCACAGAGGCCAACATTCTCGTTTCAGGAGGCCGCGGAGTGGGTGATGCAGAGGGTTTCGGCAAGCTACGTGAGTTTGCACAGACAATCGGAGCAGAGGTATCATCTTCTCGCGCATTGGTTGATGCAGGAATTGTTACCCACAATCGTCAGGTAGGTCAGACCGGCAAAACTGTAAGGCCCGATCTCTATTTTGCTTTAGGTATTTCAGGAGCAATACAGCACCTTGCGGGAATGGAGGAGTCAGACTATATAATAGCCATTAACAAAGACAAATACGCGCCCATCTTTCAATCTTCCGACCTCGGAATTGTAGGAGACGTGAAGAAAATTGTCCCTTTGCTCACCGAGAGGCTAAAAAGATAGCTCCACTTCTTTAACAACCATTTGTAATGCAAAAACGCAACATTAAAATATGTTTGGGCAGTTCATGTTTCAGTCGTGGAAATAGTGCTAATGTTAAGGTTTTAAAGCAATTTATCCAGGAAAACTCATTGGAAGCCGAACTAACATTTACCGGGCGCCTCTGCGAAAATATGTGCAGCAGAGGTCCCGTTATTGTTATTGATGATAAGGTGTACGAAAATGTAAATCTTTCCCGGCTTTATAAAATATTGAAGGAGGAGTTCAAATGTTAAGACCAATATATACAGAGCCCGAGAATTGTCAGGACTGCTACAAGTGCATACGGGAGTGCCCGGTAAAAGCCATAATGGTAGAGGGAAACAAGGCTTCGATAATTGAGGAGCGTTGTATATATTGCGGACACTGTACACAGGTCTGTCCTACCGGTGCAAAGAAGGTGCGTGACGGACTTACAAGGGCGAAATTTACGCTAAGCAGGCATCCGGGAAAGGTGTATCTGTCATTAGCCCCATCTTATGTAAGTGAATTCGGAGACATTCACACACCAAGTCTTATTGCTGCAATCAAGCGACTTGGATTCACAGGAGTCTCTGAGACTGCACTGGGAGCAGAGGTGGTATCTGCAAAAACAGAGCAATATATCGGAGAGTCATTGGACAATATTCATATATCCTCGGCTTGCCCCGTCATAGTGGACTATATACGTAAGTATGTACCCTCTCTGGTTGAAAACATTACACCGATTGTCTCTCCCATGATTGCCCATGCTATGATTTTGCGCGAGTTATATGGTGAGGATATCAAGGTTATATTTGCGGGGCCGTGTATCGGTAAAAAAACAGAATCTGACAATTTTGGAGACCTTGTTGACGTTGCCATTACATTCAAAGATCTTAGCGCATGGCTGGACTCAGAGGCGGAACTTCCCATAACGGCTGATTTGCATAAATCTGATGACGTTTTTGTACCCTACAACTCACGAATTGGTGCTGCATATCCGATTGAGGGGGGTATGCTTGCAGGCTTGCACAAGTTGTCGAAACCGGTACATTATATGGCATTTTCGGGAATAGATGTTATAAAAAATGTGCTTAACGAACTCAACCCCGAAGAGTGCACCGGCCCTATGTTCCTCGAACTGCTGGCATGCAGCGGAGGGTGCGTAAATGGACCAGCAAAACTCAATTCGGTATCAATTGCACGAAAGCGTTATGATATAATTGGCAGATGCGAGACAGGAGATTCACATAAAGACTTCTCTCACCTCAATTTAAACATTCAATTTAACAGCGACTTTCAGAAAAACACACAAGATTATACCGAGATTGAAATAAAAGCAGCTCTGGCAACTGTAGGCAAAACAACAGCCGAAGATGAGCTCAATTGCAGTAGTTGCGGTTACGATACATGCCGCGACTTTGCGGTTGCGATGCTTAACCGGAGAGCAGAAGACAACATGTGTGCATCATATATGCGTAAGATTGCTCACGACAAAGCCACTGTGTTGCTTCAGAAGATCCCTGCAGGAATAATTCTTGTAAACTCCGACCTGAAGGTTGTGGATATGAACAGAAATTTTGCGGCATATATGGGGGATGATTTATTGTCTGTATATGATCTGATGCCGGGCATGACAGGGGCTTCAGTTAACAAAGTGTGCTCATTCGAGCCATTTTTCCGCACCGCATTTGCTACCGGAGAGGAGTTGCGAGAGAGAAGAATCACAGATAATGGCAAGACATGGCTGTTGTCAATATATAACCTCCAGCCAAACAGGCAAGTCTTTGGCCTTCTTCAAAGCCTGAATGAACCAGGCGTGAAGAAAGAGTGGATTCTGGAGAAAGCACGCGAGGTTATTCGTAATCACATGACCACAGTACAGAAGGTTGCAGGACTTTTGGGTGAAAACGCCGCCTACACTGACTCCACGCTTCGCTCAATTATAGAGGCCTATGATCAGAAAGAGGCAGCAAATAAAGAGCTATTCCATGAGAGTTAACGGTGATTTCATAGAGGTCGATTGCTGTCAGAAGAACAAGGTAGGGCATATCGTTTGCGGAGATACTTTTATGTCTCAAAAGTTTAAGGAGGAGGGTCGTGTAATAAGCGTATTGTCTGACGGACTTGGAAGCGGTATCAAAGCCAGCGTTCTGTCAACAATTACATCCTCAATGTTGCTCAACTTCTCGCTGCTGAATGAAGATATTATGGATTCCGCATCATCTGTTCTCAAAACTCTGCCACAGGATGAAATACGCAAAATCAGTTATTCGACTTTTTGCTTATGCGAAATAGACTGCTTTGGTAAAGTAAGGATAGCCGAGTACGAAACCCCCTCCTTTTACCTGCTCCGAAACGGAGAATTTGTTAATATCCAGAAGAAAAAGATACCGGTAGAACGCGAAGATCTTGATAACACTCATCTGCTTATATCTGAGTTCAAAATGCAGAAGGAGGACAGGATAATTTTTTTCAGCGACGGTGTGAGCCAGTCGGGAATGGGAAATCTGAATATGCCATTTGGCTGGGAGGAGGGTAGTAAAGATTATATCTCTATGATTGTAAGTAAAAGTCCGGACATCTCTGCCAAAGACCTGTCACGCCGCATAGTAATTAAGGCAGAGCAAAACGATTATTCGGTGTTGAAAGATGACACAAGCTGCTGCGTTATTTACATGCGCAAACCCCGCAATCTTTTAGTTTGCACAGGTCCTCCCTATGATGAAAAGAATGATGGCTATCTGAGCAATTACATCCGCGATTTCCAGGGCAGAAAGATCGTTTGCGGCGGAACAACCGCACAAATCATCTCCAGAGAGACAGGCCGCTCTATAAGTACAGACATAAGTCCCTCCGACAGGGAACTTCCCCCTATTTCCAAAATGGATGGAGTAGACCTGATTACCGAAGGGATTCTCACACTTAGCAAAGTAGAGAGAATACTCTCGGAAGAGGAGTATGAATCCAAAAATAAAGACGGTCCGGCTGAGAAATTACTAAGGTTACTAGCCGACAGCGATAAGATAACTTTTCTGGTGGGAACACGTATCAATATTGCGCACCAGGATCCTACACTGCCCATCGAACTGGAAATCAGGCGGAATGTGGTTAAAAAGATAAAATCACTACTTGAAAGCAAATGGCTGAAAGATGTTGACATTAGTTATATCTAAAAACATCCAATTAATTTTTAATAAACGGGAATGGAAAAGATAAGTCTGAAAATTTGCACCGGAACTATGTGTTATGTCATGGGAGGAGCCGAACTGCGAGCTGTGCTTGAACTTTTACCTGACGATATTATGAAACGCATCTCGGTCAGCTATTCGCCGTGTATGGGGCTGTGCTCAGATGTAGGAGAACCACCCTATATACAAGTTAACGGGAAGACAATTTCGGGAGTAAGTAAATCTAATTTAATGCAAATTTTAAAAGAGGCCTTGAGCGATGCTGTACGATAATTATGCGATGCTGGCAAAGCGGGAGCTACTAATCCGCCTTGTTAAAATCCTGATCCGGGAAAAACTGGTCGAAGAGATAAAGAAAATTCCCGTTGAGATGCGTCCCAGGGAAAAACGCAACATAGATTGCTGCGTACATAAAGACCGTTATATTATAAAACACAAAATAATATCAATTCTCGGCTTTGATATTAAAGACGAAGACATTGACCTTATCTCCCTTGATTCATACGCACAACGCTCGCTCGACAACAAGAATGTAAAGGAGTCAATTCTCTCTGTTGTCCATGAGGCTTGCAGTGCATGTATGCAATCTCAGTACTTCATTACCAATATGTGCCGCGGATGTGAAGGGCGTCCATGCCTTATGAACTGCCCTAAGGGAGCTGTTTCATTCAAACAGGGTAAAGCAATTATTACTCAGGAGGATTGCGTTAGCTGCGGAATATGTCAGAAGGTGTGCCCTTATCATGCAATAATTTACACACCTGTTCCTTGTGAGGATGCATGCCCGGTAAAGGCTATCAAAAAAAACGCCGATGGCACCGAAAATATCGACAAAGATAAGTGTATCTATTGCGGCCGTTGTATGCAGGCCTGCCCTTACGGAGCAATAATGGAGAGGTCAAAAATTGTTGATATCCACAAGATGGCATCACGCCCCGGAGTACATATAGTGGCCATTGTAGCACCTGCCATATTCGGGCAGTTTGATGCAACACCGGGACAGATAATTACAGCAATGAAACGTATCGGATTCGACGAGGTTGTTGAGGTTGCCCTCGGTGCTGAGGATACCGCCCGCCATGAATCTGCAGAACTTATTGAACGGATAAGTCAGGGAGATTCATTCATGACATCATCATGCTGCCCTGCTTATACAGAATGGGTAGAAAAACACGCCCGTGCATTTAAACCGTATGTATCTCACACCCAAAGCCCCATGGTTTATGCTGCACGTCGCGTTAAAGAGAAAAATCCTGATGCACAGGTAGTTTTTGTTGGCCCATGCCTTGCTAAACGACACGAGGCAGACTCATTACAGGAGGTCGATTATGTGATGAGTTTTGAGGAGGTTGGAGCATTTCTTGCTGCCTATAAAGTTGATGTACGCGAATGTGAAGAGGCACCGCTCAATCCCGAAGTCACACATCTGGGACGCGGTTTTGCTCAATCCGGAGGAGTTAGGGAGGCTGTTGCTCACGCTACCGGTGAGAGATATTCAACATTGAGTATAGATGGCCTTAACAAACAGAACATTGCCCTTCTTAAAAGTATGATAAAGAGACCACAGGCACAGTTTGTAGAGGTAATGGCATGCCCCGGCGGATGTATTAACGGACCTTCTACTCTAGCACCACTTTCACTTGCCAGAAAAAATCTTAAGCAGGCACTTTAACCTCTAACAACACTTTTACCTCTATTTAAGCTTAACACGCACAATAACCGGATTATCGGTATCATTCATGCTTTTGGCAATCTTTTTGAATTTATCGGAGACCTTATTAGTCTCTGCGTGGGTTTTAAAATCGCGGGCATACATATAGGTTATCAGATATCCATCTGAACTTACATATTTTGGCCAGACAGCCGGACCGCCTTCAAAATCCTCCACAAATCCCAGATAATTTATCTCAGGCTGGTGAAGGAATTGAAACTTACCGCTCCTCTTGTCAAAAACAGAGCATTCGTGCTGATATTCGTACGGCCCTCTTCTGCCCACCATTTTAGCAGGATTTTCTGAGAGAGGACCCACATGATAAATCATAAACAGGTAGCTGTCGCTTTCATGAATTTCATATCTTGGCCAGATAATCGGGGCATTAAATGAAAAATGTTTCGGATTGCTTATATCAGCCTTGTATTGTCCAAAATTCAAAAAATAGGCAGTGTCTATGTTATGATCTTTATCTATGCTCAGTATGCAGTTACTGTACCCGTTGATTATCCTCACGCTCTCTTTATATTTAAAAAAATTAGGCTGGGTTACATGAGGGGGCTTTCCCCAGAAGATATCGTAATCCTCTTCGGGATACAAAATTTTTGAGACTATTTCATTTACAGTATCCTGAATTACGAGTGAATATTTCATATTCTGATTCACAAGCATCAGCAGAAAATAGTTCTGTCCGATTTTTTTAAACCTGTTTAGGTGTAAATTGGCAAGCATTGGATTATCCCGGAAGCGAAGTGTTTTAACCAATTCGCCGGAAGTGGAGTACTCGAGAATTCTCTGCTTTTCCATTAACACTATGTTGCCGGTGTTAAGGTCAACATCTACATCGAGCGACATGGCAACATCACGAGGACCCCTGCCGGGTTTACTTATCTTATTTAAATACCTGCCATTCTTGTCAAAGAGAATTGTTGACTGATCTCTCTCCATAAGGTAGAAAATACCGTTTTCGTAAAAGATACGGTCATAAAATATCTTTCCAAGCTTTAATTGGCTGTTTGTTTCAA
>JAUYTX010000027.1 GCA_030695025.1 Bacteroidales bacterium | reverse complement strand
TACTGCAAGAGCAGTAATGAACATGAGTAATTTTTTGGTTTTCATATTGTTTTGTTTTGTTGATTGGTTGTTAAAATTTAATCTGGAGAGCAAGCGTATATGAGGCTCCGGGTCTGAAACTCTTTGATACCTGATTTCTCTCCTGTATGTTTCCGGAATTATCTAAGTATTTTGGGTATTGTTCAAATACAATTTTCTGGTTAAGAATGTCTTTTGCTCCAAATTTTAGCTCCATACTTTTCCCGATTCTTTTTGAAACAGTTATATCAATAATGTCTCTTGAGAGCTCATATGTGTCCGGCACATCGTTATTAACAGAAGCTCCCGAACCTGTATCTGCTCTACCAATACCTACAATCCTCTTTCCTATTCTGTTATAAAGTATTGCTGCACTGATGCCCGATTTGTCATTGTCATAGAAAAGCGATGTGTTTATTATATAGGGTGATTGTCCCTGCATGGCTCTGTCTCTTTCGAGAGAACGTTCGCTATCAAACTTAACTTTGCTGAAGATATAGGCTGCATTAAGTCCTGCACTTAAATTTTTAAGTCCGATAAATGCCAGAGATCTCTTTATGTCTGCCTCAAATCCCCAGTTATTGGCCTCTTTTGCATTCTCGAAAGTATATGTATATGAGCCACCGGCATCCAGGTAGGTCCACTCTATAGGGTTTTTGAATTTCTTATAGAACAGAGCAAGTGTTACATATTCGCTGTTGGAAGGGTATCGTTCATATCGAATATCTAAATTGTGAATTGTAGCCTGTTTTAGATTTGGGTTACCCTTAACATCCGAAAAGAGGGTAAAATCGTAATAGACAGATGAGGATAGCTCTCTAAACTCCTGTCTGTTGACCGATTTTCCGTAGGCAACTCTAAAGAGCTCTTTTTTATTTATATTGTATGATGCATTAACAGAGGGGAAGAGATCAAAAAAGTCATAACTCTTTTTTACTGTTGAAAACTCATATATCCTGTCATAGCTTGTAAGAACAATACTTCCCGCTTCGGCTCTCAGTCCAAGCAATAGAGTTATTTTATCTTTAACGGCCTTCATCGAGAGGTACCCGGCTCCGTTATAGTTCTCTCCTTTATAGCTGTTTCTGTTATCTGTGTCTTCATAAATATAGAGTTTGTCAGCAGAGTAGTTTTCAGGACGAAGAATCTCATTTACCACATTACCGTAAACAAAGTTCTCCGGAACTCCATATCTGTTATACCTATATAAAAATTGCCTGTTTGTATAGCTTCTGTTCTTATACTCTCCATATACTCCGGCTTTAAATTCTATTGGAATTACTCCATTCCTGTTGAACGGCAATTTTAAATTCACAGCCGGTGAAACAATGTGCTCATTAAGCTTTACAAAATCTCTGGTAATCTCATTTTGATCAATAGCCATCTTTCCATAATAATCATCTCCGAAAATGAGGTTCTCTTCTCTGTTAATAATTTTTCTGTCCGGCTGATCCATACCTGCATAGGAGTATGATACATTCCAGTCAATATCTCCTCTTCCGGCACTATGGCTACCAGCCATCTGACCGGTGTAGGTTGTTCTGTTTGTATAGAGATACTCCTGCTTCTGCTGATTATACCTTGCGCTCACATTCTGCCACCCCTCTCTTTCGGTATATCTGCTCTTGCCCATAATATTTAGAATATTTCTGAATTCCAGCTTGTTTGATCCCTTTAAAAAGGAGAGATTGACCATTGCCCCCAGTCTGGTATCAACAGAGTACTGGTTGTCTTTATAATTATATATAAACTCAGGATTATCCGATACTACATTATATACACCAAATCTTGCATTGAGCATATCAATATAGCTCTGTGAACTTCTTGTGTAATTAAGGGCAGCAATAACGCCTGTTTTTGTCCCGTTTTTAAGATTCCCGGCACCATTGAACATCATAGAAAACCTTTGATCCGGCAAAGCACTGCCCTTAACCACTCCCCACTCCTCTCTGAAACCGTTTCTGGTAATCTCTGTTACCTGAGTTGAGTTATTGTTATCCATTCTGGTGGGCACAACTGACCTTAATCCTTTCTCTCTGCCGCTTAGTCCAAAGTAATCGGCTGTAGTTGATTTGGTCCTCAACTGATCATTAAAATGTGTGACAGTGTTAATACCTGTTCCATATGATATACTCATTTCGTTCTTGTCAGGCATGCTTCCTGTTGTAATTTTTACAAACCCTCCTGAAAAGTCAGATGGAATTTCTGCTGACTGAGATTTTACAATCATTATGCTTTCCAGCTGAGAAGATGGGAGCATGTCAAACGAAAATGATCTGGAATCAGCCTCGGTACTGGGTACAGATGAGTTATTTATCCAAACATTATTGTATCTGCTTGGCAAACCCCTTATAATAATATACCGGTCTCCAATTACCGAGACTCCGGGTATTCTTCTTACTACTTCAGCTGCATTTCTGTCCTGTGATTTACTGATCTCTCTTCCCGACATACCACTCATTACCACATTTGATGTTCTCGCAGCCATAATTACTGCAATTTCGGAGTTCATTCTCCTGACAGAGGTAACGGTAATTTCGTTTAGTAAGTTGGCCGACACCTCCAGTGCCACATCAAAGAGATTTTTACCGGAGAGAATATCAAGATCTTCAACAACAATGGTTTGATAGCTAATTCCTCCAACTTCGGCACGATGTCTTCCTGAAGGCAGGTTATTTACCCTATATATCCCGTCAAGATCGGTAGTTGCCCCCTTCTTTAATTCCGGGAAAAAAATTGTTGCCCCAATTACGGGCTCTCCTGTTGCCTTGTCAATAATGGTACCTTCAAGAACTGAATTTGACTGCGCAAAAAGGGGATTAAGATTTAAGAGAAAAACGGCTACTGATATTACAGTAATCTTTAATGATAATTTCACCACAATAATTATTTATATTTACGATGACAAAAGTATCTATCCGATGTTACGACAGTAATACAAAAAGATTAAGATATTTTTACGAAAAAGCCCTCTTTGTTAACAGATTGTTACAATAGCTTACCTTTGTCATATGGAAAAGAAAAAAATACTTATAGTTGATGACGAGGAGGATTTGTGCGAAATCCTCAGCTTCAATCTTAAAAGCGCCGGGTTTATTGCCGATGTAGCCTTTTCGGCTGAAGAGGCATATTCCAAGCTAAAGAACAATTACGACATTCTTTTGCTTGATGTTATGATGGGTGCAATTTCCGGTTTTAAACTTGCAGAGCTTGTAAGAGAGGATTTCAGCAAGGAGATACCAATTATATTCATCTCTGCCAAAGATCAGGAGAGTGATAAACTTAAGGGGTTTAACCTGGGTGCAGACGACTATATTTCCAAGCCATTTTCAGTTAAAGAGGTTATTGCAAGGGTAAACGCCGTCCTTGCCAGAAGTTCAGGATATCTCAATAGGGAAAAACGAGAAAAGTCTCCAAAGAGCAATTTTATTGATTTCAAAAAGCTACAGATCAACAAAACAAACAAGCTGGTTACTATAGATGGCAAAGCTGTAAGACTGACAAAAAAAGAGTTTGAAATCCTATACATGCTTGCAAATGAGCCTCATAAAATATTTTCACGAGCAGAAATACTGGATGCAATCTGGCGTGACGAGGCCTATGTTCTTGAAAGAACAGTAGATGTACACATTGCAAGACTCCGAAAAAAAATCGAGCCATACGGTTCGGCAATTGCCAATCGTTCGGGATACGGCTACTGTTTCGATATGCAGGAAGATCAAAAAGCTGATGAGTAAATTCAAGGTAAGCTATAAATACAAAATACTTCTTTACTTTCTTGTTGTATTGATTGCAACCGGAATGCTGTTCTCATACATTTTGGTTAAAAGAGAGCAGCAGCTTAAGCTTGACCGCATCACCTACCAGATGCACCCCTATACTGATCTTATATACAGCCATATAACACATGTAATCCGAAAATTTCCTGATGATATTCACAACGAAAAATTGCATAATAAAGAGTTCCTCTCCTCATTAATTGACTCTATCAGCATTTTTCTTCCTGCCAATTTAAGAATCACCATTCTAGACACCTCTGCCTGGGTCGTCTATGATAATTTATCGCACAAAGATTCAATTCTGGATAACCACCTAAACAGGCCCGAACTAATTGAGGCTGAGAGTCAAGGCTACGGATCTTCACTAAGATTTTCGGCAACATTGGGCAAGGAGTACCTCTATTATGCAAAAAAATACCCTGACCTCTTCTTGCGAACAGCTCTTGAATATAATACTGCAATTCTTCCGGTTATTAAAACAGATAAGACCTATCAGATATATATTGTTGTCGTTTTTCTCTTGGCACTTGCTGTACTTATTTACATTATAAGAACTGTTAACAAACCATTTACTGCGCTCAAGGATTTTATCAACAGGGTTCAGCATGGTGATGAAAATTATGATGATGTAGAGCTTCCGAAAGATGAACTTGGTGAGGTTATAGAAAAGATAGTCAATGCATTCCGGCAACAAGAGATGTCAAAAAAATACAAACAGGAGCTCACTCACAATATTGCCCACGAACTCAAAACTCCGGTTTCCGGAATCAGAGGTTATCTTGAGACATTACTAAGTCAGGAAAATATAGACAAAGAGCAAAGTAGATTTTTTCTTGAGCGCGCATACGCCCAAACATTGAGATTGAATGCAATTATCAGCGATATGGCTGTTCTTAATAAAATTGAGGAGGCTGCAGATAAGTTTGAATATGAGAAAATCAATGTATGGAAATGTCTTACGGAGATTGAGAACGATCTCTCTTATAAGCTTGAAGAGAACAATATAAGGTTTGTTGTAAATATTGAGTGGGAGCTTGAAATTGAGGGAAACTATCTGCTGATATATTCCCTTTTTAAAAATCTGATCGATAATTCGATAGAACATGCCGGTAAAGGAGTTGAGATATATATTTTTCAGACAGGAATCTCAGATAACATGGCCCGTTTCACATATTATGACACCGGAAAAGGGGTCAATGAAGATCATATCGGAAGAATCTTCGAAAGATTTTACAGGGTTGAAGAGGGCCGTAGCAGAAAAAGCGGAGGAAGCGGACTTGGACTCTCAATTGTAAGAAACGCAGTGCAACTGCACAAGGGTTCAATCTCTGTCAAAAACAGATATAACGGCGGACTTCAGTTTGACTTCTCACTGGCCATTGATCTTGCAAAAGCGAGGGAAGAGTCGTCTAAAAGATAACAGTCAATAAATTTTCAAATTTTTCAGTGTGATGAGACACCTATCAAATGCAGAAACTCCTCTCTGGTTCTCATATCTTTTAAAAACGCACCTGTAAAGGCAGAAGTTGTTGTTATTGAGTGGAGTTTTTGAACACCCCTTATTTGCATGCACATATGAGAAGCTTCAATCACAACAGCAACTCCGAGCGGATTGAGTGTCTCCTGGATACAATCTCTTATTTGCACAGTAAGCCTCTCCTGAACCTGAAGTCTTCTTGCATAAGCCTCAACCACACGGGCAATTTTACTCAGGCCTGTTATGTAACCGTTTGGAATATAAGCCACATGAGCCTTTCCGTAAAATGGCAGCATATGGTGTTCGCACATTGAATAAAGCTCAATATCTTTTACCAGAACAATCTGTTGGTACTCCTCCTTGAATTTTGCCGAATTAAGGATAGCTTTTCCATCCATCTGGTATCCCTGGGTTAGAAATTGAATTGAACGTGCCACCCTTACAGGAGTTAGCTCAAGTCCCTCTCTTTCTGAATCCTCACCAATCAGATCTAACACATTTTTATAATTTTTAGCCAGCTCCTGAGTTGTCTCCTCATCGTACTGTTCTATCTTTGTATATGCCATAATAATTGTCTAATTTCGTGCAATATTACAAAAAAAATACTAATGAGAATTCTGATTACAGCAGCCGAAGAGGAAGAGATAATCACCGCAAAACAGGCATTTAACTCATTATCAAAGAAACAGAGCTATGGTTTGGATGTAACATACATGCTAACCGGCATTGGAACAACATCTACCAGTTACCGTCTTACCAAAATCCTAAACACAGCTTCAGAGAGATTTGATCTTGTGCTAAATATTGGAATTGCTGGCAGTTTTACATCTGACTTTCCTATAGGGTCTGTAGCAAGAATTGACAAGGAGTATTTTGGAGACCTTGGCTTTGAAACCTTTGGCGGATTTCAAACTCTTTTTGATTATAAAATCCTTGACGCCGATACTCATCCCTATAAAGGAGGAGCCCTACATTCACCAAAATTGCAAAGTGAGCTCGAGAGCGCCCTTAAGAAATTTAAAAAGGCCACAGCAGTTACCGTTCAGACCGTCAGCGGACTGCCCGAAAAAACAACCCAGCTGGTTAAGGACTTTAAGCCACAGATTGAGAGCATGGAGGGTGCTGCCTTTTTCTATGTTTGTATTCTTGAAAAGGTTCCGTTTCTTGAGCTAAGGTCAGTATCCAATGAGGTTGGAGAGAGAGACCGGTCAAAATGGAATATTCCGCTTGCACTTGATTCTCTTAGAGATGCCTGTAAAACAATGTTTGAGGCACTTGTTCAATGAAGCTGAAACTTGCATATTCACCCTGCCCGAATGACACATTCATATTTCATGCAATGGTTCACTCTTTGGTTGATTGCGAGGGGTTATCATTTGAGGTAACACTGGCCGATGTAGAAAACCTTAATCAAGGTGCATCCCGCGGAGAATATGATGTTTGCAAAATGAGCTACCACGCCTATTTCCATTTTTCCCAACAATATATTATGCTCCGTTCAGGCAGCGCTCTGGGATATAACAACGGACCCTTGTTTGTAACAAGTGACACCAACTCCCTTTTGAAAGAAGATGGCTCTTTGGACTCAGAACTATTGGCAAAGAGCAATATAGCAATTCCCGGAGAGCTTACCACAGCTGCCCTTTTGTTAAAAATCATTTACCCTCAGATTAAGCACACAACACCGGTGATCTTCTCCGAAATTGAAAAGAGGGTTTTGAGCGGCCAATTTCCCGGAGGCGTGTTAATTCACGAAGGGAGGTTTACATATCAAAAAAAGGGGTTAAAGCTTATTGCAGATCTTGGTGAAAAATGGCAGCAGATAAGCCAACTCCCGATACCACTGGGGGGAATAGCAGTCTTAAGGAGTATGGAAGAGGGTTTAGCCCACAAGATAAACAGGGTTCTGCACCGAAGTATCCAATATGCAATTAATAACCCTGGTATTTCAAAAGATTATGTATGCAGTTATGCCAGAGAGCTCGAAGAAGAGGTAATAAACAAACACATTGCACTTTTTGTTAATGATTTTACACTGGATATTGGTTCAAAGGGTCAGGAGGCTGTTAACTATATGTTTGAAAAGGCAATAGGTTACGGTTTTGTAAGAAATAGACCTTCGAACCTCTTTATTTTATAGATTTGCATTCTAAAACAGATTACGATGAGCAAAGAAATCATCAGGATTCACGGAATCAAGAAGTTCTACACTGTTGGCAATCAGGAAGTGAAAGCCTTAAACGGAGTGGACATAGTAATTAACCAGAATGAGTATGTTGCAATCATGGGTCCATCGGGCTCAGGAAAGTCCACCATGATGAATATTCTGGGTTGCCTTGACAGCCCCACTGCGGGTACTTACATTCTCAACGGAACAGATGTCTCCAAAATGGATGACGGAGAGCTTGCCGAGGTGAGAAACAAAGAGATAGGTTTCGTTTTCCAATCTTTCAATCTGTTGCCGCGTTATACTGCACTTGACAATGTCTCCCTGCCCCTTATATATTCCGGTGCAGGCAAAGCAGAGAGAGACAGAAGGGCAAACGAGGCACTGGCAAGCGTTGATCTCACAGACAGGAGCCACCACAAACCAAACGAACTATCAGGAGGTCAACGCCAAAGAGTTGCCGTTGCAAGAGCTCTGGTTAACAAACCATCAATTATTCTTGCCGATGAACCAACAGGCAACCTCGACTCTAAGACCTCAAAAGATATAATGAAGCTCTTTGATGATATCTACAATATGGGAAACACCATTATTGTAGTAACTCATGAAGAGGATATTGCCAAACATGCCAGAAGAATTATCCGCCTAAGGGATGGAATTGTTGAATCTGACGAGCTGAACAGTCAGCCGATTAAAGAGAGCTAAAATCATGAAAGTATATACTAAAACCGGCGATAAAGGGAAGACATCTCTTGTTGGCGGGACAAGGGTCAGCAAAGATGACCCAAAGGTGAATGCCTACGGTAATGTTGACGAATTGATTTCACATATTGCCTTGCTAAGAGCAGATGCCCAAGGAGCTCCATATCACGAAAACCTCCGCAGAATTCAGGCAAACCTAATGCTTATTGCTGCTCATTTTGCCTCAGATGCAGAGCAATCACAAAAGATAAAATGCCTGGAAACATCTGAAATAGAATTTCTTGAAGAGCAAATTGACCTTATGACAGCTGAACTTCCTGCTCAAAATGCCTTTATACTTCCGGGAAAGCCAAGGGTATCTGCCGAGTGTCATATTGCAAGAACTGTATGCCGTCGTGCTGAAAGATCTTCAATAGCTCTGATATCGGAACCCAGAGTAGAGAGTGCAATAAAATATCTCAACAGACTCTCTGATTATCTGTATGTGTACGCCAGATACTTAGCAATGGTAAATGATGTTCCCGACGATTTCTGGTATCAATAATCTTGTATATTAAAAATTATTCATTATCTTCGCACACTATTTTAGTATTTAATTGTAAGTACTTAAAAATTAATTCTTTGCACTATGTATTGGACATTAGAACTGGCATCTAAACTTGAAGATGCTCCTTGGCCGGCAACTAAAGAGGAGTTGATAGATTATGCAACCCGCTCAGGTGCACCGTTGGAAGTAATTGAAAATCTCGAAGACCTTGAGGATGATGGAGAGGTGTATGACAGCATTGAGGATATCTGGCCTGATTACCCAAGCAAAGAGGACTTCTTCTTTAACGAGGAGGAGTATTAATATAGTCTGAAATGAAAATAATTATTGCCGGAGCAGGCGAAGTAGGCAGTCACCTGGCAAAAATGCTCAGCAACGAGTATCATGACCTTACTATAATCGATAACGAAGAGTCAAGGTTAAATCGAGTTGCTGAGAGCTCAGATGTAATTACTGTATTTGGCTCTCCAACCTCAATCAAAACTCTTGCCTACGCCGGAGCTGCCAAGGCAGATCTCTTTATTGCAGTAAGCCCCTCTCAGGAACAGGATGTAAACATAATAAGTGCGCTCCTTGCCAAAAAGATGGGAAGCGCAAAGGTTACTGCGAGAATCAACAACGACGAGTATCTTCAGAACGAGAACAAACTCCTCTTTACAGAGATGGGTATTGATCTCCTATTTTACCCCGAAAAGATTGCTTCCCATGAAATAACAGACCTTCTTAAACAGACAGGAACATCTGAATTCATGGACTTCTCCGGAGGAAAACTACAACTTATTGTTTTCAGACTTGACGATGGCGCCCCGCTTATTGACAAAACTCTTGCAGATTACACATCAGAAGGAGAACTTGAGTATCGCGCTGTGGCAATATCTCGTGAAGGACAGACAATAATTCCAAGAAGTTCTACACGGTTTAAGATGCACGATCTGGTATTTGTAATTTCAAAAAGATCAGGCGTACAGGAAGTTATGAGTTACTCAGGCAAGAACAACATAGATGTCAAACGACTTATGATTGTAGGCGGAGGAAGAATCGGAGAGATGGTAGCAAAAAAACTTGAGGGTAGTATTGACTATATTAAGCTGATTGAAAAGAGACGTGAACGATGTGATGTTTTGAATGAAAGGCTCTCAAAAACACTTGTCATTAACGGCGACGCCCGTAACACAGATCTTTTAATTGAAGAGGATGTCAATGATTTTGATGCATTTGTGGCCGTAACAAGTAGTTCGGAGACAAACATTCTGTCATGTGTAATGGCAAAGAAGATGGGTGTTGCCAAAACAATTGCCGAGGTAGAAAATATCGATTATATCAAATTGGCCGAGGGAATGGGAGTTGATGCCGTAATCAATAAAAAACTGATTACAGCAAGCCGTATTTTCCGCTTTACCCTATCAAACAAAGTTCAGTCAATTAAATGTCTCAACGGTTCTGATGCCGAAATTCTGGAGTTTATCGTAAACCCAAACAGCGTTATCACAAAGGATAAAGTTCGCAACATAGGTTTCCCTAAAGATGCTATTATCGGAGGTGTAATAAGGGGAAACAACAGTTTTATTGCCCTTGGTGACAGCGAGATAAAACCATATGACCGTGTTGTGGTATTTGCCCTTCCATCTGCCTTGAAAAAGGTAAATAAATTCTTCGCCTGATTCCGGGTATTTATTCAAATCTCAAGAGTCTGAATCTCTGATTATTGCAATTTGTAAGCAAAAGTAGCTTATTTCATTTCGATTTATTACCTTTGCCGCACATTTTTAAATTAATAAGGAGATGGGAAGATTTCAATTTGAAGTTAGCGGAAAGACACGCACCGAGCATGATTTACTGGGAGAAAAAGAGGTACCGGTTGAGGCACTTTTCGGAATTCAGACTTTAAGATGCGTAGAGAATTTTGACATAAGCAGGGACTATCTCTCTGAATACCCCGAATTTACTAAAGCTCTTGGCATTGTCAAGATGGGGGCCATTCTGGCAAACCATAAACTTGGCCTTGTAAACGATCAAATTAAAAGTGCTGTTGTTGCTGCCTGTAAAGAGCTTATGGATGGACAACACCTTGAACACTTCCCGATAGATATGGTGCAGGGTGGAGCAGGAACAAGCGTTAACATGAATGCAAACGAAGTAATTGCAAACAGGGCACTTGAGATAATGGGTAAAGAGCGCGGTCAGTATCAGTTCTGCAGCCCTAACGACCATGTAAATATGGCACAGTCAACAAACGATGCCTATCCAAGTGCAATGCATATAGGGCTCTACCTCACCCACTTTCATGTAAGGGATGCAATGGAGAGCCTGATTCAATCATTTGAAAGAAAGGAAAAAGAGTTTGCCGGCATTATAAAGATGGGTAGAACTCAACTTCAGGATGCTGTTCCTATGACACTTGGACAAAGCTTTGGTGCATATGCCTCAGCAATGAAGCATGAGCTGGAGAGGCTTGAAAGGTCTGCTACCGAATTCCTCGAAATAAACATGGGAGCAACAGCTATTGGAACAGGAATTACTGCCGAGCCCGGGTATGCCGAAGAGTGCATCAAAAACATAAGGCAAATCACAGGTTGGGACATAAAACTTGCAAGCAATCTGATAGAGGCCACACACGATACCTCTTGCATGGTTTCATACGCCTCAGCTCTGAAAATGATAGCAATTCGGTTATCAAAAATTTGCAATGACCTGAGAATACTCTCTTCAGGACCAAGAACAGGTATTGCAGAGATCAGCCTCCCACCAAAACAGCCGGGATCTTCTATCATGCCGGGTAAAGTAAACCCTGTAATTCCTGAAGTTGTTAATCAGGTGTGCTTTAAAATCATAAGCAACGAGGCTGCAGTTTGTATGGCCTCAGAGGCTGCCCAACTTGAACTGAATGTAATGGAGCCTGTTATGGTTCAGAGCATTGTAGAGTCAAGCGACTGGATGATCAGAGCTCTTAATACCCTACGCGTAGAGTGCATAGATGGCATTAAGGCCAATCCGGAGCATTGTCGCAATATGGTAGAGAACTCAATAGGAATTGTAACTGCCCTTAAGCCATTTATCGGCTATGAAAAGAGTAGCGAAATTGCAAAAGAGGCTCTCCAGTCAGGAAAGAGTGTTTACAAACTTGTTCTTGAAACGGGTTTGCTCACAAAAGAGCAGATGGACAAGATTCTTGACCCTGCAAATATGGTTAAACCCGTAAAAATTGAAATTTAAATCAGTAAGCTCTTCTGTATGCCTCCTGCAGTTTGAATATTATCGGGAAATTATATACTACGCTTACAGTCTGATTATACATTCTGGCAGGGTTCCAGAGAGGAGAATTGCTTACAACTGAGACCGCCTCTGCCGACAAATCCGGATGAGGGCTGCTGATGACTTCTATGTCAGTCAGACGGCCCTCTTCTGTTATTGTAAATCTTAGCTGAACCTCTCCCTCTATCCTTGCATCTCTGCAACTCTCCGGATAGGTGAGGTTCCGTGAAACCCAAAAGACAAACTCCGACTCCACAGGCTTGCCTCTGAACAGCGGCTTTTGGGTCACTCCTGACTTGTCTGTTACAACAGTGCCGTCTTCGTCCCAGTACTCCTCTTTGATTTTCTTACCATCTTTATACTCTATTGCTGCAGATCTCTTACCACTTTTGAAATAGTACTCACTTACCCCATGTTGTTTGCCCTCTGCAAATTGCTGTATTCCTATAACAGTCCCGTCTGCTCTGAACACTCTTGACGGTCCCTGCCTTAAACCATTAATTATAGTTGCATTGTATAGTATTCTGTTCATCCCTTTTGCAAACATTATCAGATTGCCGTTCTTCTTGTCATTGGTGGCAAAATAACCTTCACTCCCTGTGAATTTACCCTTTGCCATTACTTTAACCAGGTGCAAATTACTGCTGTCCGACTCAGGACTAAAGAGGGCATACATTGCCTGTTTAGGCTGACATTTTTCCCATTTTGCGGTATAATATTCCTGTGACAAGAGATTGCCGGCAACCACCAGCATGGTGGCAATTAAAAGTACTTTTTTCATAAATTAATATAATTCTGGTTTTTTCATAATAATCAGTAAGTGAACTTAGAAATCTTAATTGTACTTCCACTTGTGGCATATGGAAGAGTGAAGAGCTCTTGTGTCTGCTCGTTCACAGCAAATAATAAAACCTTATGATCCATATCAAGTATTTTTAACAAATTTCCATTCCAATCAAAACAGAATATTTCAGATCTATCTGAGTTATTTATTAATTTGGAAACAAACAAGAAATTATCTGTGGCGTAATAATAGTTAAAATAATTCGACGACTGAGTCATGATGTTGTACTCTTCGTAAGTCTCGGGCGGTATTACTTGGTCAAAAGAATTATGCTTAATAAGATTGTTATTAAGGTCGTAGAATGATACTGAATTAATGTATTTAAAAATAATTGCATATCTTTTCTCTTTGTAGCTGGATATAACATTACATCTGTTAAAAAGGAAAATGCTTGACTTGAGGGGTTTCCAGTCAAATGCCTTATATTGATCAATAACTGTGATTTGTTTAGAGTAAGTATTGTAGCTAAATATTTGATAATCACCATTTGCTTGTTTTTGACCCAACAGAATTGAATCTGAAATCACAGAAATATCATCACAAATACCAAAGAGTGCTTTATCGGCTACACTGTCTGTTATTGCATCCCACTCGTTAAAATTTGAAGAGAAAACATTGGTCAGATTAATTCTTTTAATTCTTTGTAGGTTTAATTCGTAAAGCGTTACCGAAGAATCTATTTCGTGTGATAATTTTAACTCAATTGGCATTTCAAACTCTGCTCTTGCTAAGCCCTTATTACCAAACTGCTTTGCAATTTCCAAAGTATTAGCATCAACAAGCCATATATATTTATACGCACAATTTGTAATACAAAATAGATAGCTGTTATCAAGTTTTAATGACATTGATGTAAAACAAGGATTTTCGACTTCGGCTGTATCAACAAGCTTCGGAGTGATCCGAACAATTGCAACATTTGAATGTCTGCCACATGAGAGAAGCAGCAACATTACTAATGATGTCGCTGCAATCAAAAATATATTCTCATTACTATATTTCATTCACGAAGACTTAAAATTTATATATCAGTTACATTAGCAGAGAGGCATATAGTGTTTAATCCCAGATATTTCCTCAAACATAATAAAAATATCTGAAAAATTTGCTAATAAAAAGTTCAAAATTTAATGATTAGTAGATAATTACGTGTTACAAAGCTGCTCAAAACAGGCGTAAACACAACGATCGGCAAACATTTATATAATGTTTACAACTCTCAGAAAATTTTTCTTAACTAACCAATTACTAGCATTATTCCGCTCTTATAACAGTTAAATAAAGTATATTTTGAAAATAATCGAGACATTTAGGTGAGCTCGTTTGGTGCAGAGCGGGGCGCTGCTTACCTTTGCAAAATGGCATCAGTACTACAGGCAGAAAAACTATCCAAGAGTTACGGAACAAAGGTTCTTTTTGAGAATCTGGATCTTAATATAAATGAGGGTGAAAAGGTGGCTTTGATTGCTCCCAATGGGAGTGGTAAAAGTTCTCTATTAAAGATACTTGCAGGAAAAGATACCTCGGACAGAGGTGGCAGCGTGAAGCTCTTTTCAAACACAGGTATCGCATGGTTGGAGCAAGAGCCGGAATTCAATCCCGAAAGGACTGTTTTTCAAGAGGTGTATATCTCTTCTGATGAGACTTCTGCCGCAGTTGCCCGCTACGAAAAAGCCTTGCTTTCCGGAACTCAGAAAGAGCTGCAGGATGCTATTCACGATATGGATCATCTAAACGGCTGGCAGTATGAGTTGCGTATAAAACAGATTCTTACAGGGCTTAAGATAGAGGGCCTTAACAACAAAATGGGTGAGCTTTCGGGTGGTCAGAGAAAGAGAGTTGCCCTAGCCAAAATGATGATTGCCGAATCTGATCTGATTCTTCTTGATGAGCCTACAAACCATCTGGATCTTGACATTACCGAATATCTCGAAGAGTACCTTAAAAGGGGCAAGGCAACAATTCTTATGGTTACTCACGACAGATATTTTCTTGACAGGGTTTGCAACAAAATTATTGAACTCGAAAATGGCTCTTTGTACACCTATAACGGCAACTACTCCTATTTTCTGGAGAAGAGAGAGCAGAGAATTGAGAATTATAACACCGAAACAGACCGGGCTAAAAATCTTCTTAAAGGAGAACTTGAATGGATGCGCAGAATGCCACAGGCAAGAGCAACAAAGGCAAAGTACAGGATAAATGCATTTTATGAGCTCAAAGATAGGGCAGAGAGGGTTACTCGCGAGAAGAACATAAGCATAGATGTGGCAACATCACGCCTTGGTAAAAAGATAATTCACTGCAAAAAGTTATCACACTCCTTTGGTGACTATAAAACAATTGACAGTTTTACATACAATTTTGCCAGGGGTGAGAAAATTGGTCTTGTAGGGCCAAACGGAGTTGGTAAAACAACTTTTCTTGAAGTTTTAACCGGAGCAATTAAACAGAATTCCGGTGAGAGAGAGCTGGGAGAGACAATTGTTTTTGGATATTACAGACAAAAGGGTCTTGAGTTTGATCCGGAAGAGACAGTAATTGACGCGGTGAGAAAATTTGCGGAGGTTATTACTCTGTCTGACGGAAACACCATTCCAGTTGCCTCGTTTCTGAACCGTTTTCTCTTCCCGCATAACATGCAATACAATAAAATCGGCACATTGAGCGGAGGTGAAAGACGCAGACTTTATCTTGTAACTGTTCTAATGAAAAGTCCCAATTTTTTGATACTTGACGAGCCCACAAACGACCTTGACATTATGAGTCTTAATGTTCTTGAAGAGTACCTTGACTCATTTACCGGCTGTGTGATCGTGGTGACCCACGACAGATATTTTCTTGATAAAATAGCTCAGCATCTGTTTGTCTTTGAGGGCAATGGCGTTATCAAGGATTATGTGGGCAAATATTCAGAATACAGAGAGATGATTCGTGACCTTGAGAGACAGGAGGTTCAAAGAGAGCGGGCAGTGAGAGACGATATCACATCAAGGGAGAATCAGAGAAGTTTGCCTGAACCGGGTGGTAAGGTAAAGCTGACATTTAAGGAGAAAAAGGAGCTGGAGACTCTCGAAAAATTGATAGCAAGTCTTGAAAATGAAAAGAGCAGCCTTGAGACTGCTCTTAATTCGGGTACACTATTGTCTGATAATCTGCTCAAAACCTCAGCTAGGTATGCAGAGGTGATTCAGGAGCTTGAAACCAACGGAGAGCGGTGGATTGAGCTCGCTGACAGACATATTTAGCGTGTTAGTTTTTTGTATTTAAATCTCTTTGGAGTGATATCGCCCAGTCTTCTCTTCTTATTCTCTTCGTATTCTGAGTAACTTCCCTCAAAGAAATAGGTTTTTGAATCTCCCTCAAATGCAAGTATGTGGGTTGCAATTCTATCCAGAAACCATCTGTCGTGTGATATAATCACCGCACAACCCGCAAAATTTTCCAGACCCTCTTCAAGCGCCCTTATTGTGTTAACATCCACATCATTGGTAGGCTCATCAAGAAGTAAAACATTTGCCTCCTCTTTTAGAGTAAGGGCAAGGTGAAGTCGGTTTCTCTCACCACCCGACAGAATGCCACACATCTTCTCCTGATCTGCTCCGGAAAAATTGAATCTCGAAACATATGCCCTGGCATTTACCTCTTTATTCCCAAGCTTGACAAATTCGGAGTTCTGAGATATTGTTTCATAAACCGTCTTGTCCGGGTCAATAAGTCTGTGCTGCTGATCTACATATGCAATCTTAACTGTCTCTCCAACCGTAAAGTTTCCGGAATCAGCATTATCAATTCCCATTATAAGTCTGAAAAGAGTTGTCTTTCCTGCTCCGTTTGGCCCGATAACACCTACAATTCCTGCAGGAGGGAGCTTAAAGTTCATATTCTCAAACAGGATTCTGTCTCCAAAACCTTTTACCACATTGGTCGCCTCTATAACTTTATCACCCAGTCTTGGTCCGTTGGGAATAAACATCTCAAGCCTCTCCTCTTTTGCCCTTCCATCTTCGCTGAGGAGCTTTTCGTATGCAGAGAGTCGTGCCTTTGACTTAGCCTGACGAGCCTTTGGAGCCATTCTTACCCACTCCAGCTCGCGTTCAAGAGTCTTTCTTCTTTTACTCTCCTGCTTCTCCTCCTGTGCCAGTCTTGTAGATTTTTGCTCCAGCCATGAAGTATAGTTTCCCTTCCATGGAATTCCCTCTCCCCTGTCCAGTTCAAGTATCCATCCGGCAACATTATCAAGGAAGTAACGGTCGTGGGTTACTGCGATTACAGTTCCCTTGTACTGCTGCAAGTGCGCCTCAAGCCACTGAATACTCTCGGTATCAAGGTGGTTGGTTGGCTCATCAAGCAAGAGAACATCCGGTTCTTTAAGCAGAAGCCTGCAAAGCGCAATTCTGCGTTTCTCCCCTCCGCTCAGGTGTTTAACCAGAGCATCAGGTTCCGGGCACTGAAGAGCATCCATTGCCTTCTCCAGTTTTGAGTCAATGTCCCAACCGTTGAGATGTTCAATTTTGTCTGTTAACTCGCCCTGTAGATCAATAAGCTTAGCCATCTCGTCATCATCCATGGGCTCAGCAAATTTTGCATTTACCTCCTCATATTGCTTTAGAAGATCAACTATTTCGTGTGCTCCCTCTTTCACTATATCGAGCACCGTTTTACTTTCATCCAGTACAGGCTCCTGCTCCAGGTAACCTACGGTATAACCCGGTGCCCATACTACATCACCCTGTATCGATTTTTCAACCCCTGCAATAATTTTGAGCAAAGTTGATTTACCAGATCCGTTAAGACCTATAATACCAATCTTGGCTCCGTAAAAAAAGGAGAGGTAAATGTCTTTAAGAATTGCTTTATTGTTGGTCGGCAGTATTTTACCGACGCCGTTCATTGAAAATATTATCTTTTCGTCCGCCATGTTTTTAATAAATTACACGGCAAAGATAATACCATATTATCTCTTTCCCAATTTAAGAATCAGTGAGTCAATATAACCAACTGAGATTAGTGAGTCTCTCTGCAACATAACTCTTGAAATGGTCTCTTTGAATGACTCTGCACTAGACTTTTTAATCGGATCGGCCGGAGGTGCCTCCATGGTGAGAGGATTAATCGCTTTTCCGTTCTTCCATACTCTAAAGTCAAGATGCGGGCCGGTTGACAGACCGGTGCTTCCAACATAGCCAATAACCTCTCCCTGTCTCACTCTTTTCCCTACAGCTAGCCCTTTTGCATAGTTGTGAAGATGCAGATAAGCTGTTGTATAAGTTGAATTGTGTTTAATTCTGACGGTGTTTCCGCCTCCACCTGCATAACTTTTCTGAATTACAACTCCGTCACCGATGCTCATTACCGGAGTTCCCCTTGGCGCTGCATAATCAACTCCGGTATGGGGCCTTACAATTCTGGTTACCGGGTGCCGGCGTGCATATGAAAATCCTGACGAAATACGTGAAAAACTCAAAGGTGCCTTAAGAAATGCTTTCCGCAGATTTTCTCCCTTTTCGTTCCAGTACTGGGCAACTTCATCTTGGATGAAACGATATGCTTCATACTCTCTGCCTGCATGAGTAAAAGATGCTCCACGTATTGTACCAATATCAACAAACTTATCGCCAACATATAACTCTTCGTACACAACCACAAATGAGTCCCCTTTTCTAAGTCCGAAAAAGTCTATAGACCAGGCATAAATGTCAGATAACCTCAAAGCAAGAAGAGGATTATAACCTGCCCTTACAACGTCGTTCCAAAGAGATGAGTTTATTGTTACCGCTGCCATTTTTAATCTGCTCTCAATCGCTCGCTCCGAAACCTTTACTACAATTGAATCGTGTACTCCAAATGTTACGAAAGATGTTTTTGTGTCTTCATAAACAAGGTATGCAAGCCTGCGATCTTCGTCCTTTGTGAAAAAAGCTTTGTAGCTGTTTCCTATTTTAATCTTTCTAAGATCAAAAATTCCCCTTGATGCCTGGGTCAGTGAGTAAATATCTGATTGAGGAACACCTAGTGATGTCATTAAATTTGTGAAGAACTCT
>JAUYTX010000024.1 GCA_030695025.1 Bacteroidales bacterium | reverse complement strand
TGTGATGTGGTGAAAATGTTCTGCATTTTCGGGCAGAAGATAATCCCCGTAACCGAGAGGAAGCATATGATAGATGTGGAGGTTACGGAATCTCTCTTTTTGTGCAACTAATTCTCGCATGATAACCTGAGGGTTAGCTGCAGCGTGCGAACAGACGATATAATCGGAATCTTTTATCACTCCAACCGCATCGGCAGCTGTAGTTATCCTGTCTTTATATTGTTCTTTCCAGTTCATCAGCTATTTGTTTTTGTTAAGCAAATTTCTGGCGAAATTGAGCAGATCTTCGTCCACTTCGTTTACAAGATGAACGGCTTTAAGCTCGTTGCCAAGTATTTCAGTAAGAGTTTGCTTCACTGTCTCATCCATTGTTATCTGTGCTGAAGGACAACCTTTGCAAGCTCCGTTTAACTCTACCCACACCTCTCCGTCACGTACATCTCTGACACATATATCTCCCTGGTGCAGTTGTAATGAAGGGCGGATATACTCATTTACAGCGCGCTCAACTCTCTCACTAAATGTGGTTTGTACAAATAAACTGTTAGCCATTCTGCTCCTCATTTATTCTGGCAATTTCTTTTGCAAGAAGTTTTTTACCCTCAATATCACCTTGTCTGGCAATCATCACGCGCTGAGCCTGAGGAGAGCCTGCTCCATGCATCGACTCTGTGCGGTAGCCGACAGCTGCAGTACCAAGTGTAATGTTTTCGATAAGGCGCAGGATGCGCATACGATTTTCCGTTGAAACCCCTGCAACTCCAACAAGGTACTTCTCGATGTATGGTCCCACCTCTGAACTGCGAAAATCCTGTTCCGAAGGCATTGTAACCATAAGACCTCCCGCGATATCTTCTGCAAGGCGGGCTATCTCGTAAGGCATACGGGTGATATTCTGTTTGCAGACATTGGCAAGCAACAGGTTAACAATATAGTTGCCTGCAGGCATCGACTCTCCCTCTGCCGAACATGCTATACCGCAGGCATACAGGGTTTCATTCAGGTGAGTCATCTCAATCAGCTTGTCTTTGATGTGGCTTGCTTTGGCAGCTCCATTGTAATCGGCAGCTACTGCTGAAGCACCAATCAGTACATCGCCAACGCCAACCTTACACCCACCGTATGACTGGCGGTGGTAACCTGCGAACCTTTCAACCATCATGCCTGCAAAATCATACTCACGGCACATGAAGATGCGCTCATTAGGAACAAAAACGTCGTTGAAAATGACAAGAGCCTCATGACCACCAAAGCGGGGATTTCCCAGGTCGATGTCTGCACCCGGCTCCATTTTGCGGGTATCACAAGATTGCCTTCCGTAGATCATAACAACCCCTTCTGCATCAGATGGAACAGCAAAAGCGACTGCATAATCCGCATCCTCCTCCTTCATTGCAACTGTAGGCATAATAAGGTGTTCATGCGAGTTAACGGCACCTGTCTGGTGAGCTTTTGCACCTCTCACCACAATTCCTTCCGGCAAAACCTTTACAATCCGAAGATATTGGTCGGGATCTGCCTGCTTTGACGGAGAGAGGCCGCGATCTCCTTTAGGATCTGTCATCGCACCGTCAACCGTAAGGTCGTTCTCCTGTACAAATTTCAGATAGTCAGTAAATCGCTTGTGATATTCTGTGCCGTGCTTTTTGTCGATCTCATATGTAGTAGAGTAGATGGCATTAAAGGCATCCATTCCTACGCAGCGTTGAAAACAGGCAGCAGTCTTCTGCCCTAAGAGGCGTTGCATCTTAACCTTTTTTACAAGGTCGTCTGTACTCTGATGCAGGTGGCAAAAACGATTTATGGTTTTACCGGTGAGGTTAGATGTTGCGGTCATAAGCTCACGGTATTCCGGCATTTCGGCAAGCTCGTAGGTCATTGCAACAGAATTCATAGACGGTTTAATCATTGGATGATCAACGGGGTTGTCTATTAGTTCGCCCATAAGGTAAACCTTAAGATTCATCTTCCTGAGGCTTTCGATATACTGCTCTTTTGTCATCATAATGGTATGTGTTTAATATTCAGTTTCGTGTTTCGGTTCAGGCAAAGCAATTACACTCCGGCAAAAATGCCGGTTTCGCATGTTTTCACATCCCGCCCAAGTCAAGGGCGACTATTTTTCGAAGTTTAACTTTTAGGTTGCCATTCAACCCGATCCACGGGGCTAACTGACATTTACTTGAATTGGCAGGTCTTCTGACTAACACACTCATTCCTAAACCTTCCCGGCCGTTATGACCAGTGGTCGCAGATTTTTTTGGAACGTTCACGTGCTTCACAGCAGCGGGCCTGTCCGGGATTCACACCCGGTTCCCTTTTAATCAACACACCTGCTGGTGTATCGATACCAATTCGGGTGCAAATGTATGTATATTTTTGACATTTAACCAAACTTTGGGGAGGTTTTTGTAAAAAAAACACAAAAGATTTTTTGCCGGAAATGCAACTTGCTCCAATTTAACAATGTAACGATATGTGGGTATTTGATAATAAATAGAAATAATAATCCAAATAAATGTTCGGATTAGAAATCATTTGCCTTTTGAAATGACAAATTAACTCAGAATTTGGTATGAGAAATATGTTGAACGAAAAATTGAATGAGCATTATGAATATCAAATATTACAAAACTTCAATTTAATAATAAAAACATCATTGTCTGAGTCTGGAAGCTGACTCATTTTGTGTAAAACATAGTCTTTGAGATTTGTTGTTTTTGATACTGCCTCTTTAACAACACCTTTGTCGCGGTATATTACTGAATAAAAATAGTTTGAATCTGAGGCCATAATAAATAGAGGGTCTCTGTCGCTTCTTTCATAAGCCCATCGGAACCCTTTATTGGTATTCTTAGATAAAACAAAATCGTTCTGCAAAGCACTCGGGCCAATACAAGAAAAATAGATATGTTCCTTTGTGTCATGTATATGTATTGGGAGCTTATAGTAATCCGAAAATAGATAATTTTTCATCCCCTCAAACAAATCGCCACCATCCTTGAAAATATACTTATGCGGAATTGTGTGGTTTTGAAAATCAATTTTTAAAAATGGAATGATCTCTTTTCCGATTTTATAAGCAATATTGTCACCCTCCTGAGGTCTCATAATTGTTGATTTGTCATAAGACTGAGTAAATATACCTTGTGTAAATACATAGTCTTTCCTGGGCAAGAACTCTTTAATTTTCTCTCCATTGCTGTCAAATTGAGTAAGGGCATAGAAATGCTCTTCAAAGTTTGATTCGTCAGGAGGATTTGAAGAGAACAGGTAAAAGCCCCCGTTATCGGACGCACATATTGCGTCGTAATTAACTTGTTCTAAATTTATCTTTAAAACAAACTTGCCGTCACCTATTTTATATTTTGATACACCACTTGAATAGAGGAGCCAGATGTACTCACCATCTGGGGTTATGCACATATCAGTAATATCGGTATATTCGCCTGGTCCGCGCCCTTTATTGCCGATACTTCCGATATATTTTCCGGTTTCATCAATAACTTGAATGCCTAGGATTTCGTCTTTTAAAATAAAGTTATCATTATTATCAATTAAGATCTTAGATACCACAGATATAATATCTCCAGAGCTACTTTGTACCGGGATAAAGATTAATGTCTCCACAAATAATGAAAAATCATCGGTAAAAGTTGTGGCTTTTAATGGTGTAATTGTTTGGATTGTTTCATTTTCAAGCCTATTGCAGCTAATTAAGGCAAAGATTACCCACAAAAAATAGAAAGGTAAATGAGGGTTTTTCATAACTTATTTTTAAATATTGCTATACTTATAAGTCTCGGCCAGTTTCATTCTCCAAGAAAATTATTCATTTTAATGTTGACGGAACTGACTCGTTCCTTTAACCCATTGTATTATCGGTACTTTAACTTATACTTTTTTGTCGTTGTCCACGATTTGTCCACGAGAAATTCGGGTACAAAAAGAAGAGTTTACAATCGCTTTAACGATGGGGCAAAGATACTGATTTTGTTTGGCTTAGCAAAAGGATTTTCACAGTTTCCCTTTCAGTTGCTTCCCTAATATAGTCAAGCGATATTTTTGCAAACTGCTATTAGGCTTATCAGGTATAGTCATTTCAACAAAACCTTGTTCTAATGCGGGCTTTAGATAGTTGGATCGAAAATTTTCTCTATGAGCAAGTCCTAATTTATCCTGAATTTCTTGCCTATCCATTTCTTTATCCAATACATTAACTAGTTCTTTGACTTGCTCGGTAACTTGCTCGGTAACTTGCTCGGATCCAGGGAAAGTCATTCGTAGAAAGTTCTCGGTAAACTTAAAACACTCTTTTCCATAGCTTTTTAAAATACGAGGAACGCCAGATCCTAAATGTTCAACCAGTTCCAAATCCCGAAATACTCGCATTAGTTCTTTATTACGAGGGACAGAATAACCCTCAAAGAATTCTTTTTCTGTCATTCCTTGCGGGAGACTTCCAAATGAAGTAATCTCAATTCTATCATCAAAGAACTCAAATTTTGGAGGAACTTCCGAAGTATAATCGTTATGAACCATTGCGTTGATTACAGCTTCACGTAAAGCAACAGGATTCCAAAGCCTTTTCTCTTCCCGCTCTTTGGGAGTAATCTTTGCAAGCGTCTTATTTTCAACTTCAATCTTATCTAATACTTGTTTTGTGGCTTTTACTAATGAACAATACCCATATTCGTTGTTTTCCATTAAATCAACCCTATCAAGTCCATCATATTTTGCGAGCTTTATAGAAATCCCATTTATATCAGCCAATAGGTAAGCAACATAGTTATATTGTCCATCTGCAGTAAGCAATTCGAGATTAGCCGAAAATTGTTGATTCAGCGTTTTGTTTACGCCTTCATAGTAAATCTTAAGCTGTTCAAATGTTAGATTCTGATTCGGCGACTTGATTTTACCTATAGAATTTCGAGTGCGTTTCGCAAACAGAGATTCTATCACCCTTACTGGCATCGGTTCGGCTGCCGTTCCAACACGGATAAATGTACCTTTTTCTGACATACCAAGTTTTTTGATATAGTACGGCTTTTCCGTTCCACTGGCAAGAGTGATTTTAATCACGTCTTTCGATTCGATATTCTCTACTACAACATCGAACAGTCCCATACAAGAAGGCATAATGTTGTTTTTCAAACGGTCTTTAATTTTGAGCATATCGCCATCAATATCAGAAACCCCAACTACTGTTCCAGATTTGTGGATTCCAATGTATATGACACCTCCCTCCTGATAGTTTAGAAAAGCAATGGCTTCCTTTTCTAAATCATCTGTAAGATGCTGTTTGTATTCTATGCGGTTTGTCTCGGGTTCCATATGTTGTATTCTTATCAAATGTAAGTTTCGCTCCAATTGTTAGTTAAAGCATTATTGTGCTTTAATTTCTAAAATTAAATCAAAGACCAGTTTGAAAAATTTTAATTCTTTATCAGGAAAGGTTTCACAGTCCCTTTCCAATGATTTTTTGAGATTATCTGCATATGCTGGCTAAATTGACCACCCCTGCTGTTTTAAATTGACCACTCTCCGGGATCTCTCATAAAAACAACAATTTCCAGGGCTAATTTGCTTTTATACAAACTTATAAATTTTTACTCGTTTTCAAGATCTTCATCAAATATATTTTTCTGTTTTTTCTAAGAGGTCCTGCCTTTCTATCTTTGGGATCTCACGTTACTAGGACCATCTGCCTTAGCCATGCCATAGAACTTCATTGTTAAAATCTAGTCCCTTTTCAAGGATTGTTTTTATTGTCTGGTATCCGAAGTCTCCATATTGAATTGCGCGCCTGCAGGCGTTGTTGAGCCTCTCTTTACCTGCACGTGCAGAAAAACTCAATACTCCGTTGTGTTTCCGTAGAGCTGTCGGTTTCATTGATGTAGAGCTATTCTTTCATAACGATAATAAATCTCCACTTCATTTTGAGGGTATAGCATCGTCACTTTCTTTCCAATAAACCTATACGGAACGCTTTAATAATGCTTATCCTCGGCCAGTTTCATCCCATTTACATCCTGGGCAAATGATGCAAGTGGAGTTGCTATGAGAATTAGAAGAGCAATTGATAATGTTATTGAAAGGGTTAATGAAACAATTAGAAGCATTAACTTCCTCACTATATGAATATTTAATTTATGCATTTTCTTGTAATATTCGCAATAGAATCAAATTTTGTAAATAGAAAACCTGCTCAATGTGCTTACTGATAGATATTATACCAAAAATAATAAAAATTTCTGACATATTTGCTCACTTTAAGTTCACAAAATGCTGATATGCTGAATAATTACACTCCTGCAAATCGCTAAAACCACTAGTAATTATTAGTAGTTACGAAAGTTTGAGCATAAAAAAATCAGGCCGGAAAACGACCTGAATATTTCTTATTTTTTAATCTAAAGCGTTGTATGATCAGACATTAAAGCGGAAGTGCATGATGTCGCCATCCTGAACAACGTACTCTTTGCCCTCTACGGCCATTTTACCGGCCTCTTTACAGGCGGCTTCGCTGCCATACTTAACGTAGTCATCGTATTTGATAACTTCAGCACGGATAAAACCCTTTTCAAAATCTGTATGGATGATTCCTGCAGACTGAGGGGCTTTAATTCCTTTTACAAATGTCCAGGCGCGAACCTCCTGTACCCCTGCTGTAAAGTAGGTTTCCAGGTTCAAAAGGGCATAAGCTGAGCGGATAAGTCGAGAAACTCCGGATGAATCAAGTCCAAGTTCTGAGAGAAACATCTCCCTCTCTTCAAAGCTTTCGAGTTCTGCAATTTCTGACTCAATTTTAGCTGCCACTACCAGCAACTGAGCATCTTCATCCTTAATTGCCTCCTTAACCATCTCTACGTATTTATTGCCACTCTTTGCAGATGCCTCATCTACATTGCAGACATACATAACAGGTTTATTCGTGAGAAGGAAGAGCTCCTTTGCCATTTTTGCATCTTCGGCATTGTCAAAAATTACGGTTCTTGCAGATTTTCCCTGAACAAGAGCATCCTTAATCTTAACCAGAATTTCGTACATCCTCTTTGCGTTTTTGTCACCACCTGTTTGTGCCTGTTTGTGCACTTTGGAAATGCGGCTCTCAACAGTGTCAAGATCTTTAATCTGCAGTTCGGTATCAATAATCTCTTTGTCCCTTACCGGATTAACAGATCCGTCAACATGCACAATATTTGGGTCATCAAAGCAACGGAGTACATGTAAAATGGCGTCGGTCTCACGGATGTTTCCAAGAAACTGATTTCCCAGACCCTCTCCTTTGCTGGCACCCTTAACGAGCCCGGCAATGTCTACAATCTCTACTGTCGCAGGAACAACCCTTTGGGGTTTTACAAGTTTTTCCAGTACCTGAAGTCTTTCGTCAGGGACAATTGTAGATCCTATGTTTGGTTCGATGGTGCAAAAGGGGAAGTTTGCAGATTGGGCTTTACCTGAGCTGATACAATTAAAAAGGGTCGATTTACCAACATTTGGGAGCCCTACTATTCCGCATTGAAGTGCCATTTTGTATAAAATTATTATTTGAGGGTGCGAAATTAACAAAAAAAGGGAGATAATTCTAAAATCGTATAAAGTGTGCTTAATATCAGATAATTGTGATGATGGATATACCTTTATTTTCTGGTTGAATATTATTTTTACCCTGTTAGAAACAACAATTCTCTCCGGCGTTTTTTCTCCGAAACTTAAACTCTCTTTAATGTGAAAACGAAACGATTTTTATTGACAACAGCAGCAATTACTCTTTTGTTTACCGTACTATCCGGGCAGCAAAGAGATAGTTCAGCCGGTTATGGAGGGTTTCGGGGCAGTTATTTTGTCTTCTGGAATCTTGAAAACTTTTTTGATACAAAATCGGACATAGTGAGTGCTCAACCAGAAAAAGAGAGTCATCAATCAGAAATAGGAGGTGCTTTACAGGAGTTTTCTGCATTTGGAAAGATGAGGTGGGGGAGAAGGAGGTTTGTTGCCAAGAGAGATGCAATTGCCAAGACAATTATGGACATGGGAGAGGGAAGTTTTCCTCTGTTTGTTGGTGTGGCAGAGATTGAGAACAGATATGTGTTAAACTCTCTCATCTACGACTCTCCTTTGAGTTTTGGCAGGTACTGGATTATACACAAAGATTCGCCGGACAGCAGGGGAATTGATGTTGCTTTGCTTTACAGGAGGGATCTGTTCAGGGTGCTCTCAACCGATTTTATCAGGGTGGTTTTACCTGATACTGCAAGAACAACACGAGATATTCTTTATGCCAGGGGGGTGGTTGATAACCTTGACACGCTGCATATTTTCATAAATCACTGGCCATCAAAATTCGGGGGAGAGAAATTGTCTCGGCCGGCCAGGGAGGCTGCAGCTTATGCGTTGAAAAGAGTATGCGACTCTATTCTTGATGTTAACAGCATGGCAAATATTATTGTGGCTGGGGATTTTAACGATACTCCCGATTCTGAACCCATGAAATTGTTGAGCAGACTGGTCAATCTTGCCGGCCGTTTTCATTCAGATAAACAGGGTACAATCAAGTATAGAGGTGTTTGGGAACTTATAGATCAGATTCTTGTTTCGGAAAATTTACTTAACAAAGATGAACCGGTCTATACCGAGCCTTCTAATTTTTCAATTTTTAATGCATCCTATTTACTTGAGAGAGACAAGGCTTTTACGGGATTTAAGCCTAAGAGGACATATATCGGGCCTCGATATAACGGAGGAATAAGTGACCATCTTCCGGTGAGGCTGCTGATTTATTTTTATACCTTTGCACAATGTATGTAAGGGCAAAAAAGTCGTTGGGTCAACATTTTCTAAAAGACCCCAAAATTGCGAAGCGCATTGTGGATTCGCTGGTACTTTCGGATTATAATCAAAATGACAAGATTGATGTAATTGAGGTTGGCCCCGGAACCGGCGTTCTTACTCAATTTCTTGCCAACGAACCGGTCATTAATCTAAAACTGGTAGAGATTGATTCTGAGTCGGTTGAATATCTTAAAGTTCACTACCCGGCTCTGGAGAGTTCTCTTTATGAGGCTGACTTTCTAAGGATGAAGCTTGAAGATATCTTTAAGGAGGAGTTTATCGTGATAGGGAATTTCCCATACAATATATCTTCTCAAATATTCTTCAAGGTTCTTGACTATAAAGGGAGGGTTCCGCAGGTTGTGGGAATGGTGCAGAAAGAGGTGGCCGAAAGATTGGCATCTCCTCCGGGCAAAAAGGCTTACGGCATACTATCTGTTTTGCTACAGGCATGGTATTCAATTGAGTATCTTTTTACTGTTGATGAGAATGAGTTTATTCCGCCACCTAAGGTAAAATCGGCAGTTATCAGACTGAAGAGAAATTCAAGAGAGTCTTTGGGGTGTGATGAGGCTCTTTTCAAGGCTGTAATAAAGACCTCTTTCAACCAAAGGCGCAAGACCATAAGAAACTCTCTCAAGCCGCTTATCGGTGGTTTAGTATTACCTGAGAGTTATCTCTTTGCTAAAAGGCCTGAGCAGCTCTCTGTTGAGGAGTTTGTTGAGCTTACGTTAATTGTTAACTCACTCAAAGAGGCCCAAACTACCTGAAAGAAGACTCACACTACTTAGAGTTTATCGCATCTACAGGGTTGAGATTTGCTGCTGTATATGCAGGAAGAAATCCCGAAACAATTCCAATAACAGAGGAGATCATCAGTCCTCTGATAATGTTGTATGCACTAAGCTGCATAGGGAAGGATTCATTACTTCCAACTGCCAGCACAAGAAGTGAGACGAACAATATTCCTACCGCACCTCCGGCTAGTGCCAGAGCAGCGGCTTCGGCCAGAAACTGTGTAAGGATTGTATATTTTTTTGCTCCGAGTGCTTTCTGGATACCAATGAGGTTTGTGCGCTCTTTTACCGACACAAACATAATGTTTGCAATTCCGAAACCTCCAATCAGTATTGAGAATCCTCCGATTATCCATCCGGCGAGGTTTATTCCTCCAAAAATTTCTTTTGTTGAGTTTAGAAGGAATGTCATTTCGTTAAGGGCGAAATTATCTTTTTGCTTTGGCTTGAGCCTTCTTACTGCCCTCATCAACTGCCTCATCTCTTGAATAAATTCGTCTCGGGATACATTATCCTGAGGTTTAAGGCAGATCATTGCAGAGGAGCGTTTTACATTGAAGAGAGTGCCGGCATAACTGTATGGAACCAATACAGAGTTGTCGGTATCGAATATGTTGACAATGCTTTCGCCTGCCTTTCTCATAACACCAATTACCCTTGTGTTGCTGTTACCCAGTTTTATGATTTTGTTAATGGGATCTTCTCCCTTAAAGAGTGTCTCTGCAACTTCGTATCCAATAATTGCCACAGGAACAGAGGACTGTGTCTCTGACATTGAAAAGTATCGTCCGTTATCTATCTCCACATTTGCAACCTTATCCCATTCGAAGGTAGGGGCTGTTACAAAACCTCCGGTAAAGGTATTTCTGCGGTATTTTACGGAGAGGTTTGTAAAGGTTACAAAAGCAACAGATTCGAGGGTTTTGGAGTTTGATTTCAAAAATAGGTACTCTTCGTATTTTGGTGTGGGCCTTGTGCGAAACTCCCACCATTTGTACTCCTCACCCTCTTCGGGCGCAAAGGGGAACTCCTGCACGTAAACGGTTGTAGTGCCAAAGCTGTTGAGCCCTCTCTCGACGTTGCTCTGCAGCGCGTCAATGGCGGTAAAAACGGTAACAATGGAGAAAATACCTATGGTTACACCAAACAGCGATAAAAAGGTTCTGAACTTGTCTCCTTTTAATGATCCGAAAGCAAATTTGATGCTCTCCATCATCAGTTTGAAAATCATTTGGATTCTTCTGTAATAACTTACCATATATCCTCCTTAAAGACCCAATCTCTTTTTTAAGTTTCTTAATTTATCAAATGCGTCAAGCGGTGAGAGTGTGTTAATATCCATATCTCGCAATTCGTCTCTTAAATCTATTAAAAGAGGGTCGTCAAGTTTAAAGAAAGAGAGTTGAACTGCCTCCTCATTTATTGTTGCCCTTTTACCCTTTTTGCCCTCGGTTGCTCCCGAGCTCTCCAGCTGCTTTAAAATTCTGCCGGCTCTGTTGACTACCTCCTGCGGCATACCTGCCATCCTGGCCACATGAATTCCAAAACTGTGCTCAACCCCTCCTCTGCACAATTTTCGCAGAAATATAATGTTTTTACCGACCTCTTTTACAGAAATGTGCCAATTTTTTACTCTCGGAAACTTCCCTTCCAGGTCGTTCAGCTCGTGATAGTGGGTCGCAAAGAGGGTTTTTGCCTTATATTCAGGGTGTTCGTGTATATACTCTACAATTGCCCAGGCTATTGACATTCCGTCGTATGTGCTTGTTCCTCTGCCAATTTCGTCGAGCAAAATTAGTGATCTTGTTGAGAGATTGTGCAAAATTGTAGATGTTTCGAGCATCTCTGTCATGAAGGTACTCTCTCCGCGGCTAATGTTGTCAGATGCCCCTACACGGGTAAAAATCTTATCAACAATACCCATTGAAGCACTCTCTGCCGGAACGAAACACCCTGCCTGCGCCATAAGTACGATGAGGGCTGTTTGTCTTAGAAGGGCGCTTTTTCCGGCCATGTTTGGTCCGGTGAGTATTATAATCTGTTGGTTATCGTTGTCGAGGTATATATCGTTTGCCACATACTCCTCTCCCGGAGGCATAAGTTTTTCGATTACCGGGTGCCTTCCGTTTTTGATGTCAATGGCAGTGCCGGTATTTAACTGTGGGCGGCAATAGTTGTTCTCCTTTGATACAAGAGCAAAGCCTGCAAGGCAGTCCAGTCGGGCAAGTATGGCCGCATTTTGCTGTATGGCAGGAATGTTTTGCTGTATGGCTGCAATTAAGTTGTTGAAAAGAGTCTGTTCCAGAACGAGTATCTTCTCCTCTGCGCCCAGGATCTTCTCTTCGTACTCTTTGAGTTCCTGGGTTATGTACCTTTCGGCGCTCACAAGTGTTTGTTTTCTGATCCAATCCTGCGGGACCTTATCTTTGTGTGTGTTTCTTACTTCGAGATAGTAGCCGAACACATTGTTGTAGCTTATTTTTAACGATGAAATTCCTGTGCGTTGAGTCTCTCTCTCCTGAATGGATGCCAATATCTGCTTGCCGTGTCGTGCTATGTCCCGCAGCGAATCCAACTCCTGATTTACCCCCGGCGAAATTACATCTCCTTTTCCGATAAGGCCGGCGGGGTCGGGAAGTAGCTCTGCAGTGAGTCTCTCCATCAGTTTGGGACAGTTGTCAAGTGACTCTGCAAACAATTTGAGGTGTGTAGATTCTGAATTGATGCACAGCTCCCGGATTGGATTAATCTGCTGTAGACCCCGCCTGAGCATTGTCATTTCGCGGGGAGTAATTCTTCCGGCGGCTGCCTTTGAAACAACCCTTTCCAGATCTCCCGTCTCATGCAGTAATGCCCTTAGGGAATCCATCAAATGGTTGTCATTGAATAGCTTTTCAACAATACTGTGCCTTATGTTCAGTTGATTAATATCTTTCAAAGGCATTGCCAGCCAGTTCCTGAGAGCTCTCGAACCCATGGGGTTTGCGCATCTCTCAATGGTCTTGAAAAGCGATACGGCCTCCTCCCGGTAGCTCCCGAACACCTCCAGGTTTCTGAATGTGAATTTGTCTATCCACACGTACTCTCCCTCGTCAATTCTGGAGATAGAGCATAAATGGCCAAGACCTTCGTGGCGGGTCAGTTCAAGATAGAAGAGAATCGCCCCGGCTGCCGTAACCGCCAACGGCATCTCCTCAACTCCAAAGCCCTTTAGTGATGTTGTGCCAAAATGCTCCTTAAGCTTTTCGTATGAGGCCTCCTGAACAAAGGCCCATTCGTCCATGGTGGTTATATAGTAATCTTTGCCAAACCTCTCCTCAAACCCTTTTCGGAACGACCTCTCTACAAGAACCTCCTTTGGAGACAGGCTTGCAAGCAGAAGCTCAATGTATTCAAGTGAGCCGGCAGCAACACGAAAGGTGCCGGTTGATATATCAAGAAAAGCAACTCCTCCGCTCTCTCCCCGGAAGCTTACTGCGCAGAGGTAGTTGTTCTCGTTGTTTGAAAGAAGCTGATCGTTGTACGCAACTCCGGGTGTAACCAACTCGGTTATGCCTCTTTTTACAATTGTTTTGGTGAGTTTAGGATCCTCCAGCTGGTCGCAGATGGCAACTTTATAACCGGCTCTTACCAGTTTGGGAAGATAGCTGTCAATTGAGTGGTGGGGAAAGCCTGCCAGTTCTACGTGAGAGGCGGCTCCGTTGGCCCTTTTGGTGAGTACAATACCAAGTACTTTGGAGGCAATGATTGCATCCTCGCTAAAGGTCTCGTAAAAGTCGCCCACACGAAACAGTAAAACGGCATCAGGGTACTTGGCCTTTATGGCCAGATACTGCTTCATTAAAGGGGTCTCTGCTATTTTTTTACCGGAGTTCATTCCTACAAAAATAGATATATTTTGTTTCAAAACCCTATCTTTGTAAAATGTCCCCTAAATTTAACCTAATATGAAAAAACAGAAAATTTTCCGAAACATTGCTGCATTTATTACTGTCGCTACAATAGTGACAGCCTGCAGTTTTCAGTCAAAAGAGAGACAGGTAGAGGAGCAGATTGGTAAAATTATGGATAGCACCGGCACAATTGGTCTTGCAGTTGCCGTTGTTAAGGACGGAAAGATTATTTACAGCAACTCTTTCGGGTACAAAAACCTTGAAGAGCAGACTCCGCTTGTAAAGGAGGATATTTTTAGAATCGCCTCAATTTCAAAGTCTTTCACCACTACTGCTCTTATGACTCTTGTTGAGAAGGGGCTATTTGGACTGGATGACGATGTAAGCAACCTTGTGGGCTTTACTGTAAGAAACCCAAAATATCCCGATGTTCCCATAACCGTTAAGCTTTTGCTTTCGCACACCTCAAGCATGAATGATGCAGGTGGTTACTTTAGGCTTGATGTCATTAACCCTGAAAAGAATCCCGACTATGCAAAGAGTTATAACGACTACGAGCCCGGTTCAAAATATGAGTATTGCAACCTTGGTTTCAACACACTTGGAGCAGTTATCGAAAAGTATTCCGGTGTTCGCTTTGATAACCTGATAAAGGAGACAATTATCAATCCGCTTGGTCTAATAGCAAGCTTTAATGTTGATTCACTTGATGTTGCGAGATATGTTCCGCTTTACAGCAAAGAGCCTGTTGACACAACCAAGGGGGCAGAGAGGGTGTTTAAAGCTCAGCCTGCCGCCTACCTTAGCAGAGCTAAAGATATTGATTCGGGCTATGTTATGGGATACAGCACTCCTCTCTTCTCGCCTACAGGAGGAATGAAAACTTCTGCCTACGATCTTGCTCGCTATATGATAATGCACATGAACTACGGTGTGGGAGAAAATGGTGTGAGAGTTATTTCTGAGGAGAGTGCAAAACTGATGCAGACTCCTGTTATTGAGACCGGTGAATTAAACAGCTACTGCCTTGCCTTAAGACATGCGGGAAACCTAATCCCGGGCGAAATGATGGTTGGTCACACAGGTTCGGCATACGGTCTTTACAGTGCGATGTTCTTTGAGCCAAATAAAAAATTCGGCTTTGTAATGATGACAAATGGTTGCGACCCTGTTTACAAAGATGGGTTTACTGTTATTCAGGGTGATGTTATAAGGGCGCTGTACGATATTTATATCAAATAGAATATTCAATTCTGTTTTGCAAAATTGAAGAGAGTACTCATCATAACCTATTACTGGCCTCCCTTTGGAGGTTCCGGTGTGCAGAGGTGGCTTAAGTTTACCAAGTACCTCAGGGAGTTTGGTTACGAACCGGTGATCTATACCCCCGAAAACCCTGAGTTTATGGCGGAGGACAGGTCGCTGTGCAGTGAAATACCTGCAGGGGTGGAGGTTATAAAGAGGAAAATTACTGAGCCATATTCCCTTTACAGGCTCTTTACAGGAAAGAAAAAGGGGGCAATCAAGCCTGGATTTATCAGCAGTCCGGGCTCCGGCTCTTTTGGGGTCTCGCTTAAGGAGAGGCTGTCTCTCTTTATCAGAAGCAATGTTTTCATCCCCGATCCTAAAGTTTTGTGGGTTTTACCCTCTGTTAAATTTCTTAAAAAACACCTTCTGGAGAATCCGGTTGATGCAATTATAAGTACCGGACCTCCCCACTCAATGCACCTGATTGCCCAAAAGGTTTCCCTTGCTACCGGAATTCCGTGGCTGGCCGATTTCAGAGATCCTTGGACAAAAATATACAACTTTAAATACTTGAGGCACACCCCTTACGTTAAGGGTGTTCACGAGAAGTTAGAGAGGAGTGTTGTAAGAGGTGCCAATGCTGTTGTTACAGTTACAAACACTATTGCCTCCGAACTTAAAGAGTTGGGGCAGGAGAGGGTTTTTGTGGTTACAAACGGATTTGATCAGGATGATTTTAAAGGGAGAGAGCCTGAAGCGGAAATTAATTTTACCCTCACCTATACAGGCCTCTTTGTTCAAACTCAAAATCCGTCTGTTTTGTGGAGGGTGTTGGGAGAGAGGGCAAAGAAGAGCAAGATCTTTGCAAGAGACCTTAGACTCAGACTTATAGGAAACATTGACAAGTCAATCCTGGAAGATATCTATAAAAACGGACTTAGGGATAATTTGATTTTGATGGATTATATGCCGCATAATCAGGTGATTTTGTGGCAAAGAAGGGCCCGGATTTTGTTGCTTTCGGGCGGCCGTGAGCCCGAATCGAAGGGAATAATGACCGGGAAATTTTTTGAGTATCTCGCCGCCGGCAGAGCTATTCTTGGCTTTGGTCCAAAGGGGGGTGATATGGATATTGCCCTTGAGGAGAGCGGTGCGGGCAAAATGTTTGATTTTGAGGATAAAAGAGGTGTTGTGGAGTGGATTGACGAGGCGTACAAGCTTTATAAAGATGGCTCTCCGAACATAAAAGGGGCTCATATTGACAAATATTCAAGAAAAAATTTAACCGGGCAGATTGCACGGATACTTGATGAAATTACAGCAGGACAATAAATTAATGGTGATATGAAGGAGTTTTTAAAGAGATACAGGCAATATTTGATACCTGTGCTGCTATTTGCAGTGACGGCATACCTCTTTACACCTCAGGTGTTGCAGAACAAGGTTGTAAATCAGAGTGACATTGCCGCATGGAGGGGCATGGCAAATGAGATAATTGAGTACAACAAGGCCAATCCCGATGAGGATCCCGCACTTTGGACAAACTCAATGTTTTCGGGTATGCCGGCAACAACAATCTCTGTTATTTACGATGGTGATTACACCGACTATTTTTACAAACTGATAAACAAGATTTCTGGAACAAGGCCACCGGCTTACCTTCTGATAAGTCTGGCAGGAGCCTTTCTGATGTTTCTTGCATTTGGGATTAACCCCTGGCTTTCGGCTATCGGGGCCTTTGCCGTTACATTTTGCTCGTACAATCTGCAGATAATTCAGGTTGGGCACAACTCAAAGATGGTGGCGATTGCCTTTATGCCGTGGGTAGTGGCTGCTGTTGTATATGCGTACAATAAAAAGGCGCTTCTTGGATCTGTCCTCTTTGCATTTGCCCTTAGTTTTCAGATTAAGGCCAACCACCCTCAGATTACCTACTATCTGGCCATGATAATACTTGCTCTGGCAATCGCCCAACTCTATTCGGCAATTAAAGAGGGGTATTTTAAAAAATTCATATCTGTCTCTGCAATGCTTCTTGTTGCCGGGCTTCTGGGCATAGCCTCCAACGTTAACCATTTGTGGCCTACGTATGAGTACTCAAAATTCACAATGAGGGGAGGCTCAGAGCTGGCCCAGGAGGAGGGTAAAGATCAAAAGGGGCTGGATATCTCCTATGCTACCAACTGGTCATACAGTCCCGAAGAGATGCCTAATATCTTGATACCAAACTTTAACGGCGGTTCGTCAGGCGGGGAGTTGTCAAGAAAATCACACACCTACCAGGCTCTAAAATCTGGAGGATATTCGGGAGCCGAACAGGTAATCAAGCAACTTCCACTCTATTGGGGACCTCAGCCATTCACTGCAGGCCCTATGTATATGGGGGCTCTCTCATTGTTTCTTTTTGTCCTTGGGCTTATTCTCATAAAAGGTCCGCTCAGGTGGTGGGTGGCCGGCGTCTCCCTGTTGGCCGTGATGCTTTCGTGGGGGTCTAATCTGCTGCTTGTTACAGAGTTTTTCTTTAAATACATTCCTCTCTACAGTAAATTCAGAACGGTTTCAATGGTGCTGGTGATTCTCCAGATAACCATCCCGTTATTGGCAATTATTGTGCTTGACAGGATTCTTAAAAAAGAGTATGACCAAAAGAGGCTAAAAAAGGCATTTGCAATTTCGCTTGCGATAACCGCCGGCCTTTCGCTGGTGTTTGCAATCATCCCGTCACTTGCAGGATCATTCACATCTGCGGGTGATGCTCGACTTCCGCAGGCACTTCATGAACCATTGATCAACGACAGAATGGATCTGCTCAGGGCAGATGCATTCCGTTCACTTATGTTCATTCTGGCCGGCGCCACGGTAATATGGTTTGGCTTCAAGGGCAAAATTAAGCAGGGATTGGTTTTTGGTATTATTGCCCTGATTTTTGTTGCAGATTTGTGGGTGGTTGGAAAGAGGTACCTCAATGATGACCATTTTGTAAAGAGGCGTGATTTTGAAAATCAGTATACACTCAGAACCGTTGATAAGCTGATTCTTCAGGATAAAGACCCTAATTACAGAGTTCTTGACCTAAGTATTGAGAGCCCTTTCAACGACTCACACATTAGCTACCACCACAAAACAATAGGCGGTTACAGCCCTGCAAAATTGCAGAGATATCAGGATATGATAGATAACCACCTCTACCGTGAGATGCAGCAAATTGCAACCGATTTAAAGGAGAGTCGCACAATTGATGAGGCGCAAAGCAGTTTAGGAAATTACTCTGTTCTGAATATGCTCAATACCAGATATATTGTAATATCAGCAGAGAGCCCACCGCTTATCAATACAAACGCCATGGGCAATGCATGGTTTGTGACAGATGTAAAAATTGTGGAGACAAACACCCGTGAAATAAAGATGCTAAACCCTGCCGAGGCTGACGAACCGTTTGACATAAAATTCAATGCGGTGGTCAATAACAGCTATGCCTCACTGATTGAGGGTTATTCAAAGGATACTTTGGCCAGTGATGAGATGATTGTACTCACTGCATACTCTCCAAATAAGCTTACCTATCAGTACAATTCCAACAGCAGCAGAGTTGCCCTGTTCAGTGAAATTTACTACCCGGCGGGCTGGAGAGCCTTTGTCGATGGAGAGGAGGTGCCAATTTTCAGAGCAAATTACACCCTAAGGGGTCTTAAACTCCCTGCAGGAAGCCACACTGTAGAGTTTGATTTCAAACCAGAATCCTTCACCAAAGGTGAACTCTACTCAAGAATTGCCTCAGGCATACTTATCTTGTTGTTGTTAGGGGTAGTTGTTAAGGAAATATTGCATAATAGAATACCTACAAAACAATAAGTATCTTTGCGCCACAAGAGAGTTGAAAGAGAATTGGAAAACGTCAGAGAAATAGTAAAAATTTGGTTTACAGCGCTTTTAACCGCTGTATTGTGCTCTGTTTTGCTTCTAAGCTCAACCGTCATTGGTACTGATAACCTCTCAGTCTCAGCTCAACCCGAACACAAAAGCTCTTCTGAACAACAAACTGAATCCAAAGAAGAGGCTTTTGATTATGCATTTTCCTTCTCAATGCCTCAAGCCTCTCCCTTCATGGCGATTGTTCATGATGGGACCGTTTCGCTTCCCGGTGTTACTGCCCGAAGCAGCTCACCATGGAGCAGATCTGGTGTTAATATAAGGCTTGGCAAAACTCTTCAATACTCTGAAATTCGCGAAAATTCATTAAAAAGGGTCTTTGCCCACTCGGTACTAAGCCTTGGTGAGAGACAAATTCTTACATTCTCCTATAGTAACAACAAGTTTGTTTACCTTCTGAGGGAGATAATTATATAGCCATTTTCAATTTTTTTATAGATTTTTCGGGCGTTCTGCCCGGAAGCGTTCTCATGTATGAACTTGCCCGAACACTTAGGTCAATTCATCTGCGGGACCTCTAATTCGTCAGATCAAATCAACTGTTCAACCAGATTGAATTATCAAACGATTCAGACACAAAAATCATTAATGATCAAAATTTCAAGATCGTAAGATCAGATTAAATTAAAATAAATTGAATAAAAAATGGAACACGTAATAGATAAAAGGCTTAATGTAAAGGTATTGGTGCTTGCAATTACTTTGATAATTGTTTCAGGTGTGGCACTCATTCTTAAAGATTACTCAACAACTGTAATTGTTTTTATTGCCGCTGCACTTATATATTTTTTCAAACGCAAACACGAAGTTTATACAGTTACGGGAAGTCCTGTGAAACGAGAGTCATACTTCTTTGACAGGGACAGTAAAAGTGCCCTTGAGAATGTTCTTCACGGTGAACTTGGAGATAATTCACTTTTGATTTACTTCAGCGATAACGGCAGCGGCAGACTTGATGTAATAATGGCAAAAGATGAAAGCTATGCTGTTGCAACAATTTATCACTATATTCCTCATAAGTATGAGCTAGTATCAGGCCCGATTGAGTATTCAGGTCCAAAGGTTAAAAAACTTGCACGATACCTTAAGCGTTGCCAGCGGTAGGTGTGACAAACAAATTGTCATGAAAATTCCGTTCATGAAAATGACAGAATTAAATATGACTCTTACTCTGCTTCAAGCCTTTAATCAGAGGGCTAAAAATATTATTTAGAAGATACTGTTTAGCAAAACAATTGAAATTGCAATTGGCGCTAAAAACTTAATTACCAGCATGATTCCGCTAAAGAGGGACTTTCTTAATGCAATTGTCCCTCCGCTGGTAAGTTCGTCCAACACATCGGCCCTTTTCATCCTCCATCCGACAAATAGCACAACCAAAAGGCCTCCTACCGGAAGCAGCACATTTGATGAAGCGTAATCAAAGAGGTCGAAAAATGTTTTGCCGAATATTTTTACATCACTCAGCGGACCCTGTGAAAGGGAGCTGAATGTTCCGAAGAGTCCGATAATTATAAAAGTAACAACAACAGCTACTTTTCGGGTCATCTTAAGCTCCTCCGTAAAATAGGCCACAACCACCTCGAGCAGCGAAATTGCAGAGGTTATTGCTGCTATTAGCAGAATGAAGAAAAAGGCGATTGATATAATGCTGCCAAACGGCATCTGGGCAAATATCTGAGGGAGGGTTATGAATACGAGACTTGGCCCTTGTCCTGGAGAGATTCCGAAGGCGAATACGGCCGGCATAACAGCCAGTCCTGCCAGAATTGCAAATCCTGTATCTGCAAATGCCGACATGAACGAGATTTTGAAGAGATTTTCTTTACGGTTAACGTATGATCCGTAAGTGATTATGCAACCCATACCAAGACTTAACGAGAAGAAGGCCTGCCCGAGAGCTGCAAGCATTGTCTCTCCTGTAATTTTTGAGAAGTCAGGGTACAAAAGAAACCTTACTCCCTCACCGGCTCCGTCAAGGGTTAAAGACCGGATAGCCAGTAATAAAACCAGTATAAACAGCATTGGCATCAGTATTTTGGAGTATTTCTCAATTCCGTTTTTCACCCCGGCAACCACTATCAGGGCAGACAGTGTCAGAAATAAAAGGTGCATTGCTACCGGCATAAATGAGGACTGTGAAAAACCTGAAAACTGGTTTGCCAACGATGTGCTGTCTGAGGTGAGAAAGTCGGGAGAGAACGATTTAAAAATATACTCCAGGGTCCATCCTCCTACTACGCTATAAAATGACATTATGCAGATTGATGCCACTACGCTTATCACTCCGATTGACAGCCAACCCGATTTCGGGGCAATCTTCTTAATCGCTCCAAATGCATTGGATTGGGTTCTCCTTCCGATAACAAACTCGGAAAACATTATTGGAAGGCAGAGTAGAATGACAAAAAATAGATAGAGAATTATAAAGGCTGCACCGCCATTATTGCCAACCATATAGGGGAATCTCCACAAGTTGCCCAGACCTACTGCCGAACCGGCCACTGCTACCAGGACTCCAAAGCGGCTGCCAAAGCCATCTCTTTCGATATTTGCCATAATCTAAGTTTTAACACAAAGATATATAAATGCTGGTTTTATCATTATTTTTGTATCGTTATGGAAAACAGAATTTGTAAACTTTTTGGGATTGAGTATCCCATTATACAGGGTGGTATGATTTGGTGCAGCGGCTGGAGATTGGCCTCTGCTGTAAGTAATTCCGGAGGTCTTGGCCTTATAGGAGCCGGATCGATGCATCCTGACAACCTGAGACATCACATATCGAGTTGCCGGGAGGCTCTTTTGCCCGGTCGCACTTTTGGGGTTAATGTGCCTCTGCTATATCCTGAGATTGAAAAGATAATAGAGGTTATTACCCAGGAGAGGGTTCCTATTGTCTTTACCTCTGCCGGCAGTCCAAAAAAGTGGACTTCGTATCTTAAAGAGAGAGGAATTATTGTGGTACATGTGGTTTCAAGCACATCCTTTGCGGTCAAGTGCCAGGAGGCCGGGGTTGATGCTGTGGTTGCCGAGGGTTTTGAAGCAGGAGGTCACAACGGAAGAGAGGAGACCACAACATTTTGCCTGATACCTGCTGTTCGTGAAGCAATTTCAATTCCGCTTATTGCAGCGGGCGGAGTCTCCTCGCGGGCAAGCTACAATGCTGCCTTTGCCCTAGGAGCCGAAGGGGTGCAGATAGGTACCCGCTTTGCCCTTTGTAAAGAGAGTTCTGCCCACGAGTCTTTCAAAGAGTTATGCCGCGGCCTGCCCGAGGGTGGCACACGACTCTTGCTCAAACAACTGGCTCCGGTAAGACTTGTCCAAAACGACTTCTCAGATGCTGTTGCTCAGGCCGAAGGCCGAGGAGCCTCAGCCGAAGAGCTTAGTGACCTTCTCGGTAAAGGCCGTGCAAAAAAAGGCATCTTCGAAGGCGACCTCTCACAAGGCGAACTCGAAATCGGCCAGGCCGCCACCATGATCCGCCACGCAGAAAGCGTCACCGACATCTTCAACGACCTTACCCGCTAAACACCACCTTGCAGCTAGGCCGCAAAATTTCTCCGCGCCAGTTTGTGGTATGTGGCTGATTAATAACAAAATAAAAACGAGCCAATTTTATTTAAAAAATCGGTTCATTTCTAATACGCACTTAATTAAATGGTTACCACAAAGTGGCGCGGAGATTTATTTCACCAGTTCATCATAACGCTTTGAAACCACATCCCAGTTGATAACGCTCCAGAATGCCTCAATATAGTCAGGACGTTTGTTCTGGTATTTTAGATAGTAGGCGTGCTCCCACACATCCATTCCAAGAATCGGAGAACCTTTCTTGTCGGCAACATCCATCAGCGGGTTGTCCTGGTTAGGAGTCGAAGAGACAAATAACTCGCCCTTCTCGTCAACGCTCAGCCAAGCCCAGCCACTTCCAAATCGTGTTTTACCGGCATCAGAGAACTGCTTTTTGAACTCATCCATCGACCCGAATTTCTTCATGATAGCCGCCTCCAACTTAGCAGATGGCTTGCCTCCGTTCACCTTCATGTTCTCCCAATAAATCACATGGTTGTAAAAACCTCCTCCGTTATTCCTTACCCCGGCAGGGTATTTACTCATATTGGCAAATATCTCCTCAATGGTTTTTGACTCCATCTCTGTGCCCTTTATCGCGGCAACAAAATTGTCGAAATATGCTTTGTGGTGTCTGCTGTAATGGATCTCCATTGTCATTTTGTCAATGAATGGCTCAAGTGCATCGTAAGCGTAAGGAAGATGTGGAAATTCGAATTTATTTAATGTTTTCATACTCTTTTGTGTTTTTGAATAATTGTTTTCTGTGCGGTTTTCGGCTGTTGCAATTAGTGGCAGAGCCATTATCAATACCGCCATTATAATATTTCTCATATTAACTCTTTTTGTTAAGAATTTCATTTACATACTATAACACAAAATAGCTCCGTTTGTTCAACGCAGGAAATTATTTCTTATACAAAGTAGATGGGAGGCATATATTAGTAAAGGGAGGCTGCAGGTAGGGGCTTAGGTGGAGTAAAGTGGTAAAATTGTGGAGGTTGTAAGGAGGAGGGTAGAAGGTAGAAGGTAGAAGGTGGATGGTAGAAGGAAGCGGTAGGAAGAAAGAAGATTGGATGTAAGATGTTATTTGGTATTTGGTAGAAGTTGGAAGTTGAAAGGAAGTGGATGGTGCAAGGTAGAGGTTGGATGTCAGTTGGTATTGGGTATTTGGTAGAAGATGGATAGTGAGTGGTAGAAGGTAGAGGTAGCATTTTTGAATGTAGAGGATCGGAAATTTTAAGTGTTGCTGTAACCAGCAGATAATGAGCAAATAACAAAACGCATTACCTTAAAATTTGAATCATCATTTTTGTATTATGCAGATTATCAACAAGATTCACAATGACTTAAAATTACCAAAAAACTTTCAGTGCTAACCGACTGGCAAAATTCAAAGGCTAAATGACTAACGAATTTCAAGTGCTAACCGACTGGCAAAATTCAAAGGCTAAATGACTAACGAACATCTCGCTCGTAAACAATAAATTCAAATGGGTGTTCGAAGCGTTCGCCACGGTCGTGTGTTTCGCGGAAAGTCTCATGCCATTGAGAAATGTCAATTTCGGGGAAAAAGGTGTCGGCATCGTTAACTGTTATATGAACCTTTGTAAGGTAGAGCTTATCAGCCAACGGGAGGGCTTGTCTGTAAACCTCTCCTCCTCCAATTATGAAGACTTCGCCGGAATCAAAATTCTGAATATTGCTTAATGCCTCTTCAAGCGATGAGTAGAGTTCTGCGCCGGGAATTTTGTGGTGGTAATTTGCAGGGAGCTTGTCAGACATTACATCGTGAGATTTGATTTGCAGGGCATCGTGAGATTCGTAATGTTTTTCTTCCCGAGATTTGTCATCCAGGGCTTCTTGCGACTTAACGAGCGATCTGCTGAGCACAATGTTTCTTCTGCCGGGAAGCGGTCTGCCAATAGAGAGCCAGGTTTTGTGCCCCATTATTACGGGACAACCCTGAGTGGTGCGCTTGAAGTACTTAAGGTCTTCTGTAATGTGCCACAGCAATTGGTTCTCTCTTCCTATTGCACCGTTCTCTGCCACTGCAACGATTACCGAAAGGGTATATTTTTTTTCGCCGGGTTTATTCATTTTATTATTAACCGTTTCTTTTTGTCTGTTAATTCGATAATATTAGAATGAACGCATTAAAGCTCTTATTACTAAGAAAAAACAATGGCTGCTGTTCTTGAGGTGTAAACCTGTATTTGTGCATTATTGTTCTTGTTTTGTAATTCTGTATGTACACGCGTTGCTTGTATTGTTCTTAAGTTGCTAATCTGTTATTTGAAGCTTTTCTCTTTTGATGTGTATATTCTGGTTATATATTGCTTATTATAACTTCTGGGGGCTTTAATGCACTAATACTAAAACTTAAACCGCTATTGGGGCCTTTATTGCAGGGAGTGGGTCGTAACCCTCCAATGTGAAGTCTTCGTACTTAAAGTCAAAAATTGATTTGACCGCAGGATTAATTTTCATAACGGGCAGAGGGCGCGTTTCGCGGGAGAGCTGCAACGCAACCTGCTCAAAGTGATTTGTGTAAATGTGAGCATCACCAAAGGTGTGTACAAATTCTCCAGGCTTCAAATCACAAACTTGAGCTACCATCATCGTAAAGAGAGCGTAAGATGCAATATTGAAAGGAACACCCAGAAACACATCGGCACTCCTTTGGTAGAGTTGGCAGCTAAGGCGTCCGTCTGCAACATAAAACTGAAACAATGCGTGACATGGAGGTAACGCCATCTTATCAATATCGCCCGGGTTCCATGCCGAGATTATGTGACGGCGTGAGTCCGGATTATTTTTTATCCCTTCAATCAACAGACTTAATTGGTCGATTGTTCTACCGTCGGAACTCTCCCATGAGCGCCATTGGTGTCCGTAAACCGGTCCAAGATTTCCACTCTTGTCTGCCCATTCGTCCCAGATTGTAACTCCGTTTTCGTTTAGGTATTTTATGTTGGTATCGCCGTTTATAAACCAGAGTAATTCGTGTATTATTGACCTAAGATGCAGTTTTTTAGTTGTCAGGAGAGGAAAGCCCTCTTCAAGGGAGAATCTCATCTGGTAACCAAAAACACTTTTTGTTCCGGTACCTGTGCGGTCGCTCTTGAGCGTACCGTTCTCCATAATATGTTTAAGTAAATCTAAATAAGCTTTCATTCCACAAATATAACATTAAGGCGTGAGATTATGAAGTTGATGCTATTATTGAGAATTAGGAATAGGTTGAAGTAGTAGAAGAGCGCTGGAGATCTATTAAAGAAAGAGAAAAAATACCGTTAAAATTCATGAAGAGCAGTCTTTATTGCGCATTCAGCATTCAATCCGGCGTAGTTGGCAAGATATTGTTTTACTCTGAATATTTGTTGAAATACCTTTGTCGCTCAGCATAAAATTGTTGTAATTTGGTTAGTAGGCCAGATTGTTCTGATAAGAGCAATCTGGCTTTGTGTTTTGTTCAGAGGCTGTGCGCAACCGGAAAGAAAATATGCACACTCAGACATCCGGGGTGCACTTTTGCTCATCATCTCTTTATAAAGGTAATGCGTGAATATACTTTTGCATAAACCGCAATAGTCCCCAAATGATGAACCATAATAGTATATCGCTCTCAGAGACCAATGTTGTTACATCCTCTATATCGCACGAGCTCAACACTCCGCTTAATGCCATCATCGGTTTTACTGATTTGATTCTTGAAGAGGAGTCGATTGAAGAGATAAAAGAGTTTGCTGCAATTATCAAAAATAACAGCTCTCTTCTTTTGGACAAGATTCAAAAGGTGATCGCCCTAAACTCACTGGACTACGAGAACGATGTTTATCTGGAAGAGGTCACTGTTTCTGTGCTTCTTGAGAGATCACAGGACATAATCGCTAAGGAGTTCGGGCGTAACAAAAGGTTGTTCAGTATAACCTGCAACACAACTGCAGAAGAGCAGGGTGTCACAGTTTTTTCGGATAAGCCTAAACTTGAAAAATTTCTTAATCACCTTCTTTTAAGTGCGTTCTATCTTAATAAAGAGGGGCAGGTATTTCTTTCATTTAACGTGGTTTATAAAAATGGGGTCAAAGAGGCGCTTCAGGTACTTGTCTCAGAAGAGCAGCTAACCAATTTGAGTGATAAAAAATCAAGTTATGAAGAGGATGTTGATGCTGCTCTTTCAACACTTAGGTTTGAAGATGGAATCGGAATAAACCTGGCTATTTGTCACAAGATTTCCAAAAAGATAGGAGGTCATATGTACCTTAAGATAAACAGCAATAACAAGGTGATCTCCTTCGAATTGCCGGTAGGAAACCTCTATGGAACAAACAACCTGCCAGATACAGAGCTTAGAGTTTTAGTAGTAGAAGATGAGCCAATAAGTAGTTGTGCGCTAGACAGAGTGTTGGCCAACTATCCCTTTATGGTTATCAGAACATCGGCGCAAGGCTTTATGGCTGGTGCAGCAGAGAGACTTGCCAAAACAGATATAGTTATTATAAATGAAGAGATTAAAGATTTGCATTTTAAGAGTGCGATTGATAAACTCTTCAAAAAAAACCCCGAAGTTGCTTTTCTGATAGAGGAGTCATGCTTCAGCAGAGAGAGCGACATATTTATTCGTCATAATAACTTCTTTTACTATTGCCGAAATTCAGCAGAAGCGCAAATTGAGGGCGCTCTGGACAGGATTATGAAGTATAGAGCCAAAGAGATGACTAACACATACAAACAGAGTTTAAATGCAGGTTAAAAAATTAAAATTCAGACAAGCTTGTCTGATTGGAGCTTTTATTTTCTTTTCGATTGCTGCTCAGGGGCAGAGCTTTTTACACCCCGGAGTCACATTCGATCTTTCATTTCCGGCAGGATCAAATGTGCTAGAGGTTACCTATGATAATAACCGTTTGGAAATTTCAGGCTTAAATGAATTTATTTCATACAACAGAACCTCCATTCAGCGCGGTTCGTCACATCTTGCAATTATTGCATACATCAAGCAAGAGCAAAAAGAGAACCTTTATGCGGTTAACAGAGCCTCTGTATTGGGGAGCGTGGTGAGATCCTATCTGAAAACACGACATGGACTTAATAATTTACAATTTACATTTATAATACGCACCGACGAATCTGTCACAAACTTAGTAAGAGTTGAATACAGGCCATATTCTGTAAAACCATACGACAACCGGGAAATATTCTACACCCTTAAGCCCACTTATAAGGAGCTTATTTATGCGATGGCCAATTACAGCGAGATTCCATAAGAGACAGATAAAAGACAAAAGTTGATGGAGGCGTTTCCTGATGAGAACAACGCTTATGAAACTAAAGAAAGCGTCAGAGTTGAAGAGCTGCTTTCAAGAATAAGTGAATTGGAGAAAAAATTTACACAAACGGCTAAAGTAAACGACCAACCCCAACAGGTAAACGGAAACTTCTCAAATGTAAATTCGCAACCCGTAATTGTGAATACACAGCCGGAGAGAGTCTACTCACAGCAGACAACGTCAAACATACAGCCGGAAAAATCTTACTCACAGCAGACAGCGTCAAACACGCAGCCGGAGAGAGTCTACTCGCAGCAGTCAACAGCAAACACCCAGCCGGAGAGAGTCTATTCACAGGAATCAACTTCAAACATACAGCCGGAAAATGCTTATTCACACCCTCAACAAACTACCTCGCCGCAAGTAGCTACAAATCTACAGCCTGTAAATGTAAATTCTCAGCCACAAACGATTGAGAAGCAGTCCGAAAAACAGGTTTACAAACCCATTGTTGCAATCAAAACCAATCTGTTGGGAATTGCAGGGATAATACCTCCGGCCACTTTTACAGACCCAATCTTTAACCTCTCAGTCGAGTTCTTTTATGCTAAAAGATTCTCCATCAGTGCAGAGGGTTTCAAAGCACCAATTGTTGACAAAACAGACATTAACTCTCAGGATTGGTATAAAGTGAGCGGAGCAGTTATCGAAAATAGGGTCTATATGGGTAAAAAAGAGGGCTTTAATGGATTTTACGCCGGCCTGTACGGGCTTTACGGAGATTTTGACATAAGGGATGTAAGCGTTGATGAGAAGGGTAAGACCGGAAGTTTTGCAGGAGGAGGTCTTAGCATAGGATACTCTTTGCCGCTGTACAGAGGCATAACTCTTGAGGCGGGATTAAGGGCTGGATACAGAAGTGATAAATACGACACATACATTGTTAACAATGGAAGTTTTTTTGTCTCTGAGTCTCTTGAGAGCAGTGAGTTTGGTTTTACAAGTTATAATTTAAGCATAAGCTACAGATTTGGAGGATATAAACGACCCGGAATAAGATGAAGATAAACGTCTGCATATACATATTGTTGGGTGTTGCTTTCCTTTTCGGATGTAGCAAGCGGGAGGTTTATGCCCCTATGTGGAATAAATACACTGTGGAGGTAAAATACCAGACAATTGCAGACAGCTCTTTGAGCAAGGGGGGAGAGATTTACACAACATATGTATATGCAGGAGATTCTCTTGTTAGAACCAAAAGATCGGTTAAACAAATTGACACTCTTAATATTGCAGTTGGAAAATACAATTTTATTACAGTCAACCTGTCTGCTTCTGGCGTAAGATTTGGGGAAATGCACAAATTCAGGGAGGCAAGTTTGCTCTTGAATACCCAAGGAGCAATGATGACAACAACCAATCCTCTTAGAAATGTTTTTGCCTCAACGGTAAAGGAGTATTTTGTAATGCCAAATGCTCCAAATGTCTTAAATATTAACCTTGTTAACCAAGTCAAAAACATAGAGTATCAATTAATTATCGAGGGCGCAAAAGATTCACTGGAGAGATGCATAATTACGCAGAACGGAGTCTCAAAAGGATTTTTATTTCACAACAATCAACTTATTTTCGACCCTGTTACCAATCCATCAATCTCTGCAGAGGCAAGCCGTGTGAACAACTTCACCGGCTCATTCAGCCTTCTGGGAGTTGATCCCGAAAAGAAAGAGCTGGAAATTAAGTTTATTTATAACAATCAGAAGGTTCAGAACACAAAATTAGAGTTGACTCAACTGGAAGATGAGTATATATATTCAAAGAGACTGGTTATTTACATTGACATTTCCCGAGTCAATATGGAGCTTAATGCTTCGGTAAAGTCGTGGATTATTGTTGAAGATAAAATAAATATTTAGAGCTATAAAGATGAAAAAGAGAGTTTCAATAACGGTATTTGCAAGAGTTAGAACAGAGGTGCTTTTGTTGGCGGTGCTTTTATCTGTCGGGCTTCTGTCATCAGGCTGTACCAAAGCTCTTGAAGATGCTTTTAATATCTCAAAAGTAGAATTCGTTGTTCGTAAAGTTGTTGACTCAGGAGTTCCTGATAATGTAAATAGCTATGGAAATGAGTTTTCAACCGGAATATTTGTCCATGAGGCAGGCACGGCTACTGTTAAGGAAATTTGGGGCATCCCCGTTGTCCGGAATATGTTTTTCAGAAACTCCGGGGGTATTTTAGATGGAGATAAATTGTATTTTGACAAACAAAAGGAGTATAATGTCTATTCATATGCCCCATTTATTGGAGACAATAAGATAAATGGAGAGTCAATAGCATTTGAACATGAGACTGACGTTATTTGGGCAACAGCAAAATATTCCAACAGAACGCAGGGAAGTGTGATCAATAAAATTCAACTCGATTATGAGCACCTCACCTCAAAGGTAAAGTTCCTGTTTGAAGACAGCCGGGATCCGTCTTTAAAAGAGCTGCATGATTTCAGCAAGAAGAATTTTATTATCAGTGGCTTCTGTAAAAAATTCTATTTAAATGTATACACCGGAAAACTTACCAGAGGACCTATTGACCCCTCTGTAATAATTACGGAAGAGAATAATCCTGTTTGCTTTGCCCCAAAAACCGGAGAGGCAGAGTATAACCTTGAAATTGAAATTCCTGCAACGTTTCCATTGAATCTGCCACCCGTAATAATACGAGAGAAATTTAACTACAACTTCAGGCCTGGTTACTCCTACGAAATTACAATTAATGTTATGACCGCTGACATGTCTGTCAACAGCCACATTGTAAGTTGGGAGTACAAAGTTGTAGAGGACCTTGAAATAGAAACAAAATAATAATACCATGAAAAAAACATTAATTGCTCTTTTTGCAGTAATAGTTGTAGTCTTCTCATGCAGCAAGACAAACCTGCATATGCAAGAAATCGCCCTGTTAAGGGTTAAAACACCGGCAGCTCTCCAAACAAAATCTGCCATACAGGGAGATCAGTTCCCAGTTGGTTCAAAAATGGGAATCCAGCTTCTTAAACTGGAAGATAACACCATCTATTCACAATCAGGAATTACTAACAACGAATACACCTTTGTAGGAGGAGAAGAGTGGACATCAGCATCAAGCTATATCCTAAGTTCTCAAAAGGCAAAAGTATATGCCTACTACCCCTTCACTACTCTGGGTGACAACAAGCAGATATTTTTCTCAATACCAATCTCTGTTGACCCTGCGGGTAACACAGCCGATTACATGTATGCCACCCCTGTTGTTACCGAAGAGACAGCCGTTTCAAATACAAGAAGTACAATCAACCTTACGATGAACCACGCACTGTCCCAGATTTCAGTTTTGGTTTTTAAAGAGAACTACAACGGAGCTGGTGAACTTACCGGATTCTCAATTGAGGACAATGACCTTTCATCACACATTATTGTCAACAAAGATGAGGATAATGACCTCTCGATGAGCATTGTAGATGGTGCAATTACAGGAGGTGCCAAAGGAAAAGTAACTATCACACTTGCTGAGGCAAAAATTCTTCAGAACAGCTCTTCCGACCCTATCTTTCCGGCAACAGATATAAACACCTTAAAAACACAGGTAAACACACACGGTGTTAATGCAGTTGTTGTCCCAACCGGAGACATTCTGCCCGGAGAGCTTAAATTCTCTTTTGTGATTGACGGAAATACCTACCGTATAAACAATGGAGCACCAATTAAATTCGAAAAAGGTAAACAATACATCTATAAAGTAAAACTTGCCGGAACATCGCTAACAGTCTCTTCTGTAACAATAACAGACTGGTTGCCAATAGAGGCAGAAGATATGGTAATACAATAATAATAATAAAGTTATGAAAAGAATAATCACAATCTCAATTCTTGGTCTTTTGCTGCTTTCGGCTTGCACAAAGAACAGATTTTTATCTACCGAGAGAATTGCTCCAATTTCACTGACTGCAAATTTTGGAGCTGCAGCGACTAAGGCAACAATCACCGATGATAATATCACCAGTGAAACTATTAGGGTTCAGGTGGCAAAGTCAAACGGTACTGAGAGCTATGCCGTTGAAGGCTCTAAATACACCCTCGCGCACGGAGGCGTCAATTGGGCTCTATCTAATATGTTATACCTGTCTGCAGAAAATGCAAAGATTTATGCCTATGCACCAACACCGGCAGATCCCACAACCGTCGAAACCGATTCTTACAACACACTTAAAAGAAGACTCGACATCCCTGCCACACAGCAAATGGCAAATCAGGTTGATTTTCTTTGGTGCTATCAGGACAAGACAGTTGCAGGCGGTGCGATTGATATAAACAGTACCAATCCCAATGTTTCACTCACCATGAAGCACGCCCTCTCTCAGATAGCTTTTGTAATTTACGGGGAGAACTACAACGGAACCGGAGCAATAAACTCTGTTAAGGTTAAGGACATCACCGCTACCCCTGCTCTTAGAAAGATGAAGAATGCTGCAAACGACCTCTACATGAATGTTGCAGATGGTAATATAACAGGAGGGGAGACCACTACCGAGATATCAGCTACATCAATCGCAGGTTCAATTCTTACAACTCAACCCTCTGCAGATATAGCAGAATTAAAATCGAAAGTAAATGCATACCTGCTTATTGTACCGACCTCGGTAGCCAATAAGAACAATGTTCAGTTCACCTTTAACATAGACAATAAAGAGTACAACGTATCTCTTACCGGAGGCGGAGCAATCACCTGGGTTGCAGGACAGCAGTACATATACACCGTTAAGCTTTCAGGCACTCAGATGAACATAATAAGCGTTACAGTAACTCCTTGGTCATCAAGCCATGAGGGGGAAGTAGTAATTTACTAAAGATAGAATAGCTAACCGCAAACAAACGAGCCGAATGGTGAGATATTGCCTTAACATATTTGCAATTGCTGCACTCCTTATACTTAACTCCTGCTCAAAAGAGAAGAGTTTGGTTAAGGAGGGGGTAGCATTGCAAATATCTCCGGCAATAGGTGAGATAACTAAAACGCTTGTTGATGATTCTAATATCTCCTCAAAAGAGATTGGAATCCAAATAACAAACCAGACGGGAACTCAGTTGTATGACGGTAACGGAGTGTATGCGAACATGAGGCTATTTAAGCCTGCCGGATCATGGGTTTTTGATAACGGAGCAGGTTTGTCAAGAGAGGTTACAGTAAATGGTGAAAATGCCAAAATTTATGCCTACTACCCCTTTACATCAAACCCTGCTAGCTTTGTCGGTACAGGCGAAACATCAGTACTCATGGTGAACATACCAAAAGAGCACAAAAAAGACTCCATCCCCGATTACCTCTGGTGTGCGCAGGATAAAACACCTCCACCCGGAGGCTCAGCAATTAATTCAAACAATGCATCGGTTCAGCTTAAGATGAACCACTCACTCTCGATGATTGCCTTTGTCTTTTATAAATCAGGGTATGAACAAACCGGAAATATAACCAGAATGGAGATAAAGAGCACTTCGGGAAGTAATCTTTTCAGGGTAAATAAAGAGGGAATTAATGATCTTAGAATGAAGCTCTCTAACGGTGAAATTGTCGGAGGTTCAGTGGCTTCAAGTTTAACAATAACGAACATTAACTCAAACATAACACTAAGCAGTGATCCCGGAATCATCCCTGCTACACTTTTCTCCCAAAGAAATTTCCACATGCTACTTGTTCCGGCCTCAGTTGCAAACCGCGACGATATTGAATTTAGTTTTGAAATTGACGGAAGTATCTTTACCGCAAAATTCCCCGGAACCGGAGAGCTTAACCTTACTTCTGGAAATGCCTACATCCTTACAGTTAAACTTAGCCCTAAATCACTCAACATTACCGGAGTGGCCGAATGGAACCTAGTCTCGTACGAGGTAAGCAGCGGCTATGAAGATCTCTGGTACGGAATGCAGCCGGTCCAAATTGGCAGCCTCCTTTGGGCGCCTGTGAATGTTGGTTATGATCCTGCAAACAATCCATATGGACTTATGTTTCAATGGCATAGAAAATATGGTCAGATGTTTGGGACATTAAATGTTGTAAATGGACCTGTACTTTTAGCACTTGGAAATGATGTTGCAAACAGCACAAAATTTTATAAAAATGAAACATCTCCGTTTAATTGGTGCACCACTTATGAATCTTCCTGGAATATGTCAGAACAATATAATCCCTGTCCTCAAGGCTGGAGAATACCTACCCTTTCTGAATTTAGTTCTTTAAGGTCAGGTGGTAGTACATGGGTAAATGCTGGAGAAGGTGGGATGAATAATGTCGTAGGGCGTTGGTATGGAGGGAATCATAATACTGACCGCGTAGGCAGTGTTTTTCTTCCTGCTGCAGGAATTATTTCTAATCAAGGAAATTCAAGTTATAGATTATCAAGTCAGAATGGCCAATATTCAACATCTGAAGTTTCTGGGAATGACATTTATAGACTCCGCTTTACAGAGTCTATAAACGAGACAAGCACTATTAACAGAGCTGCCGGATTGTCTGTCAGATGCGTAAAATCCTTATAACATAAAGATGAGAAAGTTCACAATAATGTCACTTATTGGACTGTTGCTATTGTCCGCCTGCACAAAAGAACTTCCCGGGAATGGGGAGTTTAAGCAGGTGAAAATGACTTTTTCGCTTGCCCCGGCTGAATTTGGGGCTGTGGTAACAAGGGCAGGAGTGGCCGTGAATGAGAGTGCTGTTGTGAATTTGTGGATATTGCAATTTGACGGAACAACTGATGCTTCAACGCTTGTTAGGCGCGAGTATAAAGCAACTATTGGTAGCCTGGCAGATTTGCAAATTGTCTTAAATCAGGGAGTAAACCACAGAGTGCTCTTTATTGCAAATACATTTGACTCTGCACTATTTAATGAGGCAAATGCGCCGCTCAACACCTTTACATATTTGCAATTTAAACAGAAGACATTCCCGCTGTCAGATGAGTCAGGAATGTATGCAGGAGGTGTAACAAAGTACCTAAGAATGTATGGTTCCTATGAGGGAGCTGTGCCGAACAAAAACTCCTCAGTTTTTCTGTACCGTATAGGTGCAAGGGTGAATCTAACATATACTTCTGAGGATGTGAGCAGTGTACCCGACGGAACCCGCTTAAGAGTAACCTCTGTTCAACTGAGAGATGTGCCGGCAACGTCGACATATATCTCCAACCCATTCAATAACAATTCATTAACTCCGGCAACGGTTATAAACTACCCTGCAACAACAGGCTCCAAGACAGGAGCATCAGGAGAGGCGTACTCAATTGGGGGTTATACTGGTAATGTGAGCTACTATATGCCGGAAAATATTAGAGGAGTTATTGCGTCAGTTGGTTCACAGCAACAGAAACCCGCTTATGCTCCGGAGAAATCAACCTGGATGGAGATAAAGGGAGAGGGAGTCAGCAGTGATGGCAGAGTGAATGAGAATGTCACGTTTAAACTCTATTTGGGAAACAATCTAACATCGAACTACAATATTAACGCTAATACACAGTACAACATAACTTTAAAATTTAAAGGGGTAAGCCTTACAGATGCAAGGCTTGAGGTTATAAGAATATCAGATATTGAAATATTTCAGGAAGTAGTGATTGTATGGTAAAAGCAATAAAAATATTGAAATTGTTGAGATCAACTTTTCATTTGATTTTTGCGTTTATATTAAGCTCAATGCTCTTTTCTTGTATAAAAGATGAACCGGTTACCGTACTTGTTGACGACGGAACAGTAATATTTGTCGGAGAAGACTATCAACCAGCCACCAAAACAACTCTTAATGGACTTCAAACAGAGTGGGTGGCAAATACCGACAAGGTAGGTCTCTTCTGCCAGCAGGCCTCCAAAACCGCAGGAGGTGCCACAGGCGTTGTTAACGAGCCACTTACTGCATTAACCAACGGTGCAAGATCTCAGTTCAGCGGCTCTGTTTTCTGGAACACTGGCGATCACACCTTTTACTCATACTACCCCTATGCCGCAGGAACACCGCCCCACACAGCTGTGCCGGTATCACTAAAGTCAAATCAGGGTCAATTGCAGGTAAATAATTCCGACTCACTTGCTTTTCTTGATTTTCTTGTTGCGCAACCATATACAGCAAAGTACCCCGGTTCTAACAGCACACCTGCCGCAGTCTCTTTAAGGTACAACCACCTCTTTTCAATCATTGAGTTTCAGATAAAAAGAACCACAGGAAGTGGTTCAATAAAAAAAGTCCGTTTAAGAGGCACAGCCCCATTGGCATTTGGCAGCGGAACCATAAATCTTGCTCAGAGTGTGCCAGCATCAGGGACTCCTTATATGATTGAAAGCATGACAAACACGTCTAAATCTGTTACGGTTGAACTTAAAACGGCTTTCACTCCCAGTAATGTTGAGTATTTAAACGCGCCCAAAGTTTATATGGTAGTGTTGCCGGGAGTTCATACAGGGGAGCTAAATATTGGATTTGAAATCAATGGTGTATATTATGAGGTGTCAAGGTCAAATGTCATTTTTGAGAGAGGGAAAAAATACACAATTCAGGTCGATGTTTATGGTGCATCTAAGGTAGTTGTCAAAGGCTCTGAGCTTGAACCTGTGACTGTTGGTGATTTAATTTGGGCTCCGATTAATGTAGGATATCGGGAAGATCTTAAGCAAGGAGAACTATTTCAATGGGGCAGAAAATACGGTTTCGGATTATCAGTAGCAGAAGCTCCAACGTCAAACAAAAATGCAAGTGAATATTGGAACTACGACTTAGACCAGGAAACTGCGCAAAATAAATATAAAGATGTCTTTCTAAAGGCTGGCACAGATCCCTATGACTGGAATCCGGTCCGTCAACTTGAATGGAATAGCTCACAAAAATTTAATCCTTGTCCAATTGGTTGGAGAGTGCCAACAAAAACCGAATTAACTACACTGCTATCTTATGGGTTTACCAATATTGGTACAACAAATGGAGGAGTTGACGATTTATTGGGTAAGTGGATAGGCCCTAATCATGACAATCCCGAGTTAAGACCTACAACAGCTGTTTTTTTTCCAATTATCGGCTATTTTACAGCTAGCTCAACAGGTAGTAGGACAAATTTTACATCTCATGCAATTTATTGGACTTCAACAACGCCTGCCGCGGGTCCAAAAAGTGCAGATTATATGCAATTTACGACATCAACTTCAAATCCAGTTTTTTCCTATACTGGCAAGGCGTTTGGTTATGCAGTAAGGTGTGTTAAAGATGTTGTTGCCCAAGATAAACCGATAATTTCAACAATTAAGCCTTTTGAGGTAAAATATAACAGTGCGAAAACTGGAGTTGTCATAGAAAATGCAGGAGGGTACCCGATAATTGAAAGAGGAATTGTTTACAATACAGGCACAACTGTTGATCCAACAGGAAACAAGAGGATTGCATTGTCAGGGGGGCCAAATGAGTATGTTGTGGAAATGACCGGTCTCACCGCCTCGTCTACCTACATTGTTAGATCATATGTTGTAAATTCGCTATCTCAGATTTTTTATGGAGACCAATACCGATTGGCTACAATTCCTAATTGGGAAGGATCGAACGAAGTCAATGTTGGAGGAATTATATGGGCTCCTGTAAATGCTGGTTATTCAACGAGTAATCTTTACGGACTAATGTATCAGTGGAGCCGGATGTACGGACAAACATATGACAATAGCGAATCACCAGCTTCTTCAAATGCAGCACCAACAAACATATCTACAGCTAATAATATAGGAAATTCAAACAAATTTTATGTCCCGACAGTTTCCCCTTTTGATTGTTTTACAGCTCGTGCTTCTAATTGGAGTCACGAATATAATCCGTGTCCATTAGGTTGGCGAGTCCCAACTAAGGAGGAGTTTGATATCTTAATTTCATCTGGAAGTACATGGGTGTCATCCGGGGTAAACGGTAAACCCGGAAGGTGGTTTGGTGGAAATCATGCCACTGACAAAGTTGGGAGTGTGTTTTTACCTGCAGCAGGGATGAGAAGCTATAATGGAGATATTGGAGGGTTGAGAACTACTTGGGGTACTTATTGGACTGCGACTCCAAGTGGCGATGGAAACTTTGCTGATGCCTTATTTTTTACAGAGACAATTTCCCCTTACACTGAGGGAGGCCGTTATAGAGCAGTGGGCAATTCTATACGTTGTGTTAAATAATATTGCGGATAATATGTGGCTCATAAGAAGAATATTAATAACAATTATTGTGGCTTTTGTTACAATCCTTTCGTCGTGTATAAAAGACGAGCCCGTGCCGGTTCTTGTTGACGACGGAACGGTAATGTTCGTTTGTGAAGATGCTCAACCTGACACCAAAACAACCCTTAATGGACTTCAGACCGAATGGGTTGCAAACAAAGATACGGTGGGTCTCTTCTCTCCTCATGCTAGTATCGAGTCGGATGGAAGCCCCGGGGTGATAAATCTGCCTCTGACTGCTCTGACAAGCGGAGAGAGGTCTGTTTTTCAGGGATCGGTATACTGGGGGGTGGGAGAACATGTTTTCTACTCATACTATCCTTTCAAAGAGGGTAATCTTGACTTTGAGTATGTGCCAGTGTCACTGCCCGGAATTCAAATTCAGAGTGAAGGAGATAATTCAGATCACATTGCTCAACTGGATTTTCTGGTATCAAAACCCTCAGTAGCTAAATATCCGGGGATATCAGGAAGTGATGCTGCAATTTCTTTGAGATATAATCATGTTTTCACAGTGCTTGAGTTTAAAATTAGGAATAATTCAGGTACAGGGTCAATAACAAAGATAAAACTTAGAGGTCTCTTGCCTCTTGCGTTTGAATCAGGTACAATTAATCTGGCGCAAGAGGTGCCATCGCAAGGCAACTCCTATATAATAAATGAAATTACAGATGTTTCTAGTGAGGTTGTGTTGTCATTAGAGACACCAATTACCCCAACAAACGATTACAGTACTACTCCAAGGGCATATATGGTTATTCTTCCATGGAATACCCCTAGCTCAATGACTTTAGTCTTGGAGATAGATGGTGTAGTGAAGGAGATTATTAAGTCTGATGTAACTTTCCAAAGGGGGAAAAAATATTCCATTTTAGTTGATATAGATAATACAGAGCCTCCTATAATTCATGGTTCAGATCTGCAGCCAGTAACCATAGCTGGTGTTACCTGGGCTCCGTTGAACGTTGGTTATGACGAAAATAACAGATACGGGCTCTATTACCAATGGCATAGAAGATTCGGTCATTCATACGGGACAACTAATCAAGAAAATTGTGTTTTGAGCCTTGCAGAGGGCAACAGCACAGAGTACAGCAATGTGTTCTTGACAAACTTCATTGATCCTTACAACTGGTGTGATAGCTCATATGTAAAATGGGATATGTCAGAGATGTACAACCCATGTCCTGAAGGGTGGCGAATTCCAACTTATGAGGAGTTTGAGGCATTGAGTTCTATGAGTAGTATTGGGGTTTTAGCAGGAGCCGGAGGTGTTGATGGCTTGCCCGGAAGGTGGATGGCCTGCAGTGATCTCTCCAATACCTCTCAAAGCATTTTTCTCCCGGCAGCGGGATATATAAGATTTAGCGGAGAGTCCAGAAATATTAATGCTCATGGATATTACTGGACTGTTGATACAGTCTCGGTTATGGCCAGAGCGCTTAGAATATCGCCAGTTTCGTATGGGAACACAGGAATGTATAAAGGAATGGGTAATTCTGTAAGGTGTGTAAAAAAATAGAGATGAAAAGATTATTAACAATTTGTTTAATTTTGACAGTCACGAACTTATACCCTCAAAGCAGAACATCAATTTTTTCTGCAGAATTGACTTCGGGACCATCATTTGCCATGAGAGAGACAGGAGGGATAAGGCTAAAATACGGTAGGGGATTAGACGCTATTTTAGCTTTTGATTTGTGGGCAGATGTTGGTCTCTTTGGGGGTTGGGGCACAAGCAGCTTCTCTTCAGACGGAGTATTTCGTTATCGTGAAAGCGGTATAATTTATGGTGTTCAGTACAAGATTGAACCTCTTTCTGGCAAGTTTGATTATCTGCTCAGAGCAGGAAGGACGTGGAACCATATAGAGGTTACAGATAGGGATTGGAATAGAGGCTTTTACTACGATTCCGGATATTCAGAAGGGTTTTACACATCTGGCAGCATTCGGTATAGTGCTGGCAGAGGATGGCTCATAACGGGGACTCTCAGATACAGCTTAATGAACACAAGACTCACACTTCCGGAAGCAATTTATCCTGACGGAACACCTCATTCTAAGATTATAATCAATATGCCGCGCAACTTTTGTCTTAGTCACTTGGGAGTAAGAGTAGGCATTACTAAATATTTTTAAAATAAAAAGCACATTTGGGGCGCAAATAGACACATTCAGCATATTTAATAACGCATTCATAAGGTTTTGTTAAAAGTTACGTGTTCAGTTGAATAATTTTGCGCCTCCAAATTATTATTATTATGAAATTAAAAGGATTGTTATTAGTCGCGATTTTCAGTATTATCTCGCTTGCCGGTTTTTCTCAGGAGGCATGTTCGAAATATTCATTAAAAAACAGATTTTCTGTTGAGCTTGGCGGTGGCCACTCAATTGCGGTTGCTAAACTGGCTGGAATAAAGGTGAATACTGGAATGGGTGCAGACGGTATTATTGGCTTTAATGCCTATAAGGGTTTTGGAGTTTTTGCAGGTTGGGGCTGGAATACATTCGGAAGTGAGTTTTTTGACTTTGAAGAGACAGGATACATGTATGGTTTCCAGTACAGAAATGCAATTAAGGATAGTAGGTTCTCTTATACTTTGAGAGCGGGTGCGATTTACAACCACATTGAAGTTGAGGGTGCACACAATTCTACAGCTGACGGATTCTATTATGATAGCGGCCATGGTCTTGGCCTGCACGCATCAGGTGCTGTTCAGTACAGCCTGGGAAGAGGCTGGGCTATTAACGGAAGTGTAAAATATCATCAGCTAAAAAGAGATGTTAATTTATTGGTTATTCCTGCATCTTCAATTTTACCACTACCGACACCACTACCCGAAGTGGAAGATTATAGCATCCACCTAAAATATATAGGTCTGAGAATAGGTATAATTAAGAATTTTTAAAATATATTTGAAAAAAAATTACTGGTGTTTGTTTAATAGTGACTATTTCAGACCCTTTTCAGCCAGGAGCGTTTTAATGCTTCTGGTTGTTTCGTCGTTTATCCTCCAACTCGTTGTGCTTTCCTACAACCATTACACTGGTTTTGTATTGATAGACTCATGGGAGGAGTTGTTTACAAGGCTTACAATAAACACGACTATATGCGCAATCGCAGGGACCGTGATTGTAATTTTTAATATATCATGCATAAGATATCTTAACAGAACGATTCCCTGGTCGCACAACATTTTAAAAAGAGTCTCAGCGCAGCTCTCTTTTACAATCGCTTCTGCAGTATTTATATCAACTCTCACCACCTTTTTTTCGAATTATTTCATTCATGAGTACGAAGAGAATCTTGTGGAGGTGTTGATTATTAATGGGATAATAGTAGTGGTTGCAAATATAATGTTGATGACCGTTCTGGAGGGGTGGTTATTCTTCAATGAAAACAAAAAAACCAGCCTCATTACAGGGAGCCTCAAATATGAGCTTAACCAGGTTAAGTTTGACGTATTGAAAAGTCAGATAAATCCTCATTTTATGTTTAATAGTCTGAACGTTCTATCTGGTCTTATCAGAAAAGACACCGCTAAGGCGCAGCAATTTATTGAGGATTTTTCAAGTGTCTACAGATATGTTGCTGAAACTATTGAAAAGCCCCTGGTGACTCTTAATATGGAATTGGAATTTGTAGAAAGCTATCTCTATTTACAAAAGATAAGATACGGAGATTTACTCTCTTATTCTAAAAACATTTCACCCGAAATACTAAATTACCAGCTCCCTCCCCTTTCGCTGCAAGTTATTCTTGAAAACGCCATTAAGCACAACATAATTAATGAGTCATCAAGATTATTGATTGAAATATTTACTGAGGATGACTCGTTGGTCATTAAAAATAGAATTGCCCCAAAATTATCCTATGAAATCAGCTCTGGAACGGGCCTGAAAAACCTTACAAAGAGATATGCGTTTGTTTGTAATGAAAACCCGGTATTCAGAAAGTCTGATGGATATTTTATTGCCAGTTTACCATTAATAAATTAATTATTATGAGAGTACTTATTATTGAAGACGAAGTTTTGGCAGCAGAGAGGCTCGAGGAGATGTTATATGAGATTGATCCTGCGATAAAGGTTGTTGCAAAAATTGGCTCAATTGCCGAGTCTGTAGATTGGCTCAAAAGAAACAGCACCGATCTTATTTTTCTGGATATTCAGTTATCGGATGGGTTGAGTTTCACGATTTTTGACGAGATTAAAATCTCAACTCCAATAATATTTACCACAACATACGATCAGTACGCAATTAAAGCTTTTGACCTGAACAGTATTGCATATTTGCTTAAACCAATTAGCATGAAAAAACTGGAGGAGAGCATGCATAAGTTTAAGTCGCTTAAAACTGCTTTTGCAATTGATATTGCTGCACTTTCTGAAATGCTTGGTAAAAGGGATGGGCGCTATAAAGAGAGGCTTCTTATCCAGATAGGTACAAATTATAAAAAAGTTGAAGTATCAGAAATCGCATACTTTTATGCGACTGACGCAGGTATTTATGTCAGGACTTTTGGCGGGGCATCATATCCCATAGATTTTCCCCTTGAAAAAGTTGAGACAATGTTTGATCCCGAAATGTTTTTCAGAATTAACAGAAAATTGTTCATTTCGCATAAATCAATAGGGCACATGGTAGCTTATTCCAGGGGAAGAATAAAGATTACCCTTAATCCGGAAATTGAAGACGAACTGGATGCTATAGTAAGCATTAACAAATCTGGAGAGTTCAAAAAATGGATGGACAAATAGGTAAAATTACCTTTAAACACCTTTATGAGACCTACAAAAACATTGTTGGGTTTCTTGTGTTTATTGCGGTAGTTTTACAGACCGGCATTATAATTCAGTACCATATGCTGGGGTCATACGACCATTATACAGCAGGGGAGCTTTTGACTGTAATTGTCTCCAGATCGGCAACCGGGTTTGTTTCAAGTTTAATCGTTGCACTCCCTTTCATATATCTGATTAAATTCCTCAATCTGTTTTTTCCATGGGGTAAAAGAACAATCGCCAGAATATCTGCAGAGATTATTGTTGTAGTCACAATCTCTTTTCTGACAACAATGGTTGTATTTCTTCTTGTAGAAGGCATTGTCACTGATATTTCAAAAGAAAATCTATCACTGCTCAAAGGGACATTAACCTACTCGGCTACAAATCTTATTTTTATTGCGGCCCTTGAGGGCTATATGTTTTACAGAGATCATAAAAGGGCAAAGCGTGAAGAAGCAGTGCTAAGAGACGAAATTGCCTCGATAAAGCTCAATATATTAAAGAGTCAGATCAACCAGCACTTTATGTTCAATAGTTTGAATGTGCTTTCAGGATTATTAAAAAGAGATCCTGAAAAGGCGTTGCTATTTATTGAGGAGTTCTCAAACATCTACAGATATGTTCTTGAGTCAATAGAGCAATCATTAACAAGTCTTGACAAAGAGGTATCATTCATCCGCTCCTATCTTTATCTTCAGCAGATAAGATACGGCAATAGCTTAAAATATTCAGAAAAAATATCTGAGAAGCATTTCACACTTTCACTCCCGCCATTGTCACTTCAGGTAATATTTGAAAATGCAATCAAACACAATATCGTTAATGAAGATAATCCATTACTAATTGAAATAGAGAGCTATAATGACGAACTCATTATAAAGAACAATTTTCAACCAAAAATTTCAAAATTTGCCTCAACCGGTCTGGGACAAAAAAATATTCAACGTAGGTATCAGATTATTTGTGAAAAGAGTCCTGAATTTATTCTGGAAAACGGTTACTACACAGCAATTCTTCCCCTTATTAAAATTTAATACTAAGTAATGATAAAGAAGATTATTATCAAAGGAGTTCTCCTTTTGGTCCTGATTTCAGATTTGGGGCAAATATTTGCTCAGGAAAGTGAGGCGGTTTGGAGATATCAAACCGGAGGCAGAGTATATTCGTCTCCTGTTATTATAAATGAAAAAGTCATTGTAGGCAGCGGCGATAGCTGTTTGTATGCTTTTGATAAAGCCGATGGAAAAGTGCTTTGGAAGTTCAAAACCGAAGGTGCAGTGCACTCTTCTCCGGCAGTTAATGATTCAAATGTCTATTTCAGCAGCACAGATGGAACCCTTTATGCAGTTGATTTAAATACAGGTATATTAAGGTGGAATTTTGTATCAAATGGAGAAACGGCAAAAGATATATGGGACTATTACCTGTGCTCACCAAAGTTGGCAAAAGGGTTGGTTTTTTGGGGAAGTGCCGACAGTAGTCTTTATGCAGTTGAACAAACAACGGGTATACTCAAATGGAAATTTATGGCTGAGGACATCATTCACGCCACCCCTGAAATTGATGGAGATACTCTTTATATTGGAGACTTTAATGGAAATCTTTATGCATTGAATATCAATGATGGGAAATTAATCTGGACTTTCCGAACTGTTGGAGACAGATATTTTCCTAAGGGAGAGATACAGAAAGGAGTAACAGCAGACCATAATGCTATTTATTTTGGTAGCAGAGATTATAATATTTACGCTGTTAATAAACTTACAGGACGAGGTGTCTGGAATATTAAAGAGGGAAGTTGGGTTATATCTACTCCGACGATTCATAAAAAGATGATTTTTTACGGAACATCGGACACTCACGAATTTGTGTGCTTAGACAAATTTTCAGGTAAAAAACTATGGAAGGTTGCGCTTCCAATGAGGGTTTATAGTTCGGCTGTTGTAATAGATGATTTTGTTTACTTTGGTTGTTTTGATGGTATTCTCAGAGGAGCTGATGTTAATACAGGGGAAATCATGTACGAATATCAGACAAGAGGGAGCCGGGAAAATTATTCAAAAGTCTTTGGCAGTGACGGTAAGTTAAAACCCGGATTTGACCTTTATGGTAAAGATTATCTTGAATCTGAGCGCTTGATACAATCTTTAGGCGCTATTCTCTCAACCCCAGCCGTAGATAAAAACATTATCTATTTCGGTAGTTCAGACGGAGGAGTTTACGCAGCTAAGGTTATTACAAAATAAAGCGAAGGTCATCCCTGTCGTATTTTTTTGGAACGGGCAAAGACCTCTTCTCCTTCCAACAGGCAATAGCCTCTTTTATTGTAAGCCCGGGATTGTCTGTCAGCAGATCTCTGATGTATTTGTTGTATTCGAATTGTGGGGCTATTTCAGGCGTGTAATCAGGCGATCTTTGCTTTAACCTTATCTGATTCCACGCTTCGGCAGCATCACTCAAATTTTTCCCCGCATTTGCCTTCATCCAGTTCATAAATTCTGTATTGAACTTAAAGTGCTCACCGATCTGTTTTTTAAAAAAGGCTCTTACATTTTCGCTGTTTTTATAATTATCGGTAATAATAGTTTGAAGAGTTAATGGCTCATTGGCCCAATCGAATTTTGAGGATGGTTTTCTAAAACATCTCTTTGGCGAATGAGAAGAGCCTGTTCTCAAATATTGCTCAATTCTTGCAGTTATATCAAGTTTCCCACCGGAGCTCTTTATTCCATGCAATTTGCAAAATGTCACCAGCTCTTCAAGAAGCCAGTAGTGGGTTTTAAATTCATCTGCCGATATTCCGGAATCAAGTGTTGGTCTTAAATTCATCAATAATTATTTTAAAAACCAAAGTTATGCAGCACAAATTTCAAAGAAAAATAAATAACCCGGATATGTTATAATTAGTGCCAGACTGAGTTATTATTAACTTTGTATGGTTATGGAAGAGGCCCTAAGAAAATATATAACTGCAATAGCCCCGTTAAGCGACCGGGAGTTCATGGCTGTATTCAGTAAGATGCGGGCAAAATCTCTATTAAAAAAGGAGTTGCTTGTTAAAGAGGGAGAGCATTGCAATAAGTTATATTTTTATCAGGAGGGATATTTCAGGTTTTACTATGTTGATCAGGCAGGGAGGGAGATAACGAGTGATTTTCTATTTGCCCCCGGATTTATATCCTCCTACACAAGTTTTCTAACCGAAAGGAGATCTCTGATAAATGTCCAGGCAATGAATGACATTGAAATGCTTGAACTTGATAAAAATGATCTGTTTGAACTGTACAAAAGCAACCACAATGTAGAGCGCATCGGGCGTTTAATGGCAGAACAGGTTCTTTTGGCATACGAGGAGCACCTCTTTTTGGTTCTGAACCAACCGGCTGATATGAGGTATAAGATACTTCTCGAAAAGTATCCCAAATACGTAAGAGAGATTCCTCTTCAATACATAGCTTCTTTTTTAGGCATAACTCAGGAGACTCTTAGCCGAATCAGGCGCTCAATTTAATAATTTGACATATATCAAGTATTTTCGGTAAATGAGGTTATACTTTTGCCCCACATTTTATTTTTCATTTATGAAGCGAAATTCTATAACCAAATTACTAACCTCATCTATTTTATTAACCATTATGCTGTCAAGTTGCGTAACAACGAGAAAAAGTATCACCAAGACACCAGCCTCACAGGAGTCTGATCTAAACAAAATTATCTACTATGCCTCCCTTGCCGGGAATTCTCACAACACTCAACCATGGAAGGTTGAAGTCACTGAAAAGACGAATGAAATTCTTATAAAACCCGATTTCTCAAGACATTTGAAAGTTGTTGACCCAACCTCACGTGGCCTTTACATCTCACTTGGAGCATTTATAGAAAACCTCTGTCAGGCATCTGCCTTTTATGGTTATAGCCCTGTGACCGAAATTTACAAAGACCATACTTCGGGCCAATTATTTGTAAATGTAAAACTGCAAAAAAGCAATTCTTCCAAGGGCAATATCTCTTCAATTGAGAAAAGAATGACTCTGCGCATACCGTATAAAAACGCAGAAATCAAACCGGAACATATTGATGATTTGCTTGATGATACAGATAACTGTGTAAGTTATATTTCACCCTCAATGCCACAATTTAATTATATTAGCCAGAAGACACTCGAATCATACTCACAGCAGTCCAACAGGGATGATGCAAAAAAAGAGCTTGCAGAGTGGATTCGTTTTTCAAACAAACTTGTTAAGGAGAACAGAGATGGTTTGACAACTGCAGGAATGGGCATAACAGGTTTTGCGGGAGTTATGGTTAGCCAAATGTATAAGCCGGAAGATTCAATGAAGGATTCCTTTGTTAATAAGGGTATTGACAATGTTCGCAATCAGGTTCAAAATTGCGGAGGTTGGCTTCTGATAACCCAAGACCAGGATTCTCCGGAAAATTGGATTCAAACAGGCAGGATATACCAAAGAACTAACCTCAGATGCCGCGACTTGATGATTGGAATGCACCCCATGAACCAGATGATAGAGGAGGCAAACTTTGAGGGTGATGCAAACAGATATCTGATTTCAAACGGAAAGATTCAATTTATTGCACGAATAGGTTATGTAGATAAATATCCCGAACCGGTAAGTGTAAGGCGTGAATTGAAAGATTTTGTCTTAGCAAAATAGGCAGAAACAACAAAAATGAATCGCGATTATTAAAACCCTCCGAAATTTCGGAGGGTTTTTTGCTAATCCTTGTAGCGAAAACCGTTACTTAATCGTATAGACTTGTAAACAGTTTTTATTATGAAAAACCGAGTTACAAAAACGAGAAGATTCAGGGTCACTCCAAAATTACTGGTAGTGATTTTTGTAATTGGATTATTTGGTATTGTTGCGTTAAGCTGCACTAAGCAGGTAGCTCCTCCGGTGGAGGATCAGGAGGGCGTGGCTGTATTGAGCTACACAAGATTTCTGGAAGAGGGCTCTTCCCATTTTACACTCAATAAAGCTGCCATTGTAGGAGATAACCTCGAAATTGAAATCTCGGGAAGTGGTTGCAGTGGTATGACTTGGAAGGTTGGTCTTGTTGATTCAGAGATAATTGCGAAATCTTTGCCCATTCAGAGATATATGAAGGTAACCTTTGAGAACAAGGAGATGTGCCTGGCTTACTTCACAAAGAAATACACATTTGACCTTAAACCAATCAGGGTCAAGGGTTACAACAAGATTCACATCAATCTGAATAACTGGGATTCACCACTGATTTACACTTACTAATAATCTACTCCCACAAATTATCTACTCTTACTAAAATTCACAATATTATTATTTTATATGAAAAGCACCCTTAATAAGCTAACATATCTAAAGTCGGCACTGATTGTCGCCGGCATAGCTTTAATCACCTTAACAACACAAGGTTGTTCAAAAAATTTTGATAATGATTTTACAGATGGTTTCAGGTTAGATCACCGATACTATGTTCACGAGCAATTATCATTTGAGATTGACAGTATAAGAGACTACAGATGTCCTGCAAATATGTATTGTATTTGGGCCGGAGATGTAGATATTTTCTTTAAAATCTATTACCAGAGACAAAGAATAGATACAATGGTGCATATGTACACCCATAATGAAAACCCGTTTGACATTGGTGGCTACAGATGGAAAATTACTGAGGTTAGCCCATATCCGGGAACATCGGCCAGGCCAGGCAAAACAAGGGTTAAAATGGAGATAGACAGAGTTATATAAACAAATTAAAATAATCGAGAAATTGCTATGAAAATGAAAGGAAGAAATTTATTATTAGCCGGTCTTGGGCTTTTATTGTCAGTTGCTTCGTGTAATAAGATGGAGTCAGACCTGAAGAAGCAGATGAAAATTGATGATGAGAAAATACTAAATCACCTGACACAGAACGATATCCAGGCTCAGAAACACAATCTGGGTTTTTACTATAAAGTATTGGAAACTAACGCCACAGGAGCGCAACTTAATAAAAATGATGTTGTAAAATTCCTCTACTCGATTTCACTCCTTGACGGAACACTTATTGAGTCAAACTTTACAGAGGGTACTCCGGCAGTGTTTAACTTAAATTCATTTACGATGATTCCGGAGGGGCTGGATTATGGAATTAAATTGATGAAAACAGGTGAAAAGTACCGTTTCTTTATGCCTTCATATATTGCATTCGGAAGCTATGTAAGTGACCATTTTGCATCTAGAAGCAATTTCATAATAGATGTTGAGGTTCTTGGAAAAATGAGCGAGACAGAAGTTTTTAACATTCAGAAGGACTCAATAATAGCATACATGGACGCAAACTATCCCGGCTATCTTATGACAGAAACCGGCCTCTGCTTTGTTGACAGCATTGGTGGTACCGGAAACACTCCTCGTCTTGGAGATATTATTACAATTGATTTTAAGAGGAAATACCTTGATAACGGTTTAATCAAAACTGTGCAGGAGACCTCTTTCCCTTTGAATAGCCAATATGCTGTTCCGGGTTTGGAAGAGGGGCTCAAATTGATGAAATCCGGAGGATCTGCAATTCTTGTTATGCCTTCTTCAATTGCATTCAAACAGAGCGTGTGTGTGATTCCTCGTAAAGTGAGACAGGAGCTTGTAAGAGATAGGATAATAATTGAAGAGGTTTTGCCTTACTCTATATTAAAATATGTTGTTAAACTAAAAGCAGTAAACTAAATTTACACCGAACAGTATTAATCGGCTAAATTAAATTGTGTGGCAGAGAGCAACTACGAAAACCCGGCACCCACAATAGAGGGCTGTATCCGAAAAGAGAGAAAGGCACAGGAGACGCTCTACAAAGCGTACTTCGGATATGCCTTAAGTGTTGCTCTTTTATACAGCAAAAGCAGGGATGAGGCGGTTGAAACTGTGGACGACAGCTTTATGAAGGTTTTTGCGGAGATCGCAAGATTTGATCCTACTCAATCTTTTAAAGGGTGGTTGAGAAAGATTGTGATAAACACGGCAATTGACAGGATAAGAAGGAACAGCAGAAACAGGCTGTTACAGGAGGAGCTGCCGGATTGGATACCAAACGATACTCCGGGAGTGGAGAGCAGTCTGTCGGCGGGTGAAATAGCAGCAATGCTGGGCAATCTGCCACACATTCATAAAACAGTGTTTTGCCTTTTTGATATTGAGGGGTACAGCCACGAAGAGATTTCAAAAAAGCTAAAGATACCCGAAAGTACCTCCAGAGTCTATTTAACAAGAGCGAGAAAAAGGATGAGAGAGCTTTACGAATTTAATTTTAACCACAAACCGGGCAGGTCATGAAAGATAAAAGGGATATCGGCGAGATAATAAAGAGCTCCCTTTCTGAGCAGGAAGAGGGGTACATTGAAGGAAGCTGGGAGAGGTTCAGTTTGAAACAGAGGCGCAAAAGGTTCTTACTGTTTAGAAACATCTCAACCGGAGTTGCTGCCGCTGTGGTACTTGCACTGGTTGTATTTGGTGTCCAAAATGACCAAACTTCACAAAAGATTGAAGAGGTATCGGCAATTGTAACTACGCCGGATACAGGAACAGAGATCAATCCTTCCGAAAACTCAGATATTATTAAAAGAGGAGGTGAAGCCGGGAAAAGCCAAAACCAGATTAAAATTGTTAAAAAAGCCCCTTCAGAAGCAATTAGCGGAAAGAGACTGATTGCAAAGAGCGAAATAACTGAGACCAAAGAGGAGATAGTTAAAGAACCTGAGAGGGAAACAGAGGTAAAAAAACTGACTGCTTTAAAGGAGCAAATTGACAGTGCTGAGATTCAAGAGCCTGCGAAGAGACAAATGCCGGCAACAACACCTCCAAAACCCACAGAGGAGTCTAAATATCAAGTTCCTGCGACAATGTCTTCAAGAACGGCATTTGCTTTAATTGAGAATGAGAGGCATGAACGTAAGGTGAGATTTGGTATTAATGTGGCCCCGGGAATGAGCTCTGCAACTGATGGGTCTGCATTAAATATAGGAGGAGGAGTAAATCTCGATATTGCAATTGCAAAGAACTTAGATATCTCAACAGGTGTCCAGGTTGAATATCGTGATATTGAGACAGCAACCGGAAACGGAACAGGAGTCTCTGCCATACAGCAATCCTCATATAATATCACAAACCTGGATATCCCCCTCAATATTACCTGGAAATTTAAAAATAACAGAACGGAGAGTTACTACATATCCGGTGGCTTCTCATCTCTTGCCTATCTGGGAGAAAATTACAGCACAACCTCCTATAACCAGTTGTTGCAGTCAAGCATTGTTTACGGGACAAGTGGCGAAGAGAACACAGTTTACAAGCTTGTTGATGTACGTACCACCACAGTAGAAAGGACAGAACCGTTTTCGTCGTTTGATGTGGCAGGGAGAATAAATCTGATGGTTGGATACAGCAAGAGCATCTCTCCAAAACTTAACCTCCATATTGAGCCCTATCTTAAGATTCCTCTTACGGGAATGGGGTCAAAAGATGTGAGATTTACGACAAGTGGAATTACCTGCAAAATTTCGTTCAGATAATCGGCTTTATTTTGTAAATTTGAGAGGATTCCTGCCGGTTCATTAATTTTGGACAAAGCAGGAGTCCTCTAATATTTATTTGCCGTATGAAAAAGTTTCTCATTCTATTGCTCCCGGCAATTTTACTAATAACCTCCTGTCAGTTTGAAAAGAGTTACAAATACGCTTTCGGGCAGGATCAGCCGGTTGAGATAAAGGCAAAGAGCGACAGTGCCGCTTTTGTGACTGCCTACGAAATGTTCTGCAATTCCCTGAAGTCATCGGGAATACTCAAGTTGACTTTGGAAGACTATAATTCGCCTCCCAAAAGATTTTTTCTCTATAATTCCAAAGGTGAGGATATTACTTTTACTGCAAAAGTGCCGGAAAGAGAGAGCGTAGAGAGTGCAATTGAAGAGAGGGTTTTTTCTCAGGTAAGTTCTCCCATAGACAAACGTAATATACTGGAAAACCTGGCAGCTTTTAAGATTTTGGCAAAAATTGATCAGCCAAAGATTGACTCTCTCATGCCATACTTTACTGTTCATAAAGATGAATTTGACCCTAAACGCCCGGTCTCATACAGGCCAAAGGCGGCACCATATCACACAAATTCAAATCACATATATTGCTACTTTCATGTCAAAAAGGGTATTCCGGGAGCCATAAGGTTCAGGGCGCAATACCACGATGACACCTGGCTCTTCTTCACAACCGTTCAGTTTTCAATTAATGGAGATGCCTTTGAACTTGTGCCGGGTTATACAGAACGCCGTCTTGGCAGTGACGGAAAGATCTGGGAGTGGTTTGATATGGAGCTTAAAGAGAAACAAAAGGAGCTTATCTTTGCTCTTGCCAGCTCCCATACAGCAAAAGTAAAATTTGCCGGAAGGCACTATTCTGCGGTTCACAACATTCCACAGGCTCAGATAGATGATATCCGAAGGACCCTTGAATTGTACTACGCAATGGGAGGTAGCTATTAAAATCAAGAGACAAACGAATTAAGAGATAAACGAGTTCCTGTAAAAAATTAAACAAATAATTAAATAATTATGAAGAGAATAAACCTAACAATCATACTAATGGCACTACTTGTATCCATGCTGGTTGTTTCTTGCGGAAAGGTAATGATAACGGGCAGAAATCAGCTGCTGTTATACAATCAGGGAGACATCACAGCACTTAGCGATAAGGCATATACCGAGATTATGAGTGAATCAAAAATCTCTACAAACAGAGCACATAATGCCACAGTTAAAAAGGTGGGAGAAGATCTCACCCGGGCAGTTGAAAGCTACCTTACAAAAAACGGCTGGCAGAAAGAGGCCGAAGGATTTGACTGGAAATACGAGGTGATTGAGAACGATCAGGTAAATGCATTCTGTCTTCCAAACGGAAACATTGTTTTCTATGAAGGAATTATGAAAATCACAAATACACCCGACCTTGTTGCGGTAGTAATGGGACACGAAATTGCCCACGCGCTAGCAAAACACGGAAATGAGCGTATGAGCCAGGAGGTTATGATGGGTATGGCCGGGCAGGCAATTTCGGCATTCATCGGCAGCGAGGACCAGAAAAAGCAAATGATATTTCAGGTCGCATTTGGCTTGGGTTCTCAGTTGGGAGTGCTGCTCCCATACTCAAGAAAGCATGAATATGAAGCTGATCGGCTGGGACTTATCATTATGGCAATGGCAGGATATGACATAAATGTTGCTCCCGGTTTTTGGGAGAAGACGAGTAGTAGTGCTGCTAACAAGTCTGATTTCTTTAGCACTCACCCTTCAGACGAGAAACGTATTGCCGAAATTAAAAAAATCCTCCCCGAGGCAGCAAAGTACAAGCCTGTCAAAAATTAACAAATACCCCTTTCTGATTTATTCTTATATTTGCACCTCATTTGAATAAAGAAAAAAAGAGATATATCATGTACAGAACACACACTTGCGGGGAGCTGCGCTTAAATAATGCCGGAGAGAAGGTTACTCTTGCCGGCTGGGTTCAAAAAATCCGTAAAATGGGAGGGATGAGTTTCATTGACCTTAGAGACCGTTATGGAATTACCCAGCTTGTTGTTGACGAGAGCGCAAGCCCGGATCTGAACACCACAGCCGAAAAGCTCGGTCGTGAGTATGTGATTCAGGCAACAGGGATTGTTACTGAAAGGACAAGCAAAAACAGCAAGATTCTAACAGGTGATGTTGAAATAAAACTTTCGGAGATCAATCTTCTTAATGCATCTCAAACACCTCCGTTTACAATTGAGGATGAGACAGATGGCGGTGAGGAGATTCGTGCAAAGTACCGTTACCTCGACCTTAGAAGAGCACCTCTTAAAAAGGCGCTTGAGCTTAGGCACAAAATGGCTCAGGAGACAAGAAAGTACCTGGACGGAATTGGCTTTATTGAGGTAGAGACTCCTGTTCTTATTAAATCTACACCTGAGGGTGCAAGAGATTTTGTTGTTCCTTCAAGAATGAATCCGGGCGAATTTTATGCCCTGCCTCAAAGTCCGCAAACATTCAAGCAACTCTTGATGGTTGCCGGCTATGATAAATATTTTCAGATTGTACGCTGTTTCCGTGACGAAGACTTACGAGCCGACCGTCAGCCGGAGTTTACACAAATAGACTGCGAAATGTCTTTTGTTGAGAGGGAAGACATTCTCAACACCTTTGAGGGAATGATAAAGGCCCTTTTTAAAAATGTTCTGGGTCTTGAAATGAACGAGCAGTTTCCAAGAATCTCCTATGCCGACGCCATGAAGTATTACGGTTCTGACAAACCGGATATCAGGTTTGGGATGAAAATAACCGAGATAAAGCACCTTACCGGAGGTAAAGATTTTGCCGTATTTGACAGTGCAGAATATGTAGGAGCGATTTGTGTTGAGGGAGCTGCATCCTATACCAGAAAGCAACTTGATGAGATTACCGAGTGGGTGAAAAGGCCTCAGGTTGGAGCAAAAGGGCTTGTTTACATCAGACTGGCCGAAGATGGAATTAAGTCATCGGTTGATAAGTTTTATACACCGGAAGATCTCACTGCTATTGCAAATGAGACAGGAGCGAAATCGGGTGACCTTATTCTCGTTTTGGCCGGTGACAAGAAAAAGACACAGGATGCAATGGGAACACTCCGTATTGAAATGGGTAACCGCCTTGGATTTAGAAAGAGCGACCACTATGCACCACTATGGGTTTATGACTTTCCGCTTTTGGAGTGGGATGAAGAGACTCAAAGATTCTACGCTATGCACCATCCATTTACCTCACCAAAGCCAGAGGACATGGGTAAGTTCTACAGCAGTAACAGAGAAGATATCGCTAATGTGTGTGCCAATGCCTATGACTTTGTACTTAACGGTACTGAGATTGGCGGAGGTTCAATCAGAATACACGACTCAGCCGTTCAGAAGAGAATGTTTGAAGTTCTTGGCTTCGGCTCAGAAGAGGCAGATTACAAATTCGGCTTTATTATTAACGCATTTAAGTTTGGAGCGCCTCCTCACGGTGGTATTGCATTCGGTTTTGACCGTTTTTGCGCCCTGTTTGGCGGACAGGAGACAATCAGAGACTACATCGCCTTCCCTAAAAACAATGCGGGTCGAGACGTAATGCTTGATGCCCCTTCTGCAATTGATGCTACCCAGATGGACGAGCTTTTTTTGAAGAGTACAGTTAAGAAGTCTTAGTGACAAACTGACGTATTGAAATAGTATAATACCTTTTATAATCTAATTGTATTTAGGGTAACTTAATATGCAGTCCTTTAAATCGTTTTAAGAAACAATATAAAAAACACAATTAAATGGGCCTATTGCTTTTTTACCTGTTTCTTGCACTCTCTGTTTCATTTCTGTGCTCGGTAATGGAGGCGGTATTGCTTACGACACCCATGTCGTTTGTATCTATGAAAGAGGAGCAGGGAGTAAAAGCGGGGGCGCTGTTTAAAAGGTTAAAACAGAATATAGACAGGCCGCTCTCTGCAATACTCTCTCTTAACACAATTGCACACACAATTGGAGCTGCAGGGGTGGGAGCACAGGCCACACTGGTCTTTAATAATATCTCTTTTGGGCTGATTTCTGCTACCCTCACAATCCTTATACTGGTCTTTTCTGAAATTCTTCCTAAAACTATTGGCGCATACTATTGGAAATCAATAGCTATGGGGTCAGCAAAGATTATTAACATAATGGTTTTTATAACTTATCCTCTTGTGGTCATTTCAGAGGGGTTGACCAAAATTATTTCGAAGGGGGGGAGAGATAATGCATCTGTAAGTCGTGAAGAGTTCTCTGCAATGGTTAACATTGGTGAGGAGGAGGGTCTGATCGGCAGTGCAGAAAATCGTATTATACAAAACATAATAAAACTCAGAGGGGTTAAGGTAGAAGATGTTATGACGCCACGTGTAGTCGTGGAGAGAGCATCTGAAGAGATGACAATTGAAGAGTTTCATAACAATAAAAACTACAGAAACTTTTCCCGAATACCAATCTATTCTGCTACCGGAAAAGAGGATATTATCGGTTTTGTCCACAGACAGGACGTTATTGAAAATGTGGCCAACGACAATTTTGGAGTTAAACTAAAATCCATTAAAAGAGAGATTACAGTTGTTCCAAACTTTCAGCCGCTTACTGTCTTATGGGAGAGGCTTCTATCCAAAAAAGCACACATTGCTTTAGTGGTTGATGAATATGGAGGGTTTGAGGGAATAGTTACACTCGAAGATGTAATTGAGACAATTCTGGGGCTCGAAATCATGGACGAAAGGGATGTTAATCCCGATATGCAGCAGTACGCAAGAGAGCGCTGGAAAAAGCGTCTGGATAAGTACAGACAACTGTCTGATAAGTAAAGAAAGTATCCATACCAAAAAGGGAAATAATTACACTTTTCCACCCTTTGGGTTGATGCGATTTAAAAATTAAAGCTCTAATTAATAAATATTTGCAATTTTTTGAGTAATCAAATATTTAAAAAAAATAGGCCACGGGAAATTTTTACACTACCCGTGGCTTTTTTTACGCTTTAAGTGAAATAATTTTAAGCTAACTACTCCAATATTGCAACAATTTTGCTTGCAAGTTTGTGGAAGCTTTTTGAATCCTCTCTATCTAAAAGTGCTATTGGCTTACCTTCGTCTCCACACTCCCTTATGCTTTGGATTAGCGGAATCTGTCCAAGCAGGGGAATGTCAAATTTTTTGGCCATCTCTTTACATCCATCTTTTCCAAATATATAATACTTGTTGTTGGGTAGCTCTGCGGGTGTAAACCATGACATATTCTCCACAATTCCCAGAATTGGTTTATTGATATCCTTTGAACGGAACATATTTACCCCTTTCTCAACATCTGCTAGTGCTACATCCTGGGGTGTGCTCACAACAATTGCTCCCGAAAGAGGCAGGTCCTGCACTACTGAAATATGAACATCACCGGTTCCCGGAGGTAGGTCTATCAGTAAAAAATCAAGCTCACCCCACTGTACCTGCAGAACCATCTGCTTAAGGGCGTTGCTGGCCATCGGGCCGCGCCATATTAAAGGCTGATCTGGTTTTGCAAAGTATCCTATTGACATCCATTTTACTCCGTACTTTTCAATAGGGATAATCATCTCCTTTCCACTTGAATCGTCAACCAAGGGCTTCTCTGTTTCGGTGTCGGTCATCTTTGGAACAGAGGGCCCGTAAACATCGGCATCTGTTAACCCAACCCTGTACCCAAGTTTTGCAAGAGCAATGGCAAGATTAACTGCCACAGTTGACTTTCCCACGCCACCTTTACCTGATGCTATTGCAATTATATGCCCCACATGTGCAATGGATTCCTGTCCAAGCTCAACAGTAACCCTCTTCTTAATCTTTCTCTCCCTAACAAGCTCCATAATTGAAACTTTGAAATCCTCCCCCGGAAACGCATCCCGTATTGCCTGTTCGCAACTCTTTTTAATTGATCCCGAAAGTGCATCAGGAGATGGGAAAACAAGCTTAAATCTCACTTTACCCTCCTCAATTTTGATATCCTCAACCATCTCAAGAGAGACAATGTCCCTCTCCGATACCGGGTGAATCACACCTCGAAGTGCCTGTTCTATTGAATTTTTATCCATTTTATCAATTCCCATCTGATGAGTGTTTGTATTGTACTATTATATTTTTGTGCTCAAAAGAGAACACAAATTTAAACAACAATAATAACAGAGAAAAGTTTTCCTCCGCGCCAGTCAATCCCTGGGAATTCTTTCCTTTTGCCTTATAATCAACGATTTAACCACTAATGCGAAAAAGAACTAATCAACTGATAATGAATGATAAGGAAAGAATTCCCAGGGATTGAATTCACCACAATAAAAATGAGCCAATTTTTATGACAAAAATTGGCTCGTTTTTATATTGTTATTATTGTGGTAGTTACCACAAATTGGCGCGGAGAATTACCTCGCCAATGTCATTTCGTTAATAAGGTGACCTGCGCCTCCGAATTTGTCAATTATAAAGAGTACGTAGCGAATATCAACGCTGATACATCTTTGAAGAGTTGGTTCAAAAATGATATCACCACTCATGGCCTCCCAGTTGCCGTCAAATGCGCAACCAATCAGTTCACCCTTTGCATTTAGAACAGGGCTTCCTGAGTTTCCTCCTGTAATGTCGTTGTTTGTTAAAAATGCTACAGGCATTTCACCGTTTGACATGGCATACTGTCCATAATCCCTATTCTTGTGAAGCTCTTTGAGTTTCTCAGGAACCACAAACTCCCAGTTGTTAGGATCTTCTTTTTCCATTACACCGTTAAGTGTTGTGATATGTTCAAAGAGAACGGCATCTTTTGGAGAGTAATTCAATACCTGACCATAGGTTAAACGCATTGTAGAGTTTGCATCTGGATACATTGCAGTACCTTTTTTCATTTCAAGCTGACCGGCAATGTATGCTTTGTGTCCGTCTGCATAGGTCTGATTTGCTCTTGCAAGTTGTGCCTGCAATTTAGGCATAAGCGAAAAGATACTCTTTCCAACTTCGAGAGCCGGGTCGTTAATTATTGCATTATGATTTTCTGCAAGAGCTTTCTCTATCTTTTCAAGAGATGTGAAGACAGAGTTGTCAAACATATCATCAACAAATTTGTCAATATCTCCTGCAAATTTACCTTCCAGAGTTTTGAAGAATTCAGGTCTGTTTTCGGCTTTAACCTTACCCTGGTAAACCTTAATGAGTGCTTTGGCAACCTTGCGGTCTGTAGGTTCTGAATAATTTACGAAAAATGCCTTGATTCTCTGCTCCAGCCCTTGGGCAGCCTTCATGGCCTCCTCTTTATCACCTTTGGCCAGCAATGACGCTACTTGGGCATAATGGTTAGCAACAGCAGTAAGCTCAATGTTTCCGAGAGCCTCCTGAAGATATCTTAGATGATACATTGGTTGAGCTCTTTTTTCAACGGCTGAGTTTATGTTTTCCAGAGCGTTGGCATATTTTTCAACTCTCTTCTTATCTTTTTTAACCCACTCGGCAAATGCTTTCTCCTCCTGAGCACGACGCTCCTGAACATTTAGTTTTGCAAATGTCTCATTCATACCGATAGCCTTTTTCCAGAAGTTTGAACTGCCTGAATATTTGCTTGAGTACTGAAGACGAATTTTTGGATCGGCCTCCATGTCTGCCATAAGCACATCCTGACGAACGCCTCTAACATAGATTGAGATGGCATTTGTGATATCTCTTGTTTCGACAACCTCTGCTGAGGTCATAAAGCGACTTGTTCTGCCAGGATATCCGATAACCATTGCAAAGTCATTCTGCTCAACACCCTTTAAAGATATTGTCAGGTGCTTTTTAGGCTGAAGTGGTTTATTGTTGGGTGAGTATGCTGCAGGTTGGTTGTTTTCGTCGGCATATACACGGAAAAGAGAAAAGTCACCTGTGTGTCTTGGCCACATCCAGTTATCTGTGTCAGCACCAAACTTACCTATAGATGAAGGGGGGGCACCTACAAAACGAACATCGGTATAGACTTTTGTCACCACCAGGTAGTAGTCGTTGCCACCATACATTGTGGTTACTCTTGCTTGCAAATACTTGTTATTGGCTGTTGCCTTTTTTGTAAGCTCTTCGATTTTATCATCAAGAGCCTTTTTTTTCTCTTCATCAGTATTCGCCTTTTTAAGGGCTTTTTCAATCTCCTTTGTTACATCTGTAAAGCTTTCAAGAAAAGTAACTGAGAGCCCCGGAGAAGGAAGCTCCTCCTGACGGTTCATAGCCCAGAAGCCATGCTGCAGATAGTCCTTTTCAACAGTGCTAAGCCTCTGAATTACACCGTAACCGCAGTGGTGATTTGTAAGAAGCAGCCCCTCAGAAGAGATAATCTCACCTGTACAGCCTCCGCCAAAATGCACTATGGCATCCTTAAGACTTGTGTTATTAATATCATAAATATCCTTTGCGGTTAATTTGAACCCCATTTCGGACATCTTTTTAATATTTAGCTTCTCAATTAACGGAAGCAGCCACATTCCCTCGTCAGACCTTAATGGACTGATGGAAAGCAAAATGGCAAAAAGAATCAATAGACCGGTCTTTTTCATTTTTATCTTTTTTATGTTTGTTTGATTTGGTTGTCTTAAAACAAAGATAAATAAATCTGTCAGAAATATATTATATTTACATAAAGCGAGGTGTGCTATGATTAAGGTTCTCATACTTGTAGACAAGTTCAGAGGAAGTCTGACCGCCAGTGAGGTTTCGGAGGCTATCTCAAAGGGAATGCTTTCTTATTCAGATAGTTTAGAAATTGTTAAGGTTCCCTTAGCCGATGGCGGGGAGGGTACTTTGGAGGCCGTTGAAAGAGAGGGAACCGAGAGATTTATGGTAGAAAGCATAGACCCTCTTGGAAGAAAAATTCTGGTGCCAGTTCTTAAAATGGGTGACAGGGTTCTGATAGAGATGGCAAAATCTACAGGTTTGCATCTTTTGACAAAAGAGGAGAGGAATCCCCTTTACACCAGCAGCTATGGTCTAGGTCTTGTGATCAAACGAGTGGCCGAAATGGGTTCTAAAAATATTCTGATAGGCATAGGAGGTAGTGCCACCAATGATGGAGGAGCGGGAATGCTGGAGGCACTGGGGTTTCGTTTTATCGGAGAAGAGGGGAGAGATGTCAGATTGGGAGAACACATAGCAGGCCGGGATTTGATAAATATACGAGATGTTGACGATTCAGGGGCGAACCCGCTATTAAAAGAGATATCTATCGAAGTAGCAAGTGATGTTACCAATTTTCTGACCGGAGCAAAAGGAGCAAGCCGTGTATATGGCCCTCAGAAAGGAGCAGGAGAATATGAAATTGACCTCCTTGAAAGGGGAATGCAAAACTTTGTGAAGATTTCGGCAAATTATCTGGGTAAAGATCTTTCTGCAGTTCCTGGTTCAGGAGCAGCAGGAGGGGTTGGCTTTGCCCTTATTGCATACTGCAGAGCAAACTTAAAGAGCGGTTGGCGCGTTTTATTTGACTTTATGGATGTTGAGAGGAGCATTATGCAGGCACACCTTGTAATTACCGGAGAAGGCAGGGTCGATCAGCAAAGCTTGTCAGGGAAGTTGTTAGCCGGAGTTGGAGAGATGTGCAAAAGGCACAAAAAACCACTTTGGATAATTTGTGGAGATAACCAATTGTCCGACAAAGAGATTAAGAGCATAGGAGCCTCTTCGCTGTTTGCAATTTCTTACATAGAGCCTGAAAAAGAGTTGGCAATCAAAAATGCCCGCGAATACCTGGAAAAAATTTCTGCCGATGCTGCAACTTATTTAAAGGATATTTAGTCTAATAATCGAACAAATAATACAAAATAAAATGGAAGGAGTATTTGGAATCATAAGTCCGTTTTTAACCGCAATAATCATAATTCTTATCGTCTTTATTTCTAAGATATTAAGAGAAAGATCAAGAAACGAACTTATCATGAAAGCAATTGAGCATGGCAAGGAGATATCTCCGGAGCTATTGACTGAATCAAGAAAAGAGAAGAAGAGCGACCCTCTCACCTCGTCACTGGTTATAATTGGGGTTGGTATCGGGATCTTTGTTGCACTTTACCTCTTTTTTAATGAACTTAAATTTGCTGCATTCGGATTCATCCCGCTCTTTATTGGACTAGGACAATTGATTGCCTTTCTGATTAACAAGAGAAATAATCCGAAAGGGGAGTATTAAAACACAAAAGATTGACAAGAGCAGAGTTTGAACAACAGGTAAAATCAAATCAGGAACCGCTCAGACGGTTCCTGATTAACCTCTGCGACGGCAACCTCTCTCTGGCCGATGATATTGCACAGGAGGCGTTTATAAAGGCATATCTTAATATGAACACCTTCTTTGGGAAGTCAAAATTTTCAACATGGCTGTTTAGAATAGCGTATAACTGTTTTTGCGACAACAAAAGAATTTCGCAACGATACATAAACACAGAGATTAACGAAGGTAAACTATATTCAAGTGAATCAACAGACTCAAAATATCAAAATCAGGAGCTCCATTTGGCACTATCTAAACTGAACGAAAAAGAGAGATGCTGCATTCTTCTGTTTTATATGGAGGACAAGCCGATAAAAGAGATTGCCATTATTACAGGAATAAACGAAAACACAGTGAAATCCCACCTCTCAAGAGCGAAATCAAATCTGGAGACACATTTAAAAAGTATTGGTTATGAAAGAGGATAATATAAAGAGGTTTTTTGACGACCACAAACAGACAATTAATGACCAGGGTTTTAGCGAGAGATTGTTTGCCACTCTGGACTGCCTGCCTCAGCCTGCAGTAAAGAAGGACAGAAGTTGGATTATAATGCCGCTTTTTGCACTGGCAGGGTTTTTAATTTTTGTATTACTGGGGGGCTATAGCGCCATAATTGATGGGCTAACCTCTTTAGGGGGAGCTTTCAGGGATGTTAAATCGGCAACTCCCGAAATCGTTGTGTCGTTTCTTTTAACTGCACTTGCCATATTTGCCGTTGGTAAATATGTAAATGAAGAGGTCAGTTAACTCAGGAAATGCTGTCAACTTATAGAAGTCGGAATGACATTCGGTGATATTCAGTAGTACCAAATTTTTTAATGGCCTCCCTGTGTAACTTTGTCGGATAGGCCATATTTTTATCCCATCCATACATCGGAAACTCAGCTGCAATCTCTCTCATAAAACAATCTCTGTAACTTTTGGCAAGTACAGAAGCGGCGGCGATTGAGGCAAATTTTCCATCACCACCTACTATGCATTTGTGAGGAATGTTTTCATATGGTTTAAATCTGTTGCCATCAATCAGTAGAAGATCAGGGTTCACCGCAAGCTTGCCAATGGCACGGTGCATCGACAAAATTGCAGCGTTCAGAATATTTATATTGTCAATTTCACCTGCATCTGCCCATGCAACACCCCATGCAACTGCCTCTTTTTCAATTATTGGCCTAAGCAATTCTCTCGCCTTTTCAGTAAGTTGTTTTGAATCGTTCAAAAGAGGATGAAAGAAATCCACAGGAAGAATGACTGCTGCCGCATAGACCGGCCCGGCAAGACAACCTCTGCCCGCTTCGTCGCAACCGGCCTCAATTTTGCCCTTTTCCAGATAGTTTAAGAGTGTGTTTGCCATTTTTAACGCAATTTAGCAATGGCATTTAAAATATGAAAATCATATTTAATATTCAGGGAGCCTCTCGCGGAGCACACCGATTATGCTCTCTTTGGTTTCAAGATTTGCTTTGAGGACATTAATCTCCCCCTCTTTTTCGGCGAGCTTAATTTTATATGCAGTTTCGGCGATATCAAGCCTCTCTTTAAACTCCCTCTCAATAATACTTAGCTTTTGTGAGTAATCTGCTGTTGAAGCAGTGTCAAAAATCAGATTTTCCAGAGGTTTCTCAAGAATTTTTGCAATCTCTTCCAATCGGGGATTGACCAATAATGTAGTCCCGCTTTCAATTTCGCGATATGAGTTCACCGATATACCCAATGTTGTAGCCATGTACTCCTGGGTATATCCAAGGGATCTCCTCTCCCTTTTTATGCGCTCTCTTATCTGGTCGAAATCCATATATGACAAATTTATGTTTAAGATGGCACTGTTGAACAACAACCATAAGTTGTGAAAATAACAGGAATAACATGTGTTATTTGGAAAATAAATTTAAAAAAAGATATAAATGAGTTAAAATCAGATAAACCACATGCTGAGGTTTGCTTTAGAGTATGATCTGGGTATACATTTGCAAAAAAAATGTTTTATGAAATGTGAGATTGCAGATTTTCAAAGGGCAGATTCCCTTGTGGAGATATTAGAAAATCAAAAGTTATTTATTAACCCCAATCTTGGTGCGGAACATATAGCAGCACTATCCGGGGTAGAAACCGGGCATCTTGAGAGGTCGGTAAAAAACCACCTTGGATTATCTCTGAGAGAGCTTACAGATATGTACAGAGTGCAGTTTGCGGCAGACCTACACAAAAAGGGGGTTGCCTATAAGGATTTATACAAATATTCGGGATTTACCACTTTTGACAGCTTTGAAAGGGCGGTTAACTATATTGTCTATTGAAAAATATTTTATAAATTTGATGTTCTGTTTTTAAAATTTGTTAATAAAAATGAGCTAAAAGAAGTAACTAATAAGTAATTTGGATTAAGTATGAAAGTCTATCCCACCCAAAGCATCCGTAACGTAGTCCTTATAGGGAATACGAAATCTGGTAAAACTACCCTTGCGGAGACAATGTTGTTTGAAGGTAAAGTAATTGATCGTAGAGGATCGGTTGAGGCGAAAACAACAGTAAGTGACAACTCAGAAATCGAGCAGATTTATCAACGTTCAATTTATCCGGCTCTGTTATATACAGAGTTTATGGATAATAAGCTGAATATAATTGATACTCCCGGCTCAGACGATTTCGTCGGAGGAGTAATATCTGCATTTAAGGTTGCCGATACCGGAGTTATGATTGTCAATGCACAACAGGGTGTTGAAGTTGGGACTGAAATACTGGCCCGTTACGCAGAAAAACACAATAAACCACTTATCCTTGGAGTTAATCAGCTTGATCACGAAAAGGCAAACTGGGAGGGAGCTCTGGAATCACTTAAGAAAACATTCGGCAAAAAGGTTGTTATTATACAGTTTCCAATTGACCCGGGTCTGAATTTCAAATCTTTCGTAGATGTTCTTAAGATGAAGATGTATGTTTTCAAAGATGAGAACGGAACAAGGGAAGAGCATGAAATTCCTGCAGATCTGGCAGACCAGGCAGCAGAGTATCATCAGGAGCTTGCTGAGATGGCAGCCGAAAACGACGAAGCTTTAATGGAGGCATTTTTTGATAAAGGGCAACTATCCGAAGATGAGATACGTAAGGGACTGGCTATAGGTCTATCCAAGTGTGAAATAATGCCTGTTTTCTGCCTCTCGGGCAAAAAAGACATTGGTATAAAGAGACTTATGGAGTTTATTATAAACGTTGCACCTGCTCCTGACAAAATGGTACAAAAGTTAAAGACAGGAGAAACTGTACCTTGTGAAGTAACCGGACAAACATCTCTTTTTATTTACAAAACTGCAATCGAACAGCACTTGGGTGAGGTTTCGTATTTCAGGGTTATGTCAGGAAAATTGACAGAGGGAATGGATGTAGTAAACCATGAAACCGGAGCCAAGGAGAGAATCTCAACAATATATGCTGTTGCAGGCAAGAAGAGAGATAAGCTTACCGAAATTGCAGCCGGAGATATCGGATGTACTGTTAAGCTTAAATCTGTAAAAACAAACCAGACTCTTAACAGTGGCCCTAAAGAGTGGGCATTTGAACCAATCGTTTTCCCTCCTTCAAAATTCAGAACAGCTATTAAGGCAAAACAGGAGAAAGACGAGGAGAAACTTGGCGAATTGCTTAACAAAGCTCATGCAGAAGATCCAACTATCAGAATAGAGTATTCAAAAGAGTTAAAGCAAACAATTTTAAGCGGACAGGGTGAACACCACATTAACATTCTTAAGTGGCACCTTACAAATACAAACAAGATAGAAGTTGATTTATTTGCTCCAAAAATCCCATACAGAGAAACAATTACAAAAGTTGCTCTTGCAGATTACAGACACAGGAAGCAATCAGGAGGTGCAGGGCAGTTTGGCGAGGTTCATATTCTTATCGAGCCTGTTGTTGAGGGAGTACCTGCAGGAAACAGGTTCAAGGTAGAAGGAAAGGAGTTGGTTCTTAATCTTAAAGGGAAAGAGGAATTCACGATGGATTGGGGCGGCAAGCTTGAATACTATAACTGTATTGTGGGTGGAGCAATTGATGCACGTTTTATGCCTGCAATCCTTAAAGGAATTATGGAGAAGATGGAGGAGGGTCCTTTGACCGGTTCATATGCACGCGACATTCGTGTATTCGTATATGACGGGAAAATGCACCCGGTTGACTCAAATGAGATATCCTTCAAACTTGCAGGTAGAAACGCATTCAAGGAGGCATTCAAAAAGGCAGGGCCAAAGATTATGGAGCCAATCTATAATGTAGAGGTTCTTGTTCCAAGTGAGCATATGGGTGATGTCATGAGTGACCTTCAGAACAGAAGGGCGATGATTGAAGGAATGAGCAGTGAAAAAGGTTTTGAGGTTTTAAAGGCCCGTGTTCCTCTGGCAGAGATGCACAAGTACTCTACAACCCTCAGCTCACTTACATCGGGAAGGGCTACCTTTACAATGACTTATGCGGACTACCAGCAGGTTCCTGCAGAGGTTCAGGATAAGTTGCTCAAAGATTACGAAGCAAGCGAGAAGGACGAATAATTTTAATGATAAAGGCACAGAATATTACAAAATCTTTCGGGTCTCTGCTTGTTCTCAAGGGGATTGACTTTGAAGCAAAGGATTCCGAAGTATTGAGTATAGTTGGAGCAAGCGGGGCGGGTAAGTCCAGCTTGCTCCAAATTCTTGGTACATTGTCCAATCCTGATACCGGGAGTGTATTAATTGACGGAACCGATGTGTTTTCTCTAAAATCTGATGAACTTGCTGATTTTAGGAATAAAAAAATTGGTTTTGTTTTTCAGTTTCACCATTTACTCCCGGAGTTTACTGCTTTGGAGAATGTTGCAATTCCTGCACTTATTGCAGGAGAAAAGATGTCCAGGGCAAAAGATAGCGCAGCAGAGTTATTAACCTTCTTAGGCTTGGGTGAGAGGCTCACTCATAAACCTTCTGAAATGAGTGGAGGAGAGCAGCAACGGGTTGCAATTGCACGTGCTCTGATAAACAAACCGGCAGTTTTATTTGCAGACGAACCTTCAGGAAATCTTGATACAAATACCAAGAAGGAGATTCATAAGCTCTTTTTTGACCTGAGGGACAAATATCGTCAAACAGTTGTGATAGTTACCCACGACAGAGATCTGGCAAAAATGAGCGACAGAATCCTGGAGATGAAAGATGGGGAGTTTTTACTTTAAAAAATTTGCAATCAGGCATACAGACTCAGCAATGAAGGTGAATACCGATGGGGTTCTTCTTCCTGCCTGGGTTTCTGTTTCTCTCTCAGATTCAAAAAAATACAAAGTTCTTGATATTGGTACCGGAACAGGTGTCATCTCTCTTATTATTGCTCAGCGATTGGCTGAAACATGCAGAACTTCTTTTGAAATCACAGCTATTGACATTGATCCGGATGCAGTTAAAGAGGCTGAATATAATTTTAATAATTCGCCTTGGAAACAAGTGTTAAAGTCGGAGTACATTTCATTTCAAGACTTTTTAATCAACTTTAAATCAGATCATAAAAATTTGTCAAAAACTAATTCAGAAGATTCAGGATCTTCTGACAATACATCTGGTTCCCATCATGAAAGTGAGGCAGTAAAGACGAAATTCTCTTTAATTATTTCAAATCCTCCCTTCTTTTCAAATTCGCTGCTGCCCCCCTCTCAAAGAAGATCTGATGCCAGGCATAACAATGCCTTGCCCTTTTCTGATCTTTTAAAGGGTGCTTTTGATTTGCTCGAAGAAGATGGTGTGTTTGCAGTTGTTTTACCGGCTGACCAGGGTGATCATTTTATTGAGCTTGCAAAGGAGCACGGCTTAATTCCTCTTAGGTTGTGCAGGGTAAAGACACTTGCAAATAAAAAGGAGAAGAGATATCTAATAGAGTTTTCCAAAAACAAAAAGGCCTCCTTTTCTGAGGAGACCCTTGTTATGCAACTTAACGGCGGTAAGTATTACACTCCGGAGTACTGTCATCTTGTTGAAAATTTTTACCTGAAAGATTTTCCGCAGACAACATCCGGAGACTGAATCCCGTATTATTTTGGTTGTCTTTGATCGGAAGTTGTTCCGGGACTCTGTGTGCCTCTGAGCTGATGAATCATCTTCATTCTGAACTCCTCTTCGGCAACATATAGTTTTGCTACTTTTACCGGTGGCAATATTTTTACAAACTTTGCAAAATAGTCTTTATGTATAGCTCCCTCTTCAGAAGATCCGTTAATGTAAATCTCTAGTTGTTTTTTGATTTCGGAATCAGTCATTGTCTGCTCGCCTTTTAATGTGCGGTTTACATTTCTGAGTGTTCCCTGAACTCTTCGGATAACTGTCTCACGCTCTTTCCAGTACTGGTTATAAACAGGCCAAAACTCCTCGGCCTCTTTAGGGGTAAGCTCCAACTCGGCAGTAAAGAATGCAATTTTAGCACTTTGAATCTGCTGGTATCTCTGGTTTCTCTGCTGCTGTTTGTTTGGTTCGGGCTGAGCCATTGCAGGTATTGCAAAGGCTATCGTAAGCAGAATTAATAGTATTCTTTTCATTGTTGTTTTTATTTATTTAGTGCTCCCTGCTATTCCAGAGAGGTGAGTGTAATAATGTCTATATTTTCACTTATGTAGCTCATTACCTCATCAGAGGGAATGGTGTGTATATCGCCGGTCTCGTTTTCTGCATCAATATCAAAGAAGTCTATAAAGGTAGTTTTGAGAAAACCCTCTTCGATGTACTTGTTACCTGCAGTCAGCGTTGAAAGTTCGCTCTCCGATACCCTCGGGGTGAAAACAGTAAGTGCTGCGAAGCCGATAAAAAATATAATAACAAAAGCAGAGACTAATGCCAAATGTGGCCTTATAACTGTAATAAAGCCGGTTTTTGTAGTGCTTCCGGAAGCAGATATTTTCTCTGCAACCTGACTTTTCATTTCATTGAAGTATCCCTGAGGAACCGTAAACGGATTCTCTTTTAAATGGGGATCTTCTATGTAATTTTTTTGTTTCATACCTATTTGACTATAAAAATAACAAAAGGATTAAATTGTCTCTTTTAAATAATCCTGAATTTTCTGATAAGCGTGGTGATATGAGGCTTTTAATGCACCTACAGATGTGCCCGAGATCTCCGATATATCTTCATAGCTCAATTCGTCAAAATAGCGCATATTAAATACAGCCTTTTGTTTAGATGGCAGACGCATTATTGCTTTTTGGAATATCATTTGGGTGTTGTCACCATTGAAATATGGATCGGCTTCAAGCTGATTCTCAAGTTGCCGCGAGTAGTCGCTTAAAGATAGAAATGCCTTTAATTTTGCCCGTTTAATAAATGTGAGAGTTTCGTTAGTTGCAATTCTGTAAAGCCATGTGTAAAGACGGGACTCCTCTCTGAATCGGGGTAGGGCAGCCCATGCTTTAATAAAAGTCTCCTGAAGCAGGTCGTTTGCATCTTCATGTGACGCAACCAGCTTACGGATGTGCCAATAGAGTCTCTCTCCGTATTTGTCTACGATAAGGTTGAAGGCATAATTCTCTTTCCCCTCCTCTTTGAACAGTTCCAGGAGATCCTTATCGTCCATCAGGTTTATTATTTATTTTCTTTTAAGCACCCTCTTAACGGCAGCTATAATGTCCGTAGACGTGAGACCATACTCCTTAAGTAGCTGAGCCGGTTCTCCGCTCTGCCCGAAGTGGTCGTCAACTGCAACACACTCAACAGGAAGTGGCAACTCTCTGGCTAACAAGCCTGAAATCAACTCTCCCATTCCTCCTGCAATCAAGTGCTCTTCGGCAGTAACAACGGCCTTTGTTTTTGCTGCTGATTCTAAGACTGCTTTTTTGTCGAGGGGTTTAATTGTGTGAATATTTATCAACTCGACAGAGATACCCTCTTTTTCTAGTTCTTCAGCTGCCACAATTGCTTCCCACACCAGATGACCTGTTGCAAAGATTGTAACATCGTTTCCGGGGTTAAGCGTTATGGCCTTTCCTATTTCAAACGGGGCATCCTCCGAAGTGAAGTTTGGTACAGATGGGCGCCCGAACCTGAGGTAAACGGGGCCTTTGTGGTTGGCGATTGCTATTGTTGCTGCCTTGGTCTGATTGAAGTCGCAAGGGTTGATAACCGTTAAGTTTGGCAACATTCGCATTAGGCCTAAGTCTTCCATAATCTGGTGTGTTGCACCATCTTCACCAAGAGTTATGCCTGCATGTGATGCACAAATTTTTACGTTTGTTTCGGAGTAGGCTACTGACTGTCGAACCTGATCGTAAACACGTCCGGTAACGAACCCTGCAAAGGAGCCTACAAACGGAATCTTGCCCGAAACTGCCAGGCCTGCTGCTGTGCCTATCATATTTGCCTCGGCAATTCCGCACTGAATGAATCTTTCCGGATGTTCGGCCGCAAAGGCATCCATTTTTAAAGAGCCTGTAAGGTCTGCGCAAAGTGCAACAACCTTTTCATTATTTTTACCCAGTTCAGAGAGACCTGCTCCAAATCCTGAACGTGTATCTTTGTTTCCTTTATTTTCAAATTTTGCCTTCATAGTCTTCTCTTTAAAAATCTCCCAGAGTCTCTTTTAGTTGTTCCAGTGCACTGACCGTTTGATCTGCATTTGGTGCTTTGCCGTGCCAGTGGTGGGTTCCCTGCATAAAATCAACATCTTTACCCATCTCTGTCTTCATAAGCAACATCTTTGGCTTGCCATCTCCTGCCCCATCCTTTGCCCACTTGTATGCTGCCATTATCTCTTCAAGATTGTGCCCATCAACAACTTTGCAGCTCCATCCAAAGGCATCCCATTTTGCCTTTAGATCTCCCAAATCCAGGATTGAACTAACCGGACCGTCAATCTGCTGTCCATTCCAGTCTGTGATTGCAATGAGTCTGTCCAGTTTGTGCTGCGCTGCAAAAAGTGCCGCCTCCCAGATCTGACCCTCCTCACTCTCTCCGTCACCAATCAAAGCATAAATAAAATTCTCCTCTTTATTGAGGCGTTTTGCAATAGCTGCACCGCACGCAACGGAGAGTCCTTGTCCCAGAGAACCGGAAGCAGTATGAACACCCGGCAGGCCTCTCTCTATTGAAGGGTGACCTTGCAGACGGCTTCCGTACATGCGGAATGTTGCAAGCTCTTCTGCCGGAAAGTATCCGCTCCTGGCAAGAACGCTATAGTAAACAGGTGACAGATGCCCTGCCGAAAGAAAAAACATATCATTATCCTTGCCTTCTCTGTCCCATTTTGCAGGATTATGCTTAAGTGTTTCAAAAAATAGTACGGTCAGAAAGTCGGTACTGCTTAACGATCCTCCGGGGTGACCTGAGCCGGCCATACTTACCATTCGGATAATATCTCTTCTAACCTGAGAAGCAATATCTTTTAAATTTGCTGTTTCAGCCATTATTTTCTTTAAATTTATCTATGTTCGGCAAAGATAACACCAAAGTCATAATTTTGGAATTATTTCTATCTTTGCACCCACAATAACCCCTTACTCGTTAAATGAAGCATATTAGGAACTTTTGCATAATTGCACACATAGATCACGGTAAAAGCACGTTGGCAGACAGACTGCTTGAGTGCACCCATACCCTTTCGGCAAGGGATATGGATAACCAGGTACTGGATTCTATGGATCTGGAGAAGGAGAAGGGAATTACAATTAAGAGTCATGCAATCCAGATGGATTATGTGTACAAGGGCAAGGATTATATTCTTAACCTGATTGACACTCCCGGCCACGTGGACTTCTCCTATGAGGTATCACGCGCCATTGCATCCTGCGAGGGGGCTCTTCTTATAGTAGATGCCACTCAGGGAATTCAGGCACAGACTATATCAAATCTTTATCTGGCAATAAACCACGACCTTGAAATAATTCCTGTTCTGAATAAAATAGACATGGATGCTGCTATGATAGAAGAGGTTAAAGATCAGATAATTGAACTCATCGGATGTGATAGCAAAGATATACTTTTGGCCAGTGCCAAAACCGGACAAGGTGTGCCGGAGATTCTTGAGGCAATAGTCGAGAGAGTCCCTGCACCAAAAGGTAATGAGGATGCCCCTTTGCAGGCACTTATCTTTGACTCTGTTTTTAACTCTTTCAGAGGCATTATTGCCTATTTTAAAGTAGAGCACGGAGTAATAAGAAAGGGCGATAAGGTTAAGTTCTATAACACAGGTAAAGAGTATGAGGCCGATGAGGTAGGCAAGCTTCGTCTTAAGATGGTACCTACCGGAGAGGTTGGAACTGGTGATGTGGGCTATATCATTTCGGGAATTAAAACTGCCAGTGAGGTTAAAGTGGGAGACACAATTACTCATCGTGACAGACCTTGTTCCGGCTCAATTGCCGGTTTTGAAGAGGTAAAGCCGATGGTATTTGCCGGACTTTATCCCGTTGAGGCTGACGAATATGAGGATCTAAGAAGCTCACTTGAAAAATTGCAGCTTAACGATGCCTCTCTCGTTTTTGAGCCGGAATCTTCACTTGCATTGGGATTTGGATTCCGCTGCGGATTTCTTGGACTTCTTCACATGGAGATTGTTCAGGAACGTCTGTACAGGGAGTTTGATATGGATGTAATAACAACAGTTCCAAACGTTTCATATAAAGTTTTCACAACCCAGGGCGATAAGTTAGATGTCCACAACCCATCTGGTCTGCCTGCGCCAACTCTTATAGACTACATTGAAGAGCCATACATAAGGGCACAGATAATCTCAAAATCTGAGTATTTTGGAGTAATCATGAAACTCTGCCTTGATAAAAGAGGGGTGCTCATAAGTCAGCATTTTCTTACAAGTGAAAGGGTGGAGCTTAACTTTGATATGCCTCTTGCCGAAATTGTCTTTGATTTTTATGACAAGCTAAAATCGGTATCACGTGGATATGCCTCTTTTGACTACCACGTAACCGAATACAAGGAGGCCAGTCTTGTAAAACTGGATATCCTGCTTAACGCTGAACCGGTTGATGCGCTATCATCGCTTATACACCGCGACCATGCATATGACTTTGGCCGCCGTATGTGCGAAAAACTTAAAGAGCTAATACCCCGTCAGCAATTTGACATCGCCATTCAGGCAGCAATCGGCTCAAAGATTATTGCCCGCGAAACCGTTAAGGCTGTCAGAAAAGATGTAACCGCTAAATGTTACGGTGGTGACATCTCCAGAAAGCGCAAGCTCCTTGAAAAGCAGAAAAAAGGCAAGAAGCGCATGCGTCAGGTAGGAAACGTAGAGGTTCCTCAAAGCGCCTTCATGGCGGTCTTGAAACTGGACTAGCACTAAATAAATCTAAACAAAAAGACCGCCAGGATTTCCTGGCGGTCTTGTTATTTGGTGGCTTTACCATTTCGGTATTACCATTCAGGTGTTATCAGTGATTAGTTTCTGAATTTTGCAAATTCGATATCGTTCTGAGCACGTGCTTTCAAAGCGTCGTTTTTGTAAACGATTTCAAGTTGTTTTGCAACCTCTGTCATGTTACCCTGGCGGGCAGCAATGATAGCTCTCATGTATGCAGCGTGAGCACATTTGCAAGTGATTGCAGCAGATGCTTTGTCAAGCTGGTTTGTAAGAATGTATGCAAGACCTTCGTTTTCGTTCTTTGTTCCGGCCAGTTTGTTAACTGCATCATTGTATTTACCGTTAAGGATGTCAATGATTGCTGAGTTTTGTTTAGCCTCTTTCAGATCTGATTTTGCAAACATTTCGGCAGCTGTTTTGTAATCTTTATCGCGAAGTGCAATAACACCGGCGTTATTCAGATAGAAACCTGATGTCTTGTTGGTAACTTTTGCATGAGCAGCTTTTGCTTCTGCAAGTTTACCGTTGTCAAGAGATACAGCTGTAAGGTTGTTGTAAGCACGGTCACACTTGAATTTATCACCGGCTTTCTTGTAAAGAACAGCTTTTGTATCGTAATCTTTAACAAGGGCTGCTGTGTAAAGAAGCGCCTCAACATCCATAATTTCGATGTTTGAATTGGCAAGATCCTTAAGCTCCTCGTCTGTGTAGTTTGTGTAATCAACGTTTGCAATCATTCTTGCTCTTCTAAGTTCCGGAAGAATTTTGTCGGCAAGAGTGCTGAATACTTTAGACATATTTCTGATCTCCCTTTCGCGTACCATAGGGTCGCTGTACATAGAGAGAACACGAAGGATAAGTTCTTTGTCCTGAATTGTAGATGCGGCAACAAGCTCCTGGAAACCTTCCCAGTCTTCAGCTATAGTTGATACATTAACAGGTGCAGCAACAGGAACATTCTTGGTAATTTTGTCAAATGCTGTTTTTGCAGTCTCACCACGCTTGTCAGAAAGTTTTGTGTTGAGTTTTGTAGGTCCGTCCGGTGAAGCATAGGCAACGATGTCAGTACTTTTAACCTCTCTTCTTTCATCCTTCTCAACAGAAGCAAGGAATTTCTCGAACTCTTTAATCTCTGCTTTGGTAAGCTCTTTAGGGCGAACAACCGGGCTATTGATTGTGTAAAGAATCTGAGTCTCTTTCTTCTCTCTGATTACCTTCTGGTAATTATTTGAAGTGATGGCTGTTATGCCGTCTGTGTGAACAAGCTTATAAGTAATATTTGCTCCGTCTGCAAGTTTGTAAGGTGCAGGGAAGTCGTATTTTTTAAGTTTGTTCCAAACTGCAACTCTAAGTTCCAGATGAGATTTTTCCATTCCCGGCTTGTATGCAAACTTAACAGTATTGCTGGCTTTTCCTCCGGTTGAATAAATAGGCTGGAAATTATCGGTAACTTTTTCACCTTGAAGTTTGAATGCAGGTGCGGCAACCTCTCCGCCTTGATAAACCAATACAGGAATTACTTCGAGAATAGCTCTTGGATGGAAATATTTCTCAGGGAAGTTCATTGTGTAGGTGGCTGTAATCTCATCAGCAACTACTTCAAGTATTTTGGGATTACTTTCAACACTCACCAATTGAGCATTTTTCGCCATCTTGGAAGGATTACTGCAGGATGCAATAGAGAGCCCCATGACGGCAACCGCTAAGATTTTAAATAGATTTTTTTTCATTCTGGATGTATTTAGTTGTTTAATTCTAATTCTTTTTAAATTTTGCTGGGACTACCCCATTGTTGCAAATATATGCAAAAAGTTTTACAAAACCATACTACATAAGCCCTTTAGCCTTTAAAAACTCAATGTCATCGGGGATGTCAACTGAGTATGAGCTATGGACAGTTTTTTGCACCACAATTTTTATACCATTTTCAAGCCAGCGAAGCTGTTCAAGGCTTTCTGCCTTCTCAAGACTCCCCTGATTTAGCTTGTTGATTTTAATCAGTGCCTCCCGGGTATAACCATATAAACCTATGTGTTTGAAGAAGTCGAATTTCCTTATCCACTCTTCGGGTGGAACATCCCGAATGAAGGGGATAGGTGAGCGGCTGAAGTATAGAGCATTGCCGTCTGTTCCAAATACTACTTTCGGGGTGTTTGGGTTGAACAACTCCTCTTTGTCATCAATTTTTTTTGCAAGAGTAGCAATCATTGTCCCAGGATTATCAAAACAACTTATAAGCTCCTTTAACTGAAGCGGTTCGATAAATGGCTCGTCTCCCTGAATGTTCACGACCACATCGCAAATCTCACCGGTAACCTTCTCAATGATATACATAGCTTCAAGAACGCGACTTGTGCCATTAGGGTGTTCAACCGAGGTCATCACGGCATTACCTCCGCTTTTCGTTACTGAATCATAAATTCTTTTGTCGTCAGTTGCTACATAAACACTTTCGAAGACCTCACTGCTTCTTGCATATACCCTCTCAATCATCGTAACTCCACCTATCAGGGCCAGAGGTTTACCGGGAAAACGTGTAGATGCGTATCTTGCCGGTATGATTGCCAGAATTTTCATTTTCCACCTTTTAAATTTCCCAAAGGTATAAATTTTATCTATTTTTGTGTGCTATGGATTTAAGGTCAATAAAGCAGAGATTCGATATAATAGGAGACAACCAGGCGCTCAACAGAGCACTTGAGATTGCCGTTCAGGTTGCTGCTACCGACCTCTCTGTGCTTGTAACAGGAGAGAGTGGTGTTGGCAAAGAGGTTATACCACAGATTATCCATATTAACAGCCCCAGAAAACATAGCCAGTACATTGCCGTAAACTGCGGAGCAATACCCGAAGGAACGATTGATTCTGAGCTTTTTGGCCACGAAAAAGGGTCGTTTACCGGAGCTTTTGAAACAAGAAAAGGGTACTTTGAGGTGGCAAACGGAGGCACGCTGTTTCTGGACGAGGTTGCAGAGCTTCCTCTGTCGACACAGGTGCGTCTTTTAAGGGTAATTCAGTCGGGAGAGTTCATAAAGGTAGGTTCCTCAAAGGTTCAGAAGACAGATGTCAGGGTTATTGCAGCCACCAATGTTAAATTGCAGAGGGCAATTGAACAGGGGCGGTTCCGCGAAGATTTGTACTACAGACTAAATACCGTTCCAATTGTTGTCCCATCATTAAGGGAGAGAAGAGAAGATATTCACCTTCTGTTTAAGAAATTTTCGCTGGATTTCGCAGATAAATACAAGATGCCTTCTATCCGACTCACTCCGGATGCCGTCATTATGCTTGAGAGCTACAGATGGCCGGGGAACGTAAGGCAGCTCAAAAGCATAGCAGAACAGATTTCAGTTATTGAACACAACAGATTGATTGGACCAGAGCTGCTAAACAAGTATCTTCCACCGGACTCATCTAACAATTTGCCTGTTAGAACAGAGGGCCACACAAGCGACTATCTTACAGACAGAGATATTATTTTCAAGATACTTTATCAATTGAGGCAGGAGGTCGAGGAGCTTAAACTTAAACTTTCCAAGGAGCAGGTAATTCCACCAACAAGAATTTCAACCGGTAAAGAGATTCAGAGCAACATAGGAGACTCCTCAATTGTTGACTACGAAGAGGATGCCTTTACTGAGTCACTTTCAATTTCGGAAGTAAATTCGGATCTTATCAAAAGGGCCCTGGAGAAAAACAATGGGAAGAGAAAACTTGCCGCGCAGGAGTTAGGTATATCAGAAAGGACCCTGTACAGAAAAATCAAAGAGTTGAATCTGGATTAAAGTGCTAAATTTGGACTAAAGGCTTATACAAAGAGGAATGAAAAAATATTTATATATAATAGCTGTTCTGTTTATTTTAACTTCGTGCGGGATTTACTCCTTTTCAGGAACATCAATTCAGCCGGACGTTACTTCGATAACCGTATATAATATCGAAAACAGGGCAATGAGAGTTAATCCGGCCCTGAGCAATGCACTTACAGAAGAGCTTAAGGAGAAATATCGCCGTTTCACTAAGCTTCGTCTTGAGAATGACAGGGGTGATTTGCAGGTAGAAGGCCAGATAACAAGCTACGAAACAGTCTCTATAGCAGTTACTGCACAGGAGGTTGCCGCTCAGAACCGCCTGACCGTTACTGTAAAGGTTAACTTTACCAATGTAAAATACCCAAAAGAGAATTTTGAAAAAAACTTTGCTGCCTTTGAAGACTACCCATCAACATCATCGCTCGATGCGGTAGAGGCGCGACTGGTAGAGAGCATTGTGAAGAAGCTGGTAGAGGAAATTTTTAACGCAACCGTTGCAAACTGGTAAATATGTCAAATTTGGATTTACATAAACTTGAAAAGTATATTGAGAGATATCCCTGGTACTCTGCGGGATACCTTGAAATTTTCAGACGTATGTCAATCATGGACGAAGATGCAGGCAACTCATTTCTGGCAAAAGCAGCATCACATATCTATTCACGTTCAGTTTTATATAAGGTTAAGACAACCAGAGGAGGATTAATTGCCCCCGAAGATATTATTGAAATATTTGAGGATAAAACTGACTCTTCATCTAAAAATGAGGCAGATACCCAGAAGAGGCCGCCTCTAAATGAGGTAGTAAGTGCAAAACCTGCAGAAAATATTGTGCCCGGTTCAGGCTACACTGCCGACGAGATAAAGGGGTTTGAAGATGGAGATGAAATTGTACTTGACGAAATGTCAGATCTTGTTCCCGGAACAATGCCCCGTTTTGTTCTTGCCGGAGGGGACTATTTCTCCAGAGAGGAGTTTTCTCATATTGATCTTGACCGTTCAAAACCGCTGGATAACTTTATTGTAGAAAAACCCTCCCTGCTCAGAGCATCTCCTAATTTTAAAGAACACCACAGCGTACCGGAAGCAGAGATAGATACAGCAGAACTTTTTGATGACTCATCGTTTTACACTGAAACACTTGCAAAAATATATCTGGATCAGGGTTTTTACAAAAGAGCATTAGATGTTTATGCAAAACTTATTTTGTTATATCCGGAAAAAAGTGCTTACTTTGCGACCCTTGTAAAAGAGATTAAGAACAAATATAACAACTAATATTATGTATACCGTAATAGCTATCCTTATCGTCATCGCAAGTATATTGCTGACAATAGTAGTGTTAGTGCAGAATTCGAAAGGTGGCGGACTAGCAGCCAACTTCGCATCAGGCAACCAGACATTTGGTGTTCGTCAAACTGCCGACTTCCTTGAAAAGGCAACATGGACGCTTGCAATTTCAATTTTGGTTTTATGCGTTCTTGCTACAGCATTCGTTTCGACAGGCAGCAGCAGGAAGCAAAACGCAATTCAGCAGAGAATAGAACAGTCGGCTCCGACACAAGGTCAGCCGGAATTCCCTGTTAATCCTGCCCCCGCAACACCTGAAAAACCATCAGGAACAGAAAATTAATAAAAATTTTCTCACAGTATATCAGCTCGTTACGTTAGTAACGGGCTTTTTTTGTGAAAATATTTAGTACTATGTGATACAAGGTATTGAAAAAAGTATATATATTTGCAGTACCAAATTCTATGTATAATTAAATAGGTTAAAAAATGAAAAAGGTTGTAACAGTAGGTATAGGCGGAAGAAGCTTTGTAATAGATGAGGACGCTTATCAGAAATTGAATCTTTACCTCACCCGTTTTAAAGAGAAGACGGGCATGGGTGTGCAGTCAGGTGATGTTATGGAAGATCTGGAACAAAGAATTGCCGAGCTTTTTACTGAGGCGCTTGGAACCAGATACCAGGTAGTAAACATCACAATGGTCAACAACATTATCTCTCAGTTGGGAATGCCTGACGGAGGGCAGATGGAGGATGACTTTGGTGTTAAAAACGAGCCCTTTTATAACATGGCCGTTAAGAAACTTTACCGTAATCCGGACGACAAGGTAATCGGAGGAGTCTGCAGCGGGATGGCACTTTACCTCAATATAGACGTTGTTCTTGTGAGGGTACTCTTTTTTGTAGCAATATTTATGGGTAGTGTTGGCTTCTGGGGTTATATCATACTCTGGATTATTGCACCTATGGCATATACTGCAGCACAGAAATGTGAAATGAGAGGTTTACCGGTAACAGCCGAAAACCTGAGGAAATTTTCTACTTACAGATAATTGGGAGGGGTTATGAACGAGATTAATACAGACAACATAAAATCGCAAATGCGAAAAGGTGTTTTGGAATACTGCATTTTGAGTATTCTTAACAACAACGACGCATACGCCTCTTCGCTCATAAGCGAATTGAAGGATGCGAAGATGATAGTGGTGGAGGGAACTCTCTACCCGCTGCTCACCAGACAGAAAAATCAGGGACTGTTAAGCTACAGATGGGAAGAGTCACAACAGGGGCCACCAAGAAAATATTATGCAATAACCGATAAAGGTAGGGAGTTGCTTGCAGAGATGGATTCAGCGTGGATAGAGATAGTTGAAACAATCGCATTAATAAGAAATAACAAGAAATAAAATGAAAAAAGTTGTCAAAGTAAGTATCGGAAATCTTGCCTTTACTATTGAAGAGGAGGGATTCCTCATCATTAAGGGTTATCTTAACGAGCTTCACGACCACTACGATAACAAAGAGAATGGCCAGGAGATTATTGAGGGCATTGAGGAGAGGATGGCCGAACTGTTTGTTGAAAAGTGCGGTGCAAACAATGTTGTAACATCATCTGCAATTAAAGAGGTGATCTCAATTTTGGGCAGACCCGATGTGATTGACGAAGAGCAGGGCTACTCAAGTAGCACAAATTCATCGTCATACAAAAGCAAAATTCCCAAGAGACTTTTTAGAAATCCGGATAACAAAGTGCTGGGTGGAGTATGCTCAGGTCTTGCATCATACACATCTATAGACACAACTCTGGTTAGAGTACTGTTTGTGTTGCTCTTTATCGGTTTCTCTTTCTTTGGTTTAATGCATGTTGGAGGTGGGGGCTTTATGATTTTAGCATACATTGTTATGTGGATTGTTATACCTGAGGCCAGAACAGTTGAGCAGCGCTGTGCAATGTATGGAGAGCCACTGGATTTGAATAATTTCCAAAGACAGATGGAGAGAGGATTTAATCAGGCCGGTAAAGGAATAAGAAGAGCAGGAAGAGAGGGGGTAGAGGCAATGAGTGCTATTGCCATGATAATTTCTAAAATTGTGTCGGTATTTTTGATAGTCATTTCGCTTGGCGGCCTGATTTTCTTCTCATTCCTCTTTTTAGGTGTTGAAATTTTCAAAGACGTGGTACCTGTAGATTTTCTGGACTATATTGAGATAGGCATTGAAAACCCTGTTTACCTTAAAGTGGCATTTTTATGTATGATATTCCTTCCTTTTATAGGAATGTTATACGGAGGAATCCATCTGCTATTTGGTTTCAGACCTCAGGGAATTCGTCCAGGTCTGATAATATTTATATTGTGGATAATATCAATTTTCACCTTTGGAATTCTGGCTACTAAAGCAAGTCGTCCTTTCTGGAGTGATGCAAGAAGCGAACAGGAGGTTATTATCAATGATAAGTACGATACTCTATATGTAAGATTTGAATCATCGACCGGAGTTCCCTCTTCAAGAGTGATGCTGAATGCCGGCTACTCAGATTATACCCTGTTCTGGATGGAAGGTGAGAAGAATAGTCAGCAAATTGTTGCATTTCCGCAGTTCAAGATTGTAAGGCAAAGTAAAGAGGATGGTTATTTGTTAAAGAGTCGTGCAGACTCACACTCTTACACATACTCCGAGGCTCTTGCCAAAGCACAAAAAAATCTGCCATCTTATGAGATAACAGATTCTCTTATAACAATCAAACCAAATATTTACAGTAAACAGAACAAGTTTGATGCAACATTCCAGCAAGTAATGCTCTACATTCCCGAAGGTGTTAAAGTCATAGTTACAAGCCCTATCGAACACGACTTTGAAAGACGTATCGAGAGAGACTGGATATTCAACTGCGACCGTAACAGGCGTTATGACGACAGATGGGAGGGCAGATACTATGATTTCAAAGAGAGAATGGAACGTAAAAAGGATAGAATAGAGCGCAAATTTAACTGATTACACCAAGTTCTTTTCCAACTTTAATAAAAGCATTTACGCACCTGTCAATATGCTCAGGCTCGTGTCCCGCACTGATCTGAACCCGGATACGAGCCTGATCTTTTGGAACCACAGGAAAGTAAAAACCAATAACATAAATACCCTCTTCAAGCATCTTTGATGCAAACTCCTGGGATAATTTGGCATCATACAACATTACTGCACAAATAGCAGAGCGTGTTGGCTTAATGTCAAAACCGGCACTCTTCATTTTACCAAGGAAGTAAGCTGTGTTACTGTGAAGGTTATCCTGAAGATCGTTGGTCTTTGACATCATATTAAACATCTCAATTCCCGCAGCAGCAACCATTGGAGGGATAGAGTTAGAGAAGAGATATGGCCTTGAACGCTGTCTGAGCATATCAATTACCTCTTTTTTCCCTGTTGTGAAGCCACCGATAGCTCCACCGAATGCCTTTCCGAGAGTCCCGGTGATAATCTCAACCTTACCTCTTAGGTTATATAGTTCGGTTGTTCCCCTTCCGGTCTCTCCAACAACACCAGCAGAGTGAGATTCATCAACCATTATCATCGCATTGTACTTTTGGGCAAGTTCGTAAATCTTATCCAGCGGTGCCACGTTTCCGTCCATTGAGAATACACCATCAGTTACAATCAGACGGAACCTCTGTGCCTGTGAGACCATAAGACAATTCTCAAGCTCCTCCATATTGGCATTTGCATAACGGTATCTTTGAGCTTTGCAGAGACGTACTCCGTCAATAATTGATGCATGATTCAGGGAATCAGATATAATGGCGTCCTCTTCAGAAAGCAGAGGTTCAAACACACCTCCGTTTGCATCAAAACAGGCAGCATAAAGGATAGCATCTTCTGTACCAAAAAAATCCGAAATCTTTTTTTCAAGTTCCAGATGCAGGTCCTGTGTACCACATATAAAGCGTACGCTTGACATTCCAAAACCACGGGTATCAAGTGCTTTTTTTGCCGCTTCTATAAGGTTACTGTTGTTTGAAAGGCCGAGGTAATTGTTGGCACAAAAGTTGAGCACCTCCTGCCCGCTTGATATTTTTATGTTTGCCTGCTGAGGATTTACTATAACTCTCTCTCTCTTATAGAGCCCCGCCTCTTGAATGTTGGCAAGCTCATTTGAAAGAAATTCCTTAAAATTTGTATACATATTGTTGATTTTAATGATTTTGTAACACTGTAGATACAAAGTTAACAAGGAAATAGAAATTTTTGGCATAAAACTTGAAAACTATTTTTGTTTTTTAAGTTTTCAATATTACCTTTGCGCCCCAATAAAGAGTAATTATAAAAATGGATATAAGAGATAGAATAATCGAGGTGTCAACCGAGCTTTTTCTCCAAAACGGATGTAAGTCGGTGACAATGGATGATGTAGCCAAAGAGAATGGGATTTCAAAAAGGACCCTTTATGAGCAATTTTCCGACAAATCACAACTGCTGGAGGAGTGCATCGAATTTATGAAAGTACAGATGATGGATTATTCAATGAGTCTGGAAAAAGAGTCAGAAAATGTGCTTGACCTGCTTTTTAAGATTCATAACTCCCAATCTGACCTTATAATAAATCTTAAAATAAATTTTTTCCAGGAGCTTAGAAAGTACTACTACGACCTATATAAGAAAACAGTAGAAAATGTGATGGTTTATCACATGGAGAGGATAAACGAATACATTGAAAAAGGGCAAAAAGAGGGGTATATTATTAAAAATATTGACAATAAAATTGTCTCTAAAGTTGTGATTGAGATATCACATCTATTAGAGAATTCCGATGTGTTTCCGGTAAAGGAGTACAAAAGAAAAGAGCTCTTCAAGGAGGTTGTTATTTTCTATTTCAGGGGAATAGCAACTGAAATGGGGATCAAAACAATAGATGAATATTTAGCAAATTCAAATTAATTAAATTATGAAATTAAGGACAAAAGTAACCTTTGCACTTACACTTTTGATGACTGTTGCCACCGGCAGCAGCCTGTTTGGACAACAGGCAACAACAGGAACCCTTACGCTGACAATTGACCAGGCGCTTGAAATAGCCGTTAACGAGAATCTTAGCGTTAAAATTGCAGATGAAGAGATAAAAAGAGTTGACTGGCTTAAGACCGAAAACTGGTACTCGCTGATGCCATCTTTAAACGCAAATGCACAGTACACAAATAACATCCTCAAGCCGGTTTTCTTCTCGGATTTTTTCCCGGGAGGAAAAATGGAGATAGGAGCTACAAACAGCTATGCTGTTAGCGGAGTATTGCAGGTGCCAGTATTCTCACTTGCTCTGTTCAAAAGCATTCAGCTTTCCGAGCTTGACCTCAAGAGCGCACTTGAATCAGCAAGAAGTACCAAAATAGAGTTAATATCACAGGTTAAAAACTCTTTCTACGGAATACTTATGCTGGAGCAATCACTGGATGTTCTGCAGGAGAGTTATAAAAATGCCGGTCAGACAGCACAGAATATAAAAAACATGTACGAAAACGGCCTTGCTTCTGAGTATGATAAAATCAGATCGGATGTTGCCGTAAGAAATCTTCTACCAACGATAACACAGGCAGCAAACGGACTGGAACTTGCAAAAATGCAGCTGAAAGTACTATTATCGCTTGACCTGGAAACCCCATTGAAATTGGCAGGAAGCATATCAGATTATGAAATGGAGATAGCTGAATATAAAGGAATGGGACCAATGACCCTTGACAATAACAGCTCTCTCAGAAGTGTTGACATACAACTGGAAAAGCTGTGCAAAACACATGAACTGATAAGATCTCAAAGGCTCCCATCACTTGCAGGTTTTGCAAATTACCAGCTGCAGATGCAGAGCGAAGAGTTTACATTTAACAGACTCTGGACAAATTCAGTGGCGGTAGGTCTTGTTCTTCAAATTCCAATTTTTAACAAGTTATCAATCTCTCTTAAAGAGAAACAGACACAGGTTGGAATAAGACAAATGAGCTATCAGAGAGAGATAGTTGAAAACAATCTCACATTGGCACTAAGAAACTCTCTTAACGAGATGAACAGGGCCAAGATACAGCTTGAGTCAGATAAAGAGGCGGTTATGCAGGCGAAAAAGGGGTATGAAATCGCGAAGGTGAGATATTCGACAGGAACAGGAACTCTGCTGGAGCTAAACGATACCGAGGTTGCACTTACCAGATCACAGCTAAACCTGAACCAAACAATTTACGACTTTATAAAAGCACGAAATGAGTACGAAAAGGTAACCGGTCGTGATACAACAGAAAAAATCAATAACTAATGGAAAACAAATCATTCAGAAATATGAAAAAAATAGCATCTCTATTACTAATCGGCACTCTGGTACTTGCATCCTGCTTGGGCGAAAAGGGTACAACAGAGGCCACAGAGAAGATCTTTCCGGTTAAGATTGCCGGGGTTGAAATGGCTCAGGTGGGCCAGGTAATTGAATTCACAGGCAATATTGAGCCTATGGTTAAAAACTACATCTCCAGCTCTGCTGCTCAACGTGTAGAGAAAATTTATGTTGAGGTAGGAAGTCGTGTGACCAAAGGACAACTGCTGGTTCAGATGGAGAGTATCAACTATGCACAGGCCAGAATTCAGCTTGAAAATCTTAAACTGGACCTTTCAAGAATTGAAGCACTCTACAATTCAGGAGGAATAGCCGCACAGCAGTACGACCAAATGAAGACACAGGTTAAAATTGCCGAAGAGAGCATTGCCAATCTGGATAAAAACACAAAGCTGCTTTCACCTATTGACGGTATTATTGTTCAAAAAAACTTTGACAATGGTGACCTTGCAACAGGTCAGCCGATACTTGTAGTTATGCAGATGCAACCTGTAAAAATTCTTATTGGGATATCCGAAGAGTTTTTCCCACAGGTTAAAATTGGAACACCTGTTGAAATTTCACTTGATATTTATCCAGGCAAAAAATTCAACGGCAAAGTGATGCTGATCCACCCGACAATCGACCCATCAACAAGAACATTTCAGGCTGAAGTAAGAATTGAAAACCCGTCACTTCAGATGCGTCCGGGTATGTTTGCAAGAGCAAAGGTTGATTTTGGAACTAAAGATAGAATTGTAGTACCGGATAAGGCAGTTATTAAACAACAAGGCACAAACGACAAGTATGTCTATGTTCTGGATGGTGATGTTGTAAGGTACACAAAGGTAGAGCTTGGAAAACGAGTTGACTCAGTTTACGAAGTACTTGCCGGGCTTGAGCTTGGTCAGAAGATCGTGGTTGCAGGAAACACAGGCCTGATAGATGGATCTAAAGTCCAGATTACAGAATCAGACCTTAACATTAAGTAAATAAGAATAAAATAATTACTGATGAAAATATACGAAAGTGCAGTAAAAAAACCGGTTACCACGGCCCTCATTTTTGTGGGGATAATGGTATTAGGTCTCTTCTCTTTCTCAAAACTTTCGGTTGACCTATATCCCGAGATAGAGCTCAATGCGGTTATGGTAATGACCACATACTCCGGAGCGAGTGCATCCGATATTGAGCAGAACGTGACCAAGAGAATGGAGATGTCCCTAAGTACGGTGTCTGACCTCAAAAAGATAACATCTGTTTCGAAAGACAATATCTCTTTAATTACAGTAGAGTTTGAGTATGGGACAGATATGACCGAAGCGGTTAACGATATCCGCTCTGTTATTGATATGCTCAGGAACTTCTTGCCCGAAGGGGTTGAGAATCCTGTAATTCTCAAGTTTAACTCAACAATGATTCCTGTTGCCTTCATCTCAGCCAGAACAACGCAGAATGAACAGGGCCTCTATAAAATTCTTGAAGATAAAGTTGCTAACCCAATTAACCGGATAGACGGAGTTGCTTCGGTCTCCATTTCAGGTGCTCCTCAGAGAGAGATACAGGTTTTAACCGATCCAAGAAAACTTGAAGCATACAGGCTTACAGTTGAGCAGGTTGCCGGAGTTCTGGCAATGGAGAACCGCAATATCCCTGGTGGAAATATTGATATCGGATCGGAGACCTTCTCTGTTAAAGTAGATGGTGAGTTTAAATCGAGCGACGAAATCAAGGATATTATTGTAGGAAGCTTTAACGGACGCAGCATCTATATTAAAGATATTGCCATTGTTAAAGACACCCTTAAAGAGCGGGCCACCGAAGTACTGACAAACGGAGAGAGGGCAGCCACAATCGTAGTTCAGAAACAGTCCGGCGCCAATGTGGTAGATATTGCCAACAAGATACAGTTGGAACTGGAGAAGATTAAACCACTTCTTCCTCCTGACATTCAACTGGAGATGATTATGGATACATCGGAATTTATAAAGGGAAGTATAGGATCTCTTACTGAAACGGTGCTTCTTGCAGGATTATTCGTAATGATTGTGGTACTGTTCTTCCTTGGAAGATGGAGAGCCACCTTTATTATCATACTCACGATTCCGGTTTCGCTAATTGCCGCATTTATCTATCTGATGGTATCGGGTAATACCCTTAATATCATATCATTAAGTTCGCTCTCCATTGCCATAGGTATGGTGGTGGACGATGCTATTGTGGTGCTTGAGAACATCACCTCACACATTGAGAAGGGCAGTAAACCAAAAGATGCTGCAATTTATGCCACAAATGAGGTGGCAGTTGCAGTAATTGCCTCTACTCTTACCATTGTGGCTGTATTTTTCCCACTGACAATGGTTTCCGGACTTGCAGGTATAATGTTCAAGCAACTTGGATGGATTGTTACCATAATTATAACAGTTTCAACAATTGCAGCTCTTACTCTTACGCCAATGCTGAGCTCGAGAATGCTCAGAAAGGACCCTAAGAGAAGCAAGGCATTCATGTTCTTTTACGCACCAATCGAAAGAGGGCTTGACGGGTTGGACAGAGCATACGAGAGGTTCCTCTCCTGGGCACTGGGCCATAGGCTACTGGTTATCCTTTCGGCATCGGCTCTGTTTATATCAAGTCTCATGCTGCTTACAAAAGTGGGAACAGACTTCTTCCCTGCTGTGGACAATTCGCAAATAGGGGTTACGGTAGAACTGCCGGTTGGAACCAGAGTTGAACACTCAAGAGAGCTCAACCAATATCTATACAGCCAGTGGAAAGACAAGTATCCCGAAATTGAGGTAATGTCAACCACGATGGGGCAATCAGACGGATCAAACATCTTCCTTTCAATGGGTAATTCAGGTACGCACCTCATCTCATATACCATGAAGCTTACACATGTCAATTCACGAAAAAGGGATATTTTTGAGATATCTGACCTGATGAGAAAAGATCTTGAAGCAATTCCTGAGATCTATAGATTTGAGGTTATGCCCGGAGGTTCAAATGAAGGTATGGGAACCGGAGGCTCCTCTCTGGAGATGAACGTGCTGGGTTACAATATGGAGGATGCAGAGGCGGTTGCACATCAGGTTGCCGAAATTATGAAGAACACACAAGGTCTTAGAGATGTTAAGCTCAGCCGTGAGAACTATATGCCTCAGCTTAAGGTTCAGTTTGACAGGGCCAAATTGGCAATGAACGGAGTAAGTCTTACCAGTGCCGCAACTGCAGTAAGAAACAGAATAAATGGTATAATTACCACTCAGTTCAGAGAAGACGGAGATGAGTACGACATTGTTGTACGAGATGAGGTTAAGTACAGATCCAATATAGATGATGTCAAGGCCATACTGCTGTATAACAACCAGGGTAAGGCCATAAGACTTAGCGAAGTGGCGGATGTTATTGAAGATTTTGCACCACCATCGATTGAACACCTTGACAGAGAGAGGGTTGTTAAAATAACCGGTTCGGTTTACAACAGGCCGCTTGGAGATATTGCTGCTGAGGTAACAAAAGCGGTAAACGAGATATCACTACCTTCAAATATTGTGATCAAAACATCCGGAGCTTACGAAGAGCAACAGGAGTCCTTTATGGACATGATAACCCTTTTGTTGCTGGTAATTATGCTAACTTACATTGTAATGGCGGCACAGTTTGAATCATTCAGAGATCCGTTTATAATAATGTTCTCACTTCCGTTTGCATTTACCGGTGTGTTTATTGCGCTCTGGTTAACCGGAACATCGCTCAGTCTTATTGCTTTGATTGGTGCGGTTATGCTTGTGGGGATTGTTGTAAAGAACGGTATTGTGCTCATAGACTACATTAATCTCAATAAAGAGAGAGGAATGAGTGTTATGAAGTCGGTTGTTTCAGGAGGAAAATCGAGATTGAGACCTGTGCTTATGACAACCGTTACAACAATTCTTGGTATGCTTCCAATGGCCATAGGAATTGGTGAAGGTTCAGAGATATGGCAGCCAATGGGTATCGCAATTATCGGAGGTCTTAGCGTATCTACACTTTTAACTTTGGTTGTGATTCCAACTATCTATACATCTCTGCATGTAAGGGAGATGTCTAAGAAGAGAAAGGCTCATGCAAAAAATCTTAAACTAAAAACTGCAAGATAATGAAAGCTGTAATGATAATATATAACCAGGCCCACTCTAGTGTGGTTATGGAAATTCTTGATAACTGTAGCATAAGGGGTTTTACCAAATGGGTTGACGTTCAGGGGAGAGGCTCTGTAAAGGGAGAGCCTCACTACGGAACTCATGCGTGGCCATCCAAAAATATGGCAATCCTGGCTGTTGTTCCTGAAGAGATGTTGCCACAGCTTTTAAAAGAGCTAAAAGCAGAAAATAATGCTGCAAAGCAACAAGGTATGAGAGCTTTTGTCTGGGAGGCAGAATCAGTTATTTAATTAAGGAGGGGCGCAGGCCCCTCTTCTTATTTATGCTCGGGTTTAAACAGTAAAACCTTAATAGGTTTTTAAAAAAAAACTTGTTAATTTAGCAACTCAAATGTTTAATTCTAAAAAAATCAAAAAATGGCTATAGCAGTAAACGATTCAAATTTTAACGAAATAGTTATTAATTCAGATAAACCTGTATTGGTTGACTTCTGGGCTCCATGGTGCGGTCCTTGCCGCATGATTGCTCCAATAGTTGATGAACTGGCTGTGGAGTATGAGGGTAAAGCAGTCATTACCAAATGTGATGTTGACTCTAACGAGTCTATTCCTGTGAAATATTCAATCAGGAATATACCTACAATTCTATTTTTCAAAAACGGTGAACTAAAAGATAAAATTGTAGGATCTACAACAAAGGCTGCAATTGCAGCCAAGCTAAATGGTCTAATGTAAAAATAAAATGAAAAAAATAGCAGTATTAGTATTAGGAATCCTTATTCTGTCGGCATCGGCAACCGCTCAATCAAAGTTTGGAGTAAAGGGTGGCCTCAACTTCAACTCTCTTAAGGATATTTCAGAAAATGTCGATAATACCTGGAGTAAACAGACCGGTTACCATTTTGGAGTGACATACCAGTTTAAGGTTCCTGTAATAGGTATAGGACTGCAGCCCGATCTCCTTTTTGTAAGACAAGGTGCCGAGAATGCAATTGGACCCAATCAAAGTTTCTACCTTGATTATATCTCTGTTCCTCTAAATATTCAGCTAGGCCTGGATCTTTTGCTTATAAGGCCGTTTATAATGTTTTCTCCATATGTTTCTTACGCTGTAGGAAAGGGAGAATCATTTGAAACTGCAGAATGGGACGACATTAACAGATTTGACTACGGTTACGGCATTGGTGCCGGTATAGATATTTGGAAGCTGCAGGTTAGTGGAAAATATAACTGGGGTCTTGGAAAATTGCAGTCTGCCGGTGCAGGTGCAATTAACGGTGAAACATTTAAAAATGCAAAACTACAAGGCTTTCAGCTTTCGGTAAGTATAATGTTTTAGTTTTTAACAGATGGGAAAACGAGTATGTGTTTACTGTTCATCCAGTAATATTCTTGAATCCAAATATACAGAGGCCGCCAAAGAATTTGCAAAGGCGGCTTCTTTACTAAATTACACTATTGTGTGTGGAGGAAGTATGAGAGGATTGATGGGTGTTATAATTGACACTGTACTGGAGAAGGGGACGAATGTTGAGGGAGTTATTCCTGGTTTTATGGGAGAAATGGAGTTGCAACACCCTAACATGAAACAGTTGGAGGTTGTTGAGACAATGAGCAGGCGAAAGGAACTTTTAAGAGAGGATACTGACGCAGTGGTTGCTTTTCCCGGAGGGCTTGGAACGCTGGAGGAGTTTCTGGAGACATACACTCTTAAAAGGCTTGGTCAATACGACGGAGCCGTAATAATCTTCAATCAGGAGGGTTTTTACAATAAGCTTATTGATCTTTTTGACTTTTTTGTTGAAAAAAACTGTCTTGGACAAAACTTTAGAGATAGTCTGATTGTTGTTGATACTATTGAAGAATTAATCGATGCTATTGAGAACAGCAGCAGATCTGTACTTGAGGCTAAACACTATCTGCCCGCATAATAATGGAAATAAGCAAAATCCAGGATAGAATTAAAGGTGATCTTTTAGAGGTCAATAATCTTATAAAAGAGAGCCTTGAGAGCAATGTTGAGTTGCTTAACACAATTAACAAATACCTTTTCGAGCTTAAAGGCAAGCAGATACGGCCCATTTTAAGCCTTGTATCTGCAAAGGCATGCGGTATGCCCAACTCCCTTACAATTTCGTGTGCAGCAGTTGCAGAGATGATACACACTGCAACATTACTTCATGACGATGTTGCCGACAATTCATCTCACAGAAGAGGCGCTCCAACCGTGCAAAACATGTACAGCCCGGCATCATCGGTTCTCACCGGCGACTACTGGCTGTCAAAAGCGCTCTCATTAATAGTAAAACAACATAACCCAAGGGTTATGGGTTTCTTTACCAAGGCTGTAGAGGAGCTCTCAGAAGGAGAACTTTTTCAGATACAAAAAGCCTCCCGGCTCGATACTACAGAAGAGGACTACTACTACATTATCTCAAGAAAGACCTCGAGTCTTTTCGTAGCATCTGTTGCCAGCGCAGTCTATTCTGCCGGAGCATCAGAGAGTCTTATCTCAGATCTTAGCAGATATGCCTACCACCTTGGCATTGCTTTCCAGATAAGAGATGATGTGTTTGATTATATGCCCGATCTTGATACAGGAAAGATGGCAGGGACAGATATTAAAGAGAAGAAGATTACTCTGCCGTTGATATGTGCATTTAAAAACAGCTCTCCCGCAGAACGAGACGAGATGTTAAAATTCATCAAAGATACCGATGGAGATTCAAACCCGTTGGTAGACAAGACGCTTGAGTTTGTAAAAAGATTTTCAGGAATTGAATCTGCGCAAAAATCTCTGGCCGAACATTCACGGTTAGCTATTGAGGCGTTGGGAAATTTGACTGATTCTGAATATAAGAAAGAGCTTGAGACTCTTGCTCTTTATGTAGGAAACAGGGTTGTTTAAATCTGACTCTCCAGCTCTTTGGCTGCGCTTTCAAGTTTTTCGTAAAACTCTAAACCAAAAGCAAATACAATAGGTTCTCTTAGGAATTTATAAACGGGAACTCCTTCACTCCTCCCTTTGGCAAACGCATCTTTACAGATATGCCATTCGTGCAGGTTAAGGGCAGTCATGCCGTTTGAAAGAGTTGAAACTCTTATGGGGTAAAGCCAACAGGAAGCCGGCTTTCTAAATTGACTTTTTCCATCTCTGAAGGCCATCTCAATGCCGCAGAAACAATTGTCGTCTTTGTCAAAAATGGTGTAGGCGCACTCCTCTCCATCTATCAGAGGGGTAACCAGATCACCATCGGTATCCAGAACAAAGGGACCCGACTCCTGAACGGAGCGGATCCCCTCATCTCTGAGATATCTTTTAAAATTTGGGTACTCACTGCTTAATAAATCACACTCTTCCTTTGAAAGTGGTGCTCCGCTGTCTCCAATTATGCAACATGCTCCATGGCATTTTGAAAGGTCACAAATGAACTTCTCAGTGAGAATTGCGGAGGAAACCAGAAAATTATCAATCTCAATTATTGTGGTCATTAATCAGTGTTATATGGTTACTGTGTTCTATTTTTGTTCAGCCGCAAAGCCGTTCATTATTATTTCAAACTGATTGCCCTGCTTGAACATCTCTTTCATAAAGTTCTGGAGTTTTGCAGGAGTAACAGCTTTAAGTGCAGTCTCATAAGTTGTATGGAGGTCTTTACCAATCAGGTATCTGTTTGATATAGTACCAATCCAATAATTGTTTTCCCTAAGATTCTGAGTATAATTCTTGGTCATATACTCGACAGTCTTGTTAAAATCTTCTGCCTTAATGCCATTTTCAAGAACAAGTCCGATCTCTTTGTAAGCTCTTGCAAGAAGTCTGTCTCTAAGAGCAACATCGGTATCAAAACCAAACAAAAATGAGAAGCTATCATCAGGATAGTAGCTAAGGCTCATATTAACACCAACGCCGTATGTTCCTTGCTCTTCTTCACGGATAGTGCGAGTAAATACCATATCGAATATCTGTTTGGTCATACTGGCCATAATCAGATTTTCAACATTGTAAGGGATTTTTCCTGTGTAAATAGAGTAGATAGTAGCCTTAGGTGTCTGCATCTCCTTATCGAAGTGCTTTTGCACCTTTCCTTTTACCGGAACCATCCCAATGTTTTTCCAATCCTCTTTCTTGCCCTTGTTGCCCGGGAGTGATGCAATATATTTTTCAACCAAAGGCTTAAGAGTAGCAGGGTCAACATTACCTACAAATACAAATGTGAAATCAGCTGCATTTGCAAAACGCTCCCTTGCAATATTTAGAGTCCTGTCATAGTCAATCTTGTTAAGCATCTCAACAGTAATCCTTTTTGCATAAGGGTTGTTGTTATATAGATATTTCTGAAGTGTGTCTGAGAATGCTGTCATTGGCTCAGCTGCCGCATTTTTAAGAGATGCCTCCATCCTTCCTTTAAACGACTGGAATGCATCATCATCTTTTCTGAGTGACGTAAAATAAAGGTGAAGAAGCTGCATTAAGGTTTCAATATCTTTAGGAGTGCTGTTTCCGGTAAAAGTTTCGCTGCTTGCTCCGATTGTAGGGCGTAAACCCACAAGTTTTCCTGCAAGCATCTTTCTTAAATCAGTTGCGCTGAATTTGCCAAGACCGCCAATTGATATAAGGTCATTAATAACTTTGGTGTTTGTAACATCTGAGAGATCTGTCAGTGAGTAACCACCCCGGCTTACTGCCTGGAATACAATTTGGTCCTCTTTGAAATCAGTCTTCTTAACAACAACGGTTGCTCCGTTTGAAAGGTTCCATACCGTACCGCCGCTCATTGGCTCAGAAACTTCAGTAACAACTTTGCCGGGTGCAGGTAATTTTGAAATTAGCGGCTCGTTTGAAACAGTCTCTTTGTATGGTTCAAGTTCGTCATCGTGGGCATCCTTGAATACAGCAAGCAGGTTCTCCTTTTCAGGAATAACAATACCATCTTTCCTTGGCATCATTACCGCAACAACAACATTCTCTTCGGTTGGAAGGGACATTGCAAATGTGTTAATCTGCTCAAGAGGAATCGCCGGAGCAATCTGCTGCATCATGGCGTACTCCATCTCTATACCGGGCAAGGCCTCACCTGTGAGGAAGTGGTTTAGAATCTGATCTGTAAAATATGAGTTGCTAAGTTTTTCCCTCTCTTTGAAAGTTTGCTCAAGGCGGCTAATATAGTTTGCCTTTGCTCTCTCATATTCAGAAGGCGTAAAGCCAAATCTCTTCACCTTTTCTGCTTCGTGAACAATAGCCCTCAGAGCCTCTTCAATTCCTCCGTCTTTTGCGCCGGCTGAAATACCAAAGGAGGCCTTTGTGTTTGAGACAATAAAGTCACTGTGTGATGCCGAAGCCCTTGTGAATGGAGCGTTTGCCTTTTGAGTGATATCTGCAAGCCTGGCATTGAGCATCATTGTGGTCATACTCTTCAGGTAGTTGTTCACCAGAGATGCAACTGTAGGCCTGAATTGCTTAGGCATTACATCATGCTTATACATAAGCATAATGCTGGTTCCAGTTGCCTCCGGGTCACTTACGACCGAAACAAGAGGCTCTTTTGTATTTGGAACTTCAAACTCCTCTCTTACTGCAGGATTCTTTGGTTTAGGAATTGCTCCAAATAATTTTACTATTTGTTTCTCTACGGCCTCAGGATCGATATCTCCGACAACAATAATGCCCTGAAGATCTGGACGATACCATTTACGATAATATGACCTAAGCTCTTCGTAGGTGAAGTTATCGATAACAGAGACAAGTCCTCCGGGAAGTCTGTGTGCATATTTACTGCCCGGCATAATCTCCGGAAGCAAGGCTTCTATCATTCTCATCTGCGCGTTGCTTCTGGTGCGAAGCTCTTCACGAATAACTCCTCTCTCCTTGTCAATGTCATCTTCATTAAGGGAGATAGAATTTGACCAATCATGTAAAATAAGGAGGCAGGAGTCGATTATTCCCTGTCTGCTTACGGGTACTGCAGAGATATTGTAAACGGTCTGGTCAACTGCAGTATATGCATTCAGGTTTGCTCCGAATTTAACACCTATTGTCTCAAGCCATGAAATAATTTTGTTATCAGGAAAGTTTTTAGTCCCGTTAAAAGCCATGTGCTCAAGGAAATGTGCCAGACCTCTCTGGTTCTCCTCTTCGAGTATAGCTCCTACCTTTTGAGCAATGAAAAATTCGGCCTGACCTTTAGGTTCGGCGTTTTTCATTACAAAGTAAGTTAATCCGTTATCAAGTTTTCCGCTTCTTACCTTGGGGTCCAGCGGCAAAACCGGAGGCATCTGCGCCATTAACCCAAAAGTGAGAAAAAGCGAGGCCACTATAAGAAATAGTCGTTTCATAAGATTTTTAATGATTTAATTTATTAGATAGTACAAATGTAACTAATATTTTGCATCCTAATTTAGTTTTTTATATTTTTGTAATTACCCCTTTAATGAAACTAATTTTTTAATGTTCAATTTAATACTACACAAATGAAAAAGATCAAGTCATTTTTAGCCATATGTCTGGTTACTATTCTGACATTCGGTTCAGTTGCGGCTCAGGATATGCAAAGCGCAACCGATTTATTCAATGCAGGAGGGAAAGCTCTGAGTGAAAGCAATTATGTTGCTGCGATTGAGTCATTTAACAAATCTCTAAAAATGCTTGAAACTCTATCTGCAGAAGATCGTGCTGAGGAGGGTGATGCAATGATTAAGGAGTGCAAGGGTATAATCCCTCAGATTCACCTCCGTTACGGCAAAGAGCTTGCTACTTCGGGAGATGTTGACGTTTCAATAGTTCAGATTAAACTTGCGGCAGAGACAGCTACAAAATATGAGCAACCGGATGTTGTTGAAGAGGCTAATATGCTTATCCCTCAACTGCTGCTTGCTAACGCAACAAATCTTCTGAATGAGGGCAAACTTCCTGAATCTATAGCCGGATTTAAAAAGGTAATTGCAGTTGATGCAAAAAATGTAGACGCATATTTTAGAATGGGAGTTGCAGAAAGTCGTCTTGAAAACGAAGCCGGTGCTTTGGCAGCATTTGAAAAGGCAATTCAGCTTGGCGAAACTGAAGTTGCTCCAAGACAGATTGCGTTAATTTATCTTAAGAGATCTGCAGCTGCAACCCGTACAAAAAACTGGGCTGAGGTTTTTGCAAATGCAAAAAAATCAAATGAATACAATGAGTCGCCTCAGGGCAACAAACTGGTAGGCCTAGCAGGTGTTCAGTTAAAGAAATATGATGAGGCAATTGCTGCGCTTGAAAGCTATTATGCTTCAGACCCAAATGCGTCGGATAAGAACGGTACAATTTACAACCTTGCTGTTGCTTATGAGGCAAAAGGGAATAATGCAAAAGCTTGCGGATACTACAAGCAGCTTCTAAATGATGCTACTTACAAGCAAATTGCAGAATATAAGGTGAAAACTCAATTGAAGTGCAACTAAGAGAGTTAGAGATCTTAGCTCCGGCAAAAAACATAGACATCGGCATTGCAGCAATAGATTGCGGTGCCGATGCTCTCTATATTGCAGGCCCGTCATTCGGTGCAAGGGAGGCCGCAGCCAACCCTCTTTCCGACATTGAAGTACTTGCCAAATATGCCCACAGATATGGAGCCGGTGTCTATCTTACTCTGAATACAATATTATTTGAAAACGAAATAGAGAAGGCTGTCAAACTAGCCTGGGATGCATATGAAGCAGGTTGTGACGCTTTGATTATTCAGGATCTTGGTCTCCTCAAAGCAAAGCTTCCTCCAATACCCCTCTTTGCATCAACCCAAACTAATATAAGAACCCTGCAGCAGGCAAAAATGTTGGAGTCACTAGGTTTTAACCGCCTTATACTCGCAAGGGAGCTCTCTCTGGAGCAGATAAAGGAGATAAGCGATAACTGTTCAGCCCATCTTGAAAGCTTTGTACACGGTGCGCTTTGCGTCTGTTACAGTGGGCAATGCTATATGAGCAGCCGCATAACCGGTCGCAGCGGAAACAGAGGGGAGTGTGCTCAACCTTGCCGCTCAGACTACAATCTTATTGACAGTAAAGGAAAGGTGCTCGTCAAAGATAAACCACTACTTTCATTAAAAGACTTGAATCTGGCCGATTATATTCCACAGCTGGCAAAAGCAGGCATAACATCATTTAAAATCGAAGGAAGACTCAAGGGAATATCATATATTAAGAACATTGTGAGGTATTACAGAGCTGTTACCGATAATTTTCTGGATAACAACTCGGGTTTCAGGCAAAGCTCTCTCGGAAAGTTGTATGGAGGATTTGCCCCAAGACCACAGACTACTTTTAACAGAGGTTACACAAACCTCTACATTGAAGGAAGTAGGGGAGAGTGGAACAGTGGCGACAGCGCAAAATCAGTGGGTGAATACATAGGCAAAGTGGAATCAACCTCATCTGACAGCAGAGGGAATCTGATTTTCAGTTATAAATCACAGGAGAGAATCAGTAATGGAGACGGCCTCTGCTTTATCTCACCAAAAGGAGAGATAACAGGCATAAGGGCCAGCCTCTCCGAAGGGAAAACAGTTCATACAAACGACAAGATATCATTACCTCCAGGATCAGCACTATACCGAAACTATAACCACTCATTTGAAAAGGAGCTGGAGAGCAATATGCCCAAAAGATTAATAGAGATATTAGTTAGGTTTATAAGCAGTAGCGAAGGAACAACTCTCGAAGGGGTAAGAGAAGATGGGGTGAAAGCGAGTGTAAATATTGAGGGTGTTTTTGAGAGGGCACAAAACAGAGAGGCTTCGCTTTCTGGTATAAAACGACAAATTGAAAAGAGTTCCGGAATCTACATATTTAAACTTGAAAGTACAGATATTGAAGAGGTTTTATTTTACCCCGCTTCGGTACTTAACGAAGTAAGAAGAGCTTTGGCTGAAATGTTTGAATCTGTTCCAGTTACAAAAAACTCTAATGAAAAGAGTGCGCCCGACAGAGCTTCGCTGGTAACACAGGGTATATTGGAGGGTAAGGCTTTGGACTATCGCACCAATGCAGCAAATTCGCACACAAAAGCGCTCTATAGTCAAATTGGAGCAAAATCTGTGGATGACGCTTTTGAGATCAGCGCCCCGGAGGAGGCTGAATTGATGAGGTGTAAATATTGCATCAAGTTTGAACTTGGTACCTGCCCCTCTGAAGGGAGCAAAGTAAAATACAACGAGCCTCTCTTTCTTGAAAATCGAGGAAAGCGATTTCGCCTTGGGTTTGATTGTAAGAATTGTGAAATGGTTATATTTGGATAAAACAAAACTGTATGCAGTTTGCCGAAATAGTAGGACAAAAAAAGATAAAGAGACAACTTGCCGCAATGGCGGATGAGGGGAGGGTGAGTCACGCAATACTGTTTTGCGAAGAGCCCGGATATGGAGCACTGCCACTGGCAATAGCGTTTGCTCAGTACATGGCATGCCCTTCTAAAGAGGGAGGAGACTCGTGTGGAACATGCCCCTCTTGCAACAAGTTCAGAAAGCTTATCCACCCCGATTTGCACTTTGCAATGCCGGTAAGTTCTACTAAAAACATTACTGCAGATAAGAAACCGGTAAGTGACCTTTTTGCTTCTGAGTGGAGGGAGATCATTGGCGAAAACTGCTATGTTACAGAGCAGGAGTGGTACGAGTTTATAGGAATTGAGAATAAATCGGGCATAATTGGTGTAAACGAAGCGGCACTTATATCCCGCAAACTGAGCCTTAGATCATTTGAAGGGGGCAAAAAATTTCTTATTATGTGGCTGCCCGAAAGGATGAATCAGGAGGCTGCAAACAAACTCCTTAAGTTATTGGAGGAGCCGCCACCCGAAACATTTATTTTTCTGGTAAGTGAAGCTCCGGAAAGAGTTATATCTACAATTGTTTCACGATGTCAGATATTTAAACTTTCACCTGCCGAGACCGAAGAGCTTGCGGCAGAACTCACCGAAGAGTTTGATATTACCCCGGATGAGGCTCTTTTTTGGGCAGGAATTTCCGGAGGAAGTTTAAGCAGATCAAGGGCTTTGATAGGGGAGTCAGGAAAAGAGAGTGAGTTTTATCAACCACTGACCGTTCTGCTGGAAGGGTGCGCAACAAAGGACCTGAAAAAAATAATACAGTTTTGGGAGGAGATATCTATTCACGGGAGAGAGAAACAACGCACATTTTGTGAGTACACTCTTGAATTTTTAAGAAGAGCCCTAATAACACAGGCAGGTACCCCCGAGGTTTCAAACACCCCTCCCGCCCAGAGAGAGTTTATCAGGTATTGGGCAGGCAGGCTCAAGCCGGCATTCTTTGTAAAGGGATATGATGTTCTAAATAACGCACTTGCAGACATTGACAGGAATGTAAACTCAAAGTATATATTTGCAGATCTTGGTAATCGCTTTTTTCTATCTTTGTAGTTTCAAAATATGGATACACAAAACATAAAATATGATTGTACACGGGGCAGCATTACTGAACGTACTCCCGAAGGGGAGTTAAAATTCGTATTTCAGTCTTGTTGTTGTAAACTAAGTGTCTTTGACTGGCTCAAAGATATCCCTGACGAACTTACCCAGGATACTTTTGAGGTAAGGTTCAAGAACACCAGAAAGCTCTATTTTAAAAATACCTCCAGCATATCAATTCAGGTAGGTGATCTGGTAGTAGTAGAGGCAACAAACGGTCACGATTTGGGCATTGTTACCCTCAATGGGCCTGTCATTATTCCTCAACTGAGAAGAAACAACATAGATATAAAAACTTACGAGTTTAAAAAGATATTCAGAAAGGCCAAGATGCTCGACATTGAAAGATGGCAGGAGGCAATTGCAAGAGAGCACAAAACCATGATTCGCGCAAGGCAGATAGCGGCATCGCTTAATCTGAACATGAAAATAGGAGATGTTGAATTCCAGGGAGATGGTACAAAAGCAATTTTTTATTACATAGCTGACGAACGAGTAGACTTCAGGCAGTTAATCCGACTCTTTGCGGACGAATTCAGAATTCGTATAGAGATGAAGCAGATTGGAGCCCGGCAGGAGGCCGGTCTTATAGGAGGAATAGGAGTATGCGGCCAGGAGCTATGCTGCTCACGCTATATGTCTGATTTCCAGTCAATAACAACACAAGCTGCCAGAACTCAGGATCTATCTTTAAATCCTCAGAAGCTTGCCGGACAATGCAGCAAACTCAAATGCTGCATAAATTACGAAGCACCAACTTACATTGACGCACATATAAACATTCCTCAGGTTAGAGGCCCTCTTGAAACCGAAGAGGGGCAAATTTTCCTTGTAAAGACAGATACACTAAAGGGAGTTATGTGGTTCTCCTACGAACAGAACAGCATGACCAATATGTTTCCTCTGGATGCCGAAAAGGTTAAGGAGATTATAAAACTTAACAGGAGAGGCATAAAGGTATCTAACGTCAATGAGAAGAAGGCGGAAAAATCTCCTGAATTTATGAGTGCAGTCGGAGAGGACAGCATTTCGCGCTTCGATGAGAAGAACAACGACAGACACAGACATCCAAAAAGGGGAAAACCTTCGCGTAATAACAGAAAAAGAGGGGAAAATGACTCAAATCAACAGAAATCTTAGATCTGTAATTCTCCTTTTCCCATTGCTAATTCTCTCCTGCTCAGGTTGGGGGAGTTTTTCAACGGGCTACAGACATATTACCCGATTCACTGCTGAAGATACTCTGTCAAGCTACGCAATAGACCTATATGCAAGACTACCTGCAGGTTACTCAGATAAAATGGTGCAACTGATCCTGGATATAACCTCTCCGGAGGGAAATATCTACAGAGATACACTCAGTTTGCCTGTAACAAAATCAAACATCCCGAATATTTCTGCCAAAAGCGGCAGATGGTCTGATATGTACTGGAAGTATCGTGAAGGTGTTAAATTTGCCAAAAGCGGTAACTGGACCTTTGCTTTGTCAACCGGTGAAGAGTACGGTAATAATTCAGGTACAGGAGAGATGGGCGTTATAATTAGAAAGATGTAAAATGGGAAAGGATAAATTAAAAAGATTTGAAGAGAACAAGAGCTTTGAGTGCCTTCACCAGCCGGAGTTCAGTGATGTCTTTAACGGTGACTGCAATATGAAGGGCAATTGGAATACAATGCAATTCAAAAACAACAATCCGGTTGTACTTGAGCTGGGTTGTGGAAGAGGCGAGTACACTGTAGAGCTTGCCAGAAGATTTCCCTACAAAAACTTTATTGGTGTTGATATTAAAGGGGCAAGAATGTGGAGGGGAGCAAAGACTGTTACCGAAGAGAGTATTCCAAACGCCGCTTTTTTAAGATGTCGTATTGAATTTGCACAAAGCGCATTTGATTGCGATGAGGTTTCTGAGATATGGATTACCTTTCCCGACCCTCAAATGAAGAAGAGTTCAAAGAGGCTCACATCATCATATTTTCTTGAGAGATACAGAAAGTTTCTAAGAGACGAAGGGGTTGTTCACCTTAAGACAGACAGCAGGTTTCTTCACCTATACACACTTGAACTGATAAAACATAATAAACTTGAGCTGATAGAGGCCAATGACGATATTTACGGTACCGGCCGGGCCGATGCTCTTCTCTCTGTAAAAACCCGGTATGAATCAGAGTTTCTCTCGCAGGGAATGAAAATTACCTACCTTTCATTTAAACTTAGAAAGGCAGGTAAACTTACTGAACCTGAATGGAATCCCGAAGATCTTTAGCCGTCGTTCCTATCGTCTCTTACAGCGTATTCAATCATGCGCGCAATTCTGTAAACATCTTTTCTCATGCCGTCAAGAACAATAGGATTATCGGAATAGTTAACGGTAATCTTGTCCTCAAACATTCTCATTAACCTCATGAAGGATGACTTGTGGCGAAAAACAACAAAATCAGGACCTTCATTATCCTGAACGAAATTACATCTCTGAAACACATCTGTAATCTTCTCCCTGTCCTGTGCAAAAGTCTTGTTCAGATATACCCTCTTTTTTGCAAATCCGAATATTGGATATATGAAAGAGAGAGCCAGAAGGAATATTATTATCTGAACCTCTGTCCCTTCACGGAAGAGAGAACTGAAATTGAAGCTCTGTCTTGTTATCAGGGAGAAAACTCCAATAACAAGAATAAAAACTACAACAAGGTATACCAGGTATTTTGCTGCCCTTGTTATATACTGCTGAAAATTAAATGATGCCATAAATATCTGTTTTTTATCTGTTAAGTTCTTTCCATGCTAGTGCCGAAGAGCCCAGGATTGCGGCATTGTCCTCATCAAGTCCCGAAAGAAGAAGTTTTACCTTCCCTTTCCACATCTTTAAAAGGTTCTCTTCAAACGCCCTTTTGGTTGGTTCCAGAATAAGGTTGCCTGATTTAGCCAGCCCTCCAAAGAGGAAAATTGCCTCGGGAGTAGTTATTGCAACCAGATCGGCAAGTGCTTCACCAAGAATGCGTCCTGTTGTTTCAAAAGCTTCGTTAGCGATTTTGTCACCTGTGGCTGCTGCCATTGCAACATCTTTTGATGTCATATTTGCGAATGTAATATCTCTTAGAGAGCTCTGATAGTTCTCATTTGAGAGAAGTTCGAATGTGGTTCTCTTTATTCCGGGCGCAGATACGTAGGTCTCAAGACACCCTCTTTTACCGCAGCCGCACTGACGACCCTCTCTTTTGTAAACAATATGGCCATACTCACCGGCAAATCCATCATGTCCGTAAAGAACCTCCCCATTAACAACAAAACCGCTGCCAAGACCTGTTCCAAGAGTAATAACCACAAAATTCTTCATCCCCTTTGCTCCGCCGTAAATCATCTCTCCGATGGCTGCAGCATTTGCATCATTTGTAAGCACTACCGGGACCCCTCCAAAAAGAATCTTAAGCTTCTCAACTATTGGAAGATTCTCTTTCCAGATAAGGTTTGCAGCTGATTCAATGCACCCTGTATAATAGTTCCCATTGGGAGCTCCAATGCCTATTCCGGCAATCTTGTGGGGGAAATCAACCTCCTTGGATAACTCCAGAATACCGTCTCTGATTGCAATGATAAAGTCGTTGAATTTTTCGTATCTGTTGGTGGGGAAAGTACCACTCCCATGAATTGTCCCTGACTCATCAACGAGCGCAAAAACGGTGTTGGTTCCACCTATGTCAATTCCGGCTACAAGTTTTTTCATAAACGAGGCATTAAATTTGTTCTTAAATTGATATAGAATGACAAAGCTAACAAAAAATAATCAATACCATTTAGGATAAAATTGCTATTTTTGTAGGACTGAGAAGGCATAAAACACAATATGATTATGGGAAATGAAAAGAATTTAAAGAGACTGGTTATTGGAATGGCAGTAGTTGCTGTTATACTGGCAGCGATACTTGCATGGATATGGGTAGAGAAGAACGGAATGGTCAAAGACCTTACTGTTGAGAAAGATCAGCTTACTACCCAGATGATTCAATTAAGAGATGACTATGGCGTTCTTACAACCAATAATGACAGCTTGAATGCAGAGCTGGACAGAGAGCGCGAAAAGGTAGATCAGCTCATAGAACGGATTAAAACCACCGAGGCAACCAACAGATCAAAAATACGCGAATACGAGAAAGAGTTGGGCACTCTCAGGAGTATAATGAGAACATACATCCAGCAGATTGACTCTCTTAATACACTTAATATCTCTCTGAGGAAAGATGTTGCTGTGGCAAAAGATGAGGCCAAGGAGTCAAGACAGAGGTACGATAAATTGATTACCACCACAGAGGAGTATGCAAAAAAGGTAGAGGTTGGGTCTGTACTTAAAGGCAGAGGATTTGTTATGACAGCAATCAACTCTTCGGACAAAGATACTGACAGAAGCAGCAGAGCAGCAAAGCTTAAAACTTGTCTTAATCTGGTAGAGAACACAATCGCGATAAAGGGTCCAAGAAGAATCTACATTAGGGTAAAAGGTCCGGATGGTATTCTTATGACCAATTCTCAACAGCAAATATTCACCTCAGCAGGAGAACAGATGATCTACTCTGCCGTAAGGGAGGTTGATTACCAGGGCAGCGAACTGGAGGTATGCATATTCTTTTCTAGCAATCAACCGTATGTTAAAGGGGTATATACTGTAGACGTCTTTACAGAAGAGTCAAGGCTGGGAAGTACCGATATGCTTCTTAGATAACTTTGGCCGGGATATACATACACATTCCCTTCTGTTCTCAGTTTTGCAGTTACTGTGATTTTTACTCTGTGAATCAGACAGAAAAGGTGGATGAATTTACAGAGGCTCTTGTAAAAGAGGTAGTTACTAGGTCAAATGATTTCAAAAACAAGGGGTTAACCGTCAATACCGTTTATTTCGGTGGCGGAACCCCTTCTTTAATTAGCATCCCATCTCTTAAAGCTATTCTAAACGCTCTATATGAGAACTACCCTCACGCAGCCGGAATCAGGGAACTCTCCATAGAGGTTAACCCTGACGATATCACCTCTCAATACCTCGACGGCCTCTGCGAATGTGGGTTTAACCGCCTGAGCATGGGCATTCAGTCATTCAATGATCAGCACCTAAAATGGATGAACAGACGGCACAACTCCCTAACGGCACTTAACTCATTTGAACTGGCCCGTAAAGCCGGTTTTTCAAACATAAGCATAGATCTTATTTTTGGATTTGAGATGCTCACAACCGAAGAGTGGAAAGAGAACCTTCTTAAAGCAATCTCCCTTTCACCGGAACACATATCTGCCTACCAGATGAGTATCGAAAAAGGGACAACACTTCACCGAAACTACATTAAGGGTACATATCTCCAACCACCGGATGAATCATCAGCCAGACAGTACTCTATGCTTCAGGAAGAGTTGGCAAAGGGAGGTTACATTCAGTATGAGGTATCAAGTTTTTGCAAACCGGGGCTATACTCGCAACACAACAGCTCCTACTGGGATTTTACACCCTATTTCGGATTCGGGCCATCTGCACACTCTTTTGACGGAACAGTTAGGCATCGCAACTTCTCCTCTTTGGATGCATACATTAAGGCAATGAATAGAGGTGAGAGTTTTGGAAGGTCTCACAAGCAGAGTCTAAAGGATAGATTTAACGAATATATAATGCTCTCCCTGAGAAGAACAGAGGGGATAGACAAGGAGGTTCTTGAAAACTCATTTAAGAAATTTATAAAACATCAATTCCAGTCTGAACTTGGGAGGTTAACTGAGGCCGGATTCCTTTTGGAAGAGTCCGGAAAAATAAGAATCCCGCCGGAACATCTATTTGTCTCCGACGGGATAATAAGAGATCTTTTTGCCTGATGAGGCGTCTAAATAATTCCGTTTGCCTTAAGATAGGAGAAAATAGCAATTGTGCTGAATCCCAGAGCTATTACAGTCGAATAAAGATAAGAAACGACCTTTAATCTGCCCAACCATTTACTGTTGTTTGCACCTAAAGTCTGAAAAGCACTCCAGAATCCGTGAGTAAGGTGAAACCACAAAGCTGCAAACCAAACAAGATAAACCAGAGTAATCCAGATATTGCCAAAAGTCTGTTCCATGAGAACATTGCCATTCTCCGCATGACCTCCGGTAAATTCAGGAAGTTGCATTTTAGCCCAAAAGTGAGAGAGGTGCAAAACCAGAACGCCAAAGATTATAACACCCAGCACAAACATATTCTGTGAGGCCCAGGAGTCACCCTGAGTTGCGTTTGCAACCTCGTACCTCTGACTGCCTCTTGCTTTCATGTTATAACGGGTAAGGTATGCGGCATAAATTATATGGATTACAAATCCGGCAGCAAGCACCGGTACCATTGCCACAATAAATGGAGACCCCATAAATTCTATGACAGCATCAAATGCCTCAGGTCCGAAAATATATGCCGAGTTGGCAAGCATGTGAATGAATAGAAATAAAATAAGAAAAAGGCCTGTTATGCTCATTATGAGTTTTTTGCCTATTGATGAGGTGAGAATATTTCCCATATTAAAATGTGTTATTGATTGAAGGTTACCCTCTGATTAACCCCCGCAAAGATATACCGTTGCTTGTTAATTTCATAATCTTTAAGTATTTTTGTTCGGATAAACACACTCAGTTAGAGGGTAAAAAAACTCTTTTCAAATGAAATACAACAAAGTGCTTCTCAAATTAAGCGGTGAAAGCCTGGGAGGAAATTCCGGCGGTGGGCTGGACGAAGATATCCTCGCAGTGTACGCAAAAGAGGTGGCAGAGGTGGTTAAATCGGGTACAGGAGTATCAATTGTAGTTGGTGGAGGAAACATCTTCAGGGGGCTCTCGGGAGTAGGAAAAGGGTTTGACAGGGTAAAAGGTGACCAAATGGGTATGCTGGCTACTGTTATCAACAGCATCGCTCTTTCGCTGGCAATCAAGGCTGAAGGTCTTGAATCGGAAGTTTTTACTGCAACGCCAATGGAGCCCTTTGCAAAATACTACGAAAGAGACACAGCTCTTGCACTGTTAGAGAGAGGCGGAGTAGCAATTATTGCAGGAGGAACAGGCAACCCCTTTTTCACAACAGACTCTGCGGCAGCTCTTAGGGCAGCAGAACTGGGTGTAAATGCGTTACTCAAAGGCACCCGGGTAGATGGAGTTTATAATGCAGATCCTGAAAAAGACCCTAAAGCGGTAAAATTCTCTACACTTTCATACACAAAGGCACTCGCAGACAATTTGAAAATTATGGACATGACAGCATTTGCACTCTGTCGTGAGAACAAAATACCTATAGTAGTATTTGATATTAACCGAAAGGGAAATCTTATTAAAATTGTAAAGGGAGAAGAGGTAGGTACTTTAATAAAAGAATAATTAAATATTAAAATTATGGATATAAGTAAGCAAAAAGAGGTAATTTCAGCATCAAAGGAGCGTATGGACAAAGCGCTTTTACACCTCGAAGAGGAGCTTAAAAGCTATCGTGCCGGTAAGGCAAACCCTGCAGTTTTTAACAACATCATGGTTGACTACTATGGAACTCCTACACCTGTACCTCAGGTAGCGAGTGTTACTACACCAGATGCCAAGACAATGCTCATTCAGCCTTGGGACAAAAAAATGATTGCGCCAATTGAGAAGGCAATTATGGTTGCAAATATCGGTTTCACCCCTCAGAATAATGGAGAGCATATAAGAATAAATGTTCCGCCGTTAACAGAGGAGCGCCGTAAGGAGCTTGTAAAAAAGGTTAAAGCCGAAGGTGAAACAGCAAAGATCAGTATCAGAAACGCCAGAAGAGACGGTGTTGAACTTCTAAAGAAGTACCAGAAAGATGGTCTGCCGGAAGATGTAGTTAAAGATGGTGAGGCGGCAATTCAGAAAGAGACCGACAACTACAACAAAAAAGTTGACGAAGCTCTTGCCCACAAAGAGAAGGAAATTATGACTGTCTGATAATGGTCTTAAAGAGACCGACAACCTGTTAATTGTCAGGGTGAAACTGAAGAATTAATATAAGTAAAGGGCTGCCAATGGCAGCCCTTATGTCTTAAAAATTATGCGAGAATCAATTAGCTCTCCTTTATTGCGGCAATACCCGGAAGTTCAATTCCCTCAAGATACTCAAGCATTGCACCGCCACCTGTAGAGACATAGCTTACTTTGTTGGCAAAACCCATTTGGGTGACTGCTGCCACAGAGTCGCCTCCGCCCACAAGGGTGAATACACCATGAGAGGTAATATCTGCGAGTATCTCTGCAATTTTGTTGGTTCCGTTTGCAAAAGCAGGCATCTCAAACACACCTACGGGGCCGTTCCAGAGAACTGTTTTAGAGGCTCTTAGAACCTCTTCCCACTCTTTAAGTGTAGAAGGAGCAGCATCCATACCCAACCATCCATCAGGAATATTGTTGTCAAGACATATCATTGTTTTTGCATCGTTGCTGAATGAGTCAGCAGCAATAACCTCTCCCGAATAGTATAGTTTTACACCTTTTGCTTTTGCTTTCTCAAGAATAGAGAGAGCAAGTTCCATCTGGTCTTCTTCGCAAAGAGAGTTGCCAATTTTTCCGCCCTGAGCCTTTACAAAAGTAAAGACCATTCCACCGCCAATAATCATGTTATCAACAACATCAAACAGCTTCTCAATGATTGCAATCTTTGATGATACTTTTGCTCCGCCAATAATTGCAGTAACAGGGTGTTCAGGTGATTTTAGTACTTTGTCAATTGCCTTAATCTCGCCCTCCATTACATATCCAAACATTTTGTCGTTGGGGAAATGCTTTGCTATAAGAGCTGTAGAGGCGTGCGCACGGTGTGCAGTGCCAAATGCATCGTTTATGTAACAATCTGCATACGAAGCAAGTTTTTTTGTAAACTCCTTCTGCTTCTCCTTCATCTCTGCCTTTGCAGCCTTCTTAACCTCGTCTGTTACATCTTCTGCAAGACCGCGTGGTTTACCCTCCTCCTCTGCATAAAAACGAAGGTTCTCAAGCAACAATACTTCACCCGGTTTGAGTGAGGCAGAGAGCTCCTTGGCATCCTCTCCCATGCAATCGGTTGCAAATTTTACTTTAGCTCCCAGCTTCTCTTCAATTGCAGGTATAATATGCTTAAGGGAGTACTTATCTGTTGGGCCTTTAGGACGGCCAAGGTGTGACATAATAATCAGAGAACCGCCCTTCTCCAGAACCTTTTTAAGGGTTGGAATGGCTGCTCTGATGCGGGTGTCGTCAGTAATCTGAAATGATTCGTTAAGAGGGACATTAAAGTCCACCCTTACTATCGCTCTTTTTCCAGTAAAGTTGTAATTGTCAATGTTTTGCATATGGAAAAATTATTAATGGATTGTATAACCAGGCTGCAAAAATAAGAATATTCTCAGAAAATTACTACCTTCGTTGATCATTAATTAACAAATTAAAACCATATTTTGCCATGTTACTTGAGTCTCCCCAAAAATGGAGTGATTATGAGCTGATTGATTCAGGAGAATTTGAAAAGCTGGAGAGATTCGGCAAATATTTTATAATAAGGCCCGAGCCTAAGGCTCTTTGGAACAGGCAACTCTCAGAAAGAGAGTGGATGACCATGGCTCACACCCGTTTTACCACCGGAGCAGGGTTCGGAAAATCAGGAAAGGAGGATTCGGGTTCTTGGCATCAATTGAAGAAGATGCCGGAGCAGTGGCTGATTGCTTATAAAAAGGGAGGGCTTGATTTTAATTTACGCCTTGGCCTTACCGCTTTCAAGCATGTGGGGGTATTTCCTGAGCAGGCTCCTAACTGGGATTATATTTACAGTGAGACTCTTGCTATTGCCAAGAGTAACAAACTGTCAGAAATGGCACCACCAAAGGTTCTAAACCTGTTTGCATACACCGGAGCAGCGTCGCTTGCGGCCAAATGTGCCGGGGCAGATGTAACACACCTCGATTCTGTGAGGCAGGTTGTAACCTGGGCTCGTACCAACATGGAGTTAAGTAATCTTGATAATATAAGATGGGTAATTGAAGATGCACTTAAGTTTGTCATTCGTGAGGCAAAAAGAGGCAACAAATATCAGGGTATTATAATGGATCCGCCTGCTTACGGCCACGGACCTGATGGAGAAAAGTGGAAGCTGGACGAGTTGCTCTACGATATGATGTGTGAAATATCCAGGTTAATGGCATTCAAAGATAGCTATCTGGTGCTTAACCTCTATTCAAACGGATATTCAGCCTTGCTGTCAGAGACGTTGGTTAAAAGCGCTTTCGGCCTGAATCTTCAAAAAGATAGCGGAGCAGAGATTGAATACGGAGAGCTCTTTCTGGAGGATAGATTTAAAAGAGCATTACCTTTAAGTGTCTTTACCCGCATGAGGCGTTAACATCTAACCATATCGCGCTTACCAAAATATCCTCAGAGAGGGGATAGGTTTAAGAAATAACTTAGATTACAAACGAATACAAACGAATATGTCAACACTTGCAGCAATACTGCCGATGGCGATAAACTGGGCACCTTCGCCAGAAATCTTCTCAATCGGGCCAATTCATATCAGGTACTACAGCGTACTCTTTGTTTCGGGGTTCATAATCGGGTACTATATTTTTGTAAAATTCTTCAAAAGAGAGGGGCTTCCTATTGAGATTCTGGATATGCTTTTATATACTCTCTTAGGTTCTGCCGTAATAGGGGCCAGACTGGGTCACTGTCTCTTTTATGAACCGGAGTACTATCTTGCCAGGCCGCTTGAGATTCTGAAGGTATGGGAAGGAGGTCTTGCCAGTCATGGTGGTGCAATAGCAATCCTTATTGCAATTTGGTATTATGTGAAAAAGTACGGCAGAAAATATGACTTTGACTATATGTGGCTGCTGGACAGAATCGCTGTTGCTACCCCTCTTGCAGGAGCACTGATTCGTCTGGGTAACCTAATGAATTCCGAGATTTACGGTAATCCTACTGATCTTCCATGGGGTTTTGTCTTTCTACTTAGAGGAGAGACCATTGCGAAACACCCCACACAGCTATATGAGGCTCTTGCCTACCTTGTAACCTTTGCTGTTCTGATGCTGCTTTACTTTAAAGCCCTTCCAAAACTTAAGAGGGGCACACTGTTCGGCCTCTTCTTTATAGGAATCTTTGGTGCACGTTTCTTCATTGAATTTGTAAAAGAGCCACAGGTTGCCTTTGAGCAGGGAATGACTCTGAATATGGGCCAGTGGCTTAGTATTCCGTTTGTTCTTATGGGTATAGCAGTAATTTTTTGGGGATATTACAAGAATATTCCGGCAGCCTTAGAACCAACTAACAAACCACAAGCGAAAAAACCACAAACCAATAAATCGTAAAAGGTATTATTTCACGAGAGTTTACGACTGAGCTATATCTATTAAAGATAAATTGCTTGAAAAGAGGAATTAGAATTTTAAGTTAGTTTGTAAAAGCCTATTTAATAGTGCATTATAATAACCATAATGTGTATTTTTGTAACCGTTCATTGAGCCCCGCCTTGGTATTACAAAAAAAAGGATCTTCAAAATTGAGGATCCTTTATTATTAGCTTG
>JAUYTX010000021.1 GCA_030695025.1 Bacteroidales bacterium | reverse complement strand
TACTGGGCAACTTCATCCTGTATAAAACGATATGCATCATACTCCCTGCCTGCATGAGTAAAATATGCCCCATGTATTGTACCTATATCCACAAACTTATCGCCAACATATAACTCTTCGTATATAGCCATAAATGAGTCTCCCTTTCTAAGTCCAAAAAAGTCTATAGACCAGGCATAAATATCAGATAACCTCAAAGCAAGAAGTGGGTTATAACCTGCCTTTACAACATCGTTCCAAAGAGAAGAGTTTATCGTAACCGCTGCCATTTTTAATCTGCTCTCAATCGCTCGCTCCGAAACCTTTACAACAATTGAATCGTGTACACCAAATGTTACGAAAGATGTTTTTGTGTCCTCATAAACAAGGTATGCAAGCTTGCGATCTTCGTCCTTTGTGAAGAAAGCTTTATAGCTGTTTCCAATTTTTATCTTTCTAAGATCAAAAATTCCCCTTGATGCCTGGGTCAGTGAGTAAATATCTGATTGAGGAACACCTAGTGATGTCATTAAATTTGTGAAGAACTCTCCACGCTTGATTTGCCCCTCTTCGGACTCAAATTCCGACATCGGAAATCCAAATTCATATACCTCATTTTCTGTAACTTCCGTCTCAAGACTTTCGACATTTTCTCCTCTCTTTGAAGTGCATGAGAGTTGAGTCAAAATTAGTGCAATTAAAAAAATCCTCTTCATCCTTATCCATTTTGTTGCTCGAAGATAGATAATTAATCCAAGACTGTTGAAAAATATGTGGAAAAAATTGTAAAAATTTGTAATAAAGTGGAAAAGATTCTTTAAATTTGCCTAGGTCAAATCCACAATTCAGGATAAGTAATGATAAAGTTCATAGGAGAACATACAGCAAAGATAGATGACAAAGGGAGAGTTGTTTTTCCTTCGTCACTTAAAGCCATGCTGGGAGGCTCCGCTGACCTTAGATTTGTGGTTAAAAAGGACCTCTATTTCAATTGTCTTGAGATGTACACCTATGAGGAGTGGATAAGACAATCTGAGGAGGTAAAATCCCGTCTCAATTTTTTCAAAAAAGAGCACGCCCTCTTCTGGAGGGAGTACATGAGAGACAGAGCCTTGGTTGAACCGGATGAAAAATTTGGCAGAATATCAATTCCTAAAAGGCTCCTGAGTGAAATTGGAGTAGACAGGGAGGTGCTATTTGCAGGCAATGACCACAAAGTTGAAATCTGGGCGAAAGAGAATTATAGCCAGGACAGACTCCCCGGAAATGACTATTCGGAATTAGCAGAGAAAATCTTAGGATAAGGAGGAGCCGGTTATGGGAATTTACCACACACCTGTACTACTTGAAGAGAGTGTATCAGCCTTGGTTTTATCCAAGGGGGGCATATATGCCGATGTTACTTTTGGTGGAGGGGGACACAGCCGGGAGATTCTGAACAGACTCGACAAAAAAGGGCAGTTGATTGCAATGGACAGAGATACCGATGCGTTGAAAAATGCACCGGATGACAAAAGGTTGGTTCTTGTACATAACAATTTCAGATTCCTGAGAAATTATGTAAGGTACCACGGATATGAAAAATTGGACGGAATATTGGCAGATCTTGGGGTCTCCTCTCATCAGTTCGACACAGAGCAGAGAGGATTTTCTTTCAGATTTGACTCTCTCCTTGATATGAGAATGAACACGCTTGCAAAACAGACTGCAGCAGATATTTTAAATAGTTATCAGCAAGAGGAGCTCTCAAGTGTGCTCTGGAAATACGGCGAGGTTGAAAACAGCAGGAAGGTGGCATCACTTATCTGCAGGGAGAGGGAGAAGCTGGCGATAAAAACTACAGCAGATCTGAACAGGGCACTAGCCCCGGTTCTACCAAAATTCTCAGAGCACAAATATCTGGCAAAGGTATATCAGGCCTTAAGAATCGAGGTAAACGGAGAGATGAAGGCATTGGAATATTTTTTAAATGACACAAAAGAGATTCTTAAACCAGGCGGAAGATTGGTAATAATCACCTATCACTCACTGGAAGACAGAATGGTAAAAATTTTTATGAAATCGGGAAATACAGAGGGAAAGATTGAGAAAGATTTATATGGAAAATTCGAAACACCTTTTAAAATAATAACAAAAAAACCGGTAACTCCTTCTGAAGAGGAGATATCGTCCAACACAAGGGCAAGAAGCGCAAAATTACGAGTTGCAGAAAGAGTATGATTAAAAAAACCTGACTATGGCTAAGAAAAACTGGATGAATGAGATACTTGGGGGACAAATACTCCTTCACAGCGGTATCCTTCAACACGCCCGTTTTGTCCTGTTTCTGTTTGTCCTCGTAATCCTTTACATAACCATAAACTTTGGAATGGAGAGCAGTCTCCTCATCGAAAGAAGGAATCAGAGAGAACTTAAACACCTAAAGGCAGACTTCACCAGTAAATCTGCCCGGTTGCAATATCAAAGCAAGAGACTTGAGGTCGAAAAGAGACTTTTAGAACTTAATTCAACATTAAAGGCACCACAGAATCCTCCAAAAAGGGTAATTATCGGAGAGTAACTTTATGAACACATTCATAAAAAGGGTATATATCGTTTATGTTTTGCTCATTATCCTCACTTTAAGGATAATGTGGAGAATTATATTCCTTCAGTACTTTGCCGATATTAAAATGAGTGATACTGATATCTCGTTCAGGCAGGAGGAGATTGAGGCAACCAGGGGAAGTGTTCTTGCAATGGATGGGAGGCCTCTCTCTGCATCTGTTCCATATTTTCAGATAAGAATGGACTGCGTAGTGCCAATAGACTCTCTCTTTAATAACAATATTGATGCTCTGTCAAGAGAACTCTCTCTATTTTTTAATGATAAGGGTGCTGCTGAGTACAAACGTGAACTAGTTACTGCAAGGAGAGAGGGTAAAAGGTATAAAACTGTTGGAAACCGCCTGGTTGACTACAGCGAAATGCTTCAGATAAGAAAATTTCCAATTTTTAAAGAGGGCGTGAACAGAGGAGGTATTATTACCGAGCAGAGAAACAGACGGAACAACCCTTACGGAAGGCTTGCCTACAGGACAATAGGCTTTATAAATAATGAGGGTGTAGGTGTAGGCATCGAAAAGAGTTACGACTACTATCTAAAAGGTATCCCCGGGAGACAAACTGTTCAGAGAATGTTGGGAGGCGAATGGGTTCCTGTTATTGGGGAGGAGCTAGTACTTCCGAATGACGGAATGGATGTTCAAACCACCTTAAGTATTGAAATCCAGGAAGCCGCCGAAAACGCTTTAAGGGAGCAATTATCAAAATCAGATGTATTTGAGGGTGCCACTGTGATTGTAATGGAGGTTAAAACCGGAGCAATAAGAGCAATTGCAAACATGAAAAAGGGTGAAGGCGGAACATTTGACGAATCATATAATTATGCTGTTGCTCACGCAACAGAGCCCGGTTCAACATTTAAGCTTGCAACTCTTGTAGCGCTGCTTGAAGATGGATTTGTAACCCTTGATACAAGGGTAGATGCCGGAAACGGTAAGTGGGCATACAGTACTACAAATTTCACAGATGTAAGAGCGGGCGGTTATGGTAACATTAGCGTGCTCGAGGCATTTGAAAAATCATCGAATGTGGCCTTTGCAAAACTTGCGGTTGAACACTATGCCAACAACGAAAAGAGCTATGTGAACCGTATAATGAATATGAAGATTAACGAACGGTTTAACCTCGATCTTCCGGGAGAGGCAAGAGCTGCCGTATATATGCCCGGTGATCCGATGTGGTCAAGATTATCTCTGCCAATGATGTCAATTGGTTACTTCTCTCTTCTCACCCCTCTGCACACCCTTACCTTTTACAATGCAATTGCCAACAACGGCAAAATGATGAAACCCTATTTTGTTGAGAACCTTCAAAAGAACGGTGTAATTGTAAAAGAGTTTGGCCCGCAAGAGGTGAGCGGCTCTGTGTGCTCAAAGAAAACCATAGAACAGGTACACAGAGCCCTCAGAGGAGTAGTAGAACACGGAACTGCAAAACCGCTCGACAATCCCAACTATAAAATATCAGGCAAAACCGGAACTGCACAAATAGCATTCGACGGCAGATATAAAGATGCTCAGGGGAACAAGAAGCACCAGGCATCATTTGCAGGCTTCTTTCCTTCCGATAACCCTGAATATTCAGCCATTGTTGTGCTTTATACAAACAAAACAAGCGGAAACTTCTACGGTGGAGCATGGGCAGCACCAGTATTTAAGCTGGTTGCCGATAAAATCTACTCTGTAAGTCCGCACTGGAATGAGCCTGTTAAAGCAGAGGAGAGAGAAGAGTATCCTGAGGTTCTTGCCGGAGCTGGGTCATCGGTCAGGGCTGTATTGCCAAGATTAAAGACAAGCTTCAGGTCGGTTGCACAGGGAGAGTGGCTGAGAAGAGACAGTACAGGAAAGGCACTGGTCTCATATCAGGCAGTACCAAATGATTCTGTGCCGGATGTTATCAACATGGGGCTTAAAGATGCTCTTTATCTTCTGGAAAACAGAGGATTCAGGGTACAGTTCAAAGGCAAAGGGAGGGTAACCTTGCAAAATCCTTTACCAGGAACCTACCTCCCCAAAAACGGAGTTATTGACCTTCAACTTTCAGAATTTTATGTTGTTAAGTAATATCATACAAAATATAAGTTGCCTGAAAACTTCAGGTGATATTGAAATAGATATCTCTTCAGTGGTTTTTGACTCAAGAGAGGTAAAAAGAGGATCTCTATTTGTCGCTTTAAAAGGCACCACATCGGATGGTCACAGCTATATAGCTTCGGCACTGAAATCCGGTGCAGTTGCCATTATGTGCGAAGATTCAACGAATGTTCCATCGGGCATTACAACCATTGTGGTCAAAAACAGCCACTATGCATTGGGAGTAGCTGCCGCTGAATTTTTTGGGAATCCCTCTGAGAAGATTAAATTAGTAGGTATTACAGGAACAAACGGGAAAACAACAACCGTAACCCTTCTCTATCAGCTATTTACCAAATTAGGTTATAAATGCGGACTTCTCTCTACAATTGCAAATTATATAGGCGACACCAAATTTGAGGCAACCCACACAACTCCCGATCCTGTGAGTATTAACTCTCTGCTCTCCGAAATGGCAACCGGCGGCTGTGAATATTGCTTTATGGAGGTTAGCTCTCATTCGCTTGATCAACAAAGAGTTGCAGGGCTTACTTTCGCCGGAGCAATTTTCTCAAACATAACCCACGATCACCTTGATTATCATAAAACCTTCATTGAGTACATAAAGGCAAAGAAAATCTTGTTTGATAACCTTCCATCAGAATGTTTTGCACTAACCAACATTGATGATAAAAACGGGTTGGTAATGGTACAAAACAGCAAAGCAAAGGTTCACACCTACTCATGCCTTTCCCCTGCCTCATTCAATTGCAGAATAATTGAAAACAGTCTTGACGGCATGCTTTTAAAAATTGGCAATAAAGAGGTCTGGACAAAATTTATAGGAACTCACAACGCTTATAATCTGCTGGCAGTTTACTCAACGGCAATCCTGCTGGGAGCTGCTCAGGAGGAGACGTTGGTGGCATTAAGTTCTTTGGAGTCGGTATCAGGAAGACTTGAATACATAAAGGGAGGGCAGGACATTACTGCTGTGGTTGATTACGCCCATACTCCGGATGCACTTGAAAATGTATTGAAAACACTTAGTGACAGTGCTGCCGGCAGAGAGATAATCACGGTATTCGGTTGTGGAGGAGACAGAGACAAGACAAAGAGACCGGAGATGGCTCAGGTTTCGGCAAAATATTCAAACAAAATTATTGTAACATCAGATAATCCGCGCTTTGAAGAACCTGAGCAGATTATTGAGGATATAAAAAGTGGATTTACCGCCTCAGAGCGTGCCAGAGCTCTCTTTATCACTGATCGCAGAGAGGCCATACGAACAGCAGCAGCACTTGCTCAGCCGGGGTCTCTGATTTTAGTGGCGGGAAAAGGGCACGAGAATTATCAAGATATAAAGGGCGTCAAACACCACTTTGATGACAAGGAGATTATTCATGAGATTTTTGACATAAAATAATAGGGCAATGTTATACAACTTATTCGAATATCTTAGAGAGAGTGTGGACTTCCCGGGAATAGGGCTGTTCAGATACATCACATTCAGAGCATTTGCAGCCATACTCTTATCACTGATAATTGCCCTTTTTGTAGGTAAAAAAATCATACACAAACTCGCCATGAAACAGATTGGAGAAGATATTCGTGATTTGGGCTTAGAGGGTCAGATTCAGAAAAAGGGAACACCGACAATGGGTGGAATCATAATTTTAATAGCAACGCTGATTCCTGCGCTTTTACTTGGTGATCTTACAAATATATATGTTCAGCTTCTGATCGTTACAGCCATTTGGCTTGGTTTTATAGGTTTCGCAGATGACTATATAAAGGTGTTCAAGAAGAATAAAGAGGGGCTTAAAGGGAGATTTAAAATATTTGGTCAGATAGGATTGGGGCTTATTGTTGGAATTGCTCTGTACGCGAGTGATCAGGCAATTGTTAGAGTACCTGCGTCGTCGGTAGAGAAGGATGCAAAATCTGAGGTAGTATCGCAAGAGGGTTTTGAATCAAGGTTGAGTTACTTCAAAGATGAAAAGAGCACAAAAACAACTATCCCATTTATAAAGGACAATGAATTTGACTATGCATGGCTCTCTCCTTTCAACGGAAAAGCCGGTAAAAATGTTGCCTGGATTATTTATATAATTTCAATAATATTCATTGTAACTGCTGTGTCCAACGGCACAAATCTCACAGATGGAATGGATGGCCTTACCACCGGTATATCTGTAATAGTGGGTACAACGCTGGCAATCCTGGCATATTTGTCCGGAAACATAATTTACGCAAACTACCTCCACATTATGTACCTGCCAAACACTGGTGAAATTGTGGTTGTAATGGCGGCGTTCATAGGTGCACTTATAGGATTCCTATGGTATAACTCCTACCCTGCTCAGGTGTTTATGGGTGATACAGGGAGTCTGGCAATAGGTGGCATTATTGCAGTTGCGGCAGTTATGATTAGAAAGGAGCTGTTAATTCCAATTCTTTGCGGAATTTTCTTCGTTGAGAGTTTGTCAGTTATAATCCAGAGAATTTATTTCAAATACACAAAACGGAAGTATGGTAAAGGTGTCAGAGTATTTAAAATGTCACCTCTTCACCACCATTTTCAGATTGAGAGCAGTGAATCAATTATCAAATCACCAAAAAGAGCTCTTCCGGAGGCAAAAATTGTTACACGCTTTTGGATTATAGCAATATTTCTTGCAGTTATTACAATAATTACTTTAAAAATAAGATAATATGAACAGAGTTGTCGTTCTTGGCGGAGGTGAAAGTGGAGTGGGAACAGCGGTTCTTGCTACAGTAAAGGGGCACGAAGTGTTTCTTTCCGACAGCAATATGGTGACCGACCAGGCCAGGGAGTTGCTTGAAAAGTACGATATCCCTTTTGAAGAGGGGGGGCACACTAGAGAGAAGATTCTCAATGCCTCTGTTGTTGTAAAAAGCCCCGGCATTCCGGATACGGTTCCTATTGTCGAAGAGTTAATCAGTAATAATGTTCCGGTTATATCTGAGATTGAATTTGCCGGCAGATACGACAAATCAAAAAAGATATGCGTAACAGGAAGTAACGGAAAAACAACCACCGCATCAATAATCTACTTTCTGCTAAAAAACGCAGGTTTAAATGTAGGTCTGGCCGGAAATATCGGTCAGAGTTACGCTTTTCAGGTGGCAACATGCAATTATGAATATTACGTTCTGGAATTGAGCAGTTTTCAACTTGAAGGTATGTATGATTTCAAAGCCGATATTGCTGTATTGCTGAACATAACCCCGGACCATCTTGACAGATATAACAATCAGATGGAGAACTATATAAAGGCAAAGTTCAGAATCACACAAAATATGTCTGCCGACGATTGCTTTATCTTTTGTGCCGATGACGAAGTGAGTATTTCTCACCTTAATCAAATTGTTTTACATGCAAAGCAGCTCCCTTTCAGTCAAGAGAAAGAGGTTGAAGAGGGTGCGTTTGTAAGAGACGAAAAGATGCATGTTACATATATTGACCGGGAATATCAGATGTTTCTGAACGAACTCTCACTTCAGGGAAAACACAATGTTTACAACTCGATGGCTGCGGCAATAACCGGCAAGATACTGGATATAGATAACGAAGTGCTTCGGGACAGCCTCACAAGTTTTCAGGGTGTAGAACACAGGATGGAGAAGGTTCTTAAGGTGAAAAATGTATTGTACATCAATGACTCAAAAGCAACAAATGTCAACTCAACCTGGTATGCTTTGGAGAGCATGACAACACCTGTGGTTTGGATTGCCGGGGGAAAGGACAAAGGAAATGAGTATGAGCCCCTTTTCGATCTTGTTAAAGAGCGTGTAAGGGCAATAATCTGTCTTGGAGCCGATAACACAAAACTCCATAAGGTTTTCGAAGGTATGGTCGATAACATGTATGATGCAACATCTGCAAAAGAGGCTGTTGAGACTGCCTACAAAATAGCCCAGCCGGGTGATACCGTTTTATTATCTCCTGCCTGTGCAAGTTTTGATCTTTTCAAAAATTTTGAAGAGAGGGGCAGACTTTTTAAGGAAGCTGTACAAAAGCTGTAATATTTTAGAGACTAAAAGACTCATGGAAGAGAAGAACATAATATACAGACTTAAGGGAGATAAAGTGATATGGATTATCATATTTATGCTGTCGCTTATCTCTATTGCGGCAGTGTACTCTTCCAGCAGCTCTCTCGCATTCAGAGAGAATAAAAGCACCATGGACTTCCTTTTTAAACAACTCAGATTTGTAATATTCGGACTAACTGCACTTTACATTTGCTACAAAATTCCGCTTGGATGGTATAGAATGCTCTCCTATTTCGGGATTATTCTATCTGTTGGTTTTCTCATAGCGACTATGATTGTGGGGAGCAGCTATAATGATGCTGAAAGATGGCTGAGAATAGGTGTTATATCGTTTCAACCTGCAGAATTTGCAAAAATCGCGGTTGTTCTATACCTGGCAAAAATCCTGGAAGATTTTAAATTTGAGACATTTAAAGAGTTTTTGATTTGGGCTGTGGCTCCGCTTGGTACTGTTATCCTCCTTATTCTATACGGAAGTATATCTACCGGACTTCTGGTAGGAGCTGTCTCTTTTTTGCTCTTTCTAATTGCCGGAATTAAGTGGAAACATCTCTTAAAAACAGCAGGAATAGCAGTTGTGATGTTAGTACTGATTGTTGTCCTGAACATGGCCTTTGGTCTTTTTCCGAGATTAGAGACCGCTGTTAACAGAATAAAGAGCCATACAGTTGAGAACAAGGCTCAGGATGCGCTCTCTCCTCAGGAGAAACAGGCAATTCTGGATAAAACATTCCAGGCCGATATGGCAAAAATTGCCGTTGCCTCTGCAGGGATTTTGGGTAAAGGTCCCGGTAACAGCATCCAAAGAAATCTTCTTCCACACCCCTACTCAGACTATATCTATGCAATTATCATTGAGGAGTGGGGTTTCATTGGAGGTCTTCTGGTATTGATGCTTTATGTCTGGTTCTTTACAAGGTGTATAATGCTTGCAAAGGCATGCACAAAAACATTCTCATTAATGTTAGTAATGGGTCTTGCCATACTCATAACATCACAAGCAATGCTTCATATTTGTGTCAATGTAGGATTGTTGCCAGTAACAGGACACACTCTGCCGCTTGTCAGTCTTGGCGGCACCTCACTTATTATTATGAGTGGCGGATTTGGAATTATTTTGTCTGTCAGCAGAACTATTGAGAATATTTCAACAAAGGAGGCTGCAGCAAAGGCAGAAGAGAACAAAGGCTTGGAGAATAACAGTGTAGAGGCTGTAAAAGAGGAGAAAAAATAGATGAATAAGGGGATAAGGGTTATAATCAGCGGAGGAGGAACGGGAGGACATATCTTTCCTGCAATATCCATTGCCAATGCCTTGAAGGAGCTTAGCCCCAATTGTGAGATACTGTTTGTTGGCGCATTGGGAAGAATGGAGATGGAGAGAGTGCCTGCCGCAGGATATAAAATTGAAGGACTTCCTGTTGCAGGGCTAAAGAGGTCTTTGAGCATTGAAAATTTAAAGCTTCCCTTTAAAATATTAAGAAGTATCAAAATGGCAGGAAGCATTATTGATAATTTCAAGCCTGACGCTGC
>JAUYTX010000008.1 GCA_030695025.1 Bacteroidales bacterium | reverse complement strand
AGCGCGACCCAGGATTGAACTGGGGACCTCATGATTATGAATCATGCGCTCTAACCATCTGAGCTATCGCGCCGGAATTGGAGTGCAAAAGTAATACTTTTTTGTAATGTCACAAATTCTTTTGTGTGATTTATCTACCTTTGAGTTGCGTAAAATGTACAACAGTGTGGCAAATACTACATAAGAGCTGGTTTTTACAAACTGTTTAGCATTACCGCTAACTATTACCGTTAGGTAATATTAATATAAAACCTTTGTTTATGAGCAGAGAGAAAAATTGTTTGCCTGCATATTTGACTATCCATAAGATTGTTACAGCGAATCCAAGCATAACGAGATTGCTCAAAAATCTCGTAACCTTTGTTGTTATTCTAAGCGTTTTTGCAGGTTCTGCTGGTTGCGAGAAGCGTAAAAACTTTGAGCAGAGGGTTACCGAGGGTGTTTTATGGCAGATGAGCAATTATCCTGAATCACAACTGGTTGATGTTTATAAGAACTTTTTCCATGACAAATTCGGTCCCGGACACATGATTCCGGATTCCGCCTCTGCCGGAGCGTATATAAGGCGAGAGCTTCATAACGTTAATGGACCGTCTCAGGTAAATCGTGCCGAGGTTACCGGCTGGGAGGGGAATTTTGTCAGGGTTGATCTTGTGGTTTTAAAGGAGAATCTGGTGAGCTATCCCGTTTTCATGGAGGCTTTTATGGAGAGTGCGCAGGGAGTGGTGCCTCCGGCGGTTGATGAATGGAGGGGGGAGTGGAGGCGTATTGAGCGAATTATTAGAAGGTTATATCCTTATATCCCGGATTTAGAGAGGGATTCGCGGTTTTTGGACTCTCTGCTGTCAAAGGGCAAATACGTAGTACACCACAGTGAAACCTATACACAGCATTACAACCCGCACTACCGCTTGTTCAAAAAGCAAGTTTTCGAAACCCGCCTGAAGCCTTTGCTCTAAGAAATTCTCCGGCCTCCTAGATTTTTTCCAGTAACACAACCGCATAGGCCTCGATGCCCTCTTCGCGGCCGACAAAGCCTAATCGTTCGGTGGTGGTGGCCTTTACGGAGATGCGGTCGGCGGTGCAGCCGATTATGTCTGCCAAGATGGTTCGCATTTCGATAATGCGGGGAGCCAGTTTGGGACGCTGCAACGCTACTGTGATATCGGCGTTGGTCAACCTGTAGCCGTGAAGGGCAACCAACCGGCAAACCTCTTTAAGCAGAATTTTGCTGTCAATACCCTTGAATTCGTCAGAAGTATCAGGAAAGTGGTTGCCAATATCGCCCAGAGCCAACGCCCCAAGCATTGCATCGCACAACGCATGAATTGGTGTGTCGCCGTCAGAATGAGCCACACACCCCTTTTCGTGTTCAATTTTTAAACCGCAAATCCAGAGCGGAAAGCCCGGAGCAAGCGAATGAACATCATATCCGTTTCCAATTCTGTACATGCTACTAATGAAAATTTAATATTAAATGAGATTTTTACTCTTAAACTCAAATATTATCTGTTAAACAAAGCTACAACAAAATTCCTATATTTATTGTTATCTTTGTAGTGATAAAATCAGGGTTATGGGTTTAAATTTTAGCTTTTTCAAGACTCCAAAACACAGAGTCTTTAACTATCAGCCCCTCTATTATGACCCCCGCAAAGAGGCTCTCGAAGAGAGAATTGCCCGTGCAAGGGAAGAAGAGAAGGGCAAGGAGCACGACTATGTTCCGGGAAAAAATATCAGGACAAATTTTCGCAAAGCACTTTATGACAACCGCAAACAAGCAGGTTCACCCATAGTTATGAGACTAATCGTGATGCTGTCGCTTGTTGGATTGGCCGCAGCGCTCTATTTCTTTGCCAAATCAATCGGTCTGTTTTTTGTTTAACCGCTACTTCGTATAATCTGTTCTTCGTAAAATCAAATGATAAAAGTACTTCCGGCTCATATTTCTAATCTCATTGCAGCAGGAGAGGTTGTTCAACGGCCGGCCTCTGTTGTCAAAGAACTTGTGGAGAATGCCGTAGATGCAGGAGCCGCAAATATTCATGTAATAATCAGAGACTCAGGAAGAACCCTCATTCAAATAATTGATGACGGCTGCGGCATGTCGCCCGAAGATGCCAGAACCTCCTTTCTCAGGCACGCCACATCAAAAATAACAACAGCAGAAGATCTCACAAACATACACACATTCGGCTTCAGAGGAGAGGCACTGGCATCGGTATGCTCGGTTGCAGAGGTAATTTTACGAACAAAGAGAGCAAATGATGAGACCGGGTTCGAGATAAAATTTGCCGAATCAAAGCAGGTTTCAGAAGGAGAAGTCTCAACACCTAACGGATCCAACTTCATGGTTCGCAACCTCTTTTACAACATACCCGCAAGAAGAAAATTTCTCAAATCAGATGCCACCGAATTCAGACAAATTCTAGCCGAATTCTCTCGCATTGCAATAACCCGCCCCGATATACACTTCAGACTCTCGCATAACAGCGGAGAGATTCTCAACCTCCCCTCGGCAACCCTCAAGAGACGCATTCAGGATACCGCAGGCAAAGATATGGGCAAAGAGCTGGTAGAAATATCGGTAAAGACCTCAATCATAAATATAAGCGGCTACATTGGAAAGCCCGAAGACTCAAGAAAAACGCCCGGTTACCAGTACCTCTTTGCCAACAACCGATACTTCCGCAGCCCATATTTCCAGAAGGCGGTTCTTAAAGCATACGACGGACTCATCCAGGAAGGGACCCTCCCATCTTTCTTCATATTCTTCGAGACCGACCCCCAAAAGCTGGACGTAAACATACACCCATCAAAGACAGAGATTAAGTTTGAGGACGACTCCGCAATATTCGACATCCTCTACTCAGGCACCAGAGAATCACTCGGCAAAAACTCATTTATGCCAAGCATTGACTTTGATCAGGAGGGAGCACCCGATATACCAAAGGTCAACACAAGCTTTTACGTAGCCCCCCCAAAGATAAACTACGACCCACTCTTCAACCCATTTAAAGACTTAGGCGGCGAGACTCCTGAAGAGATTGACCGCAGATTTCACTCTGCAGATAATTCTGCAAACCCACAATTTTTCAATCCGGCATTCAATCCGGCATTCAACTCCGGCTCCGGTCAATACTCTTCGTACTCATCAAACCAAGGCTCAGACCCACTCTTTAACGACGAAGCAATCCCCGCAAAACCCCTGCTACAAATCTCAGGCAGGTATATAATGACAACCATCAAAAGCGGAGTAATTCTAATTGACATCAAAAGAGCAAGGGAGCGAATTCTTTACGAAAAATATACCGAAACCCTTAGAGAAGGGGTAGGAATAATTCAGCAATCACTCTTCCCCGTGAGCTTAGAGGCAGGGCTCAATACACTCTCAATTTTGAAAGAGAACGAAAGCGTGCTAAAATATCTGGGCTTTGATATCTCCCTGACCCATGATACAGCTACAGTCAGCGCACTTCCGGAAGGTTTCTCAGATGATTTCGAGACAATGGAAGAGGTTTTAGACAGTCTGGCAGAGATGCTATCCGAAGAGGGGAACGATTTTGGCAAGAGATCGGTGGAGCAACTCGCTGCAAAACTGGCAAAAGCAGGAAGTTTTGGAAAAAATGACCCGCTAAACAACCTTGAGGCACAAACTTTGGTAGATACACTATTTGCATGCAAAGAGCCAAACTACACCCCTTCGGGCAACAGTTGCCTGAGGATAATAACAGCCGAAGAGATCAGCGCAATGCTAAATCAATAGATAGCAACCTATTAAAGAGATAATTACAAATTTAGAAAATAACTATCATGTATATTAACAGAGGATCCGGATTTTTGGGAAACATGCCCCCCGTTGTAAAAAATCTTGTGATCATTAACGCCATAATGCTTTTAATAAGCATGCTTACCAAAGAGTTTATGTACGAAAAGTTTGCACTTTTCTACTTTGAATCTCCCCTGTTTAAACCATACCAACTTGTAACCCATATGTTTATGCACGGAAACTTCCTGCATCTCTTTTTCAACATGTACTCGCTCATTATTTTCGGGATAGTTCTTGAACAGGTCTGGGGAAGCAAGAAATTCTTCATCTACTATATGGTTACAGGTCTGGGAGCAGCACTGCTTCACTCATTTGTTCTGTTTCTTGAGGTCTCGGCACTTGAGAAAGCATACGAAGCAGGAAACATGATGGCAGCAAATGGAATACAGGCAATGTATATGACACCGACGGTGGGAGCATCGGGAGCCGTATTCGGAGTGTTGTTAGCCTACGGAATGTTGTTCCCAAATAATGTACTGCAACTCATTTTCCCACCCGTAGCGCTTAAAGCCAAATGGTTTGTAATGATATTCGGAGCAATTGAACTCTATCTGGGGCTCTCTAAACCGGGAAGCAGCATAGCCCACTTTGCCCACCTTGGAGGTATGCTATTCGGATATTTGCTTATATTGTACTGGAAAAGAAAGAACAGAATGTACTTTTAACATATCCCAAATGGGAAGCAGAAGAAAAAGATCACCCTGGCCATTGGCCCTTCTTTTCCGACTGGCAGTAATTGCGGCAGCGGTATCGTTGTTTATGTCATATATATCACTTTACATAAACCCATCTGCCACCTCAATTCCACTCTATTTTGGACTCTACTTTATACCCCTGGTCTTTATAAACCTCTTCATTCTGCTTTTAGGAATTATAAGACGCTCCGGAGCAGTCTGGATCACATTTATTGTGCTCCTGCCATCAATATTGTTTGCAGATATGTTCGTCCGCTGGGGAGAGGTAAACATTGGACCGGATGGAACAGCCCTAAAGGTGTGCACATATAATGTAGGAACCTTTACACAAGGGCATAAAAAAGATAGAAATTTTAATATCAGTGGAATCGAAAAATTTATAGCCTCACAAGACCCTCATATTGTCTGCTTCCAGGAGTTTTACATAAAAGACACAAACGAAATCAAAGGTATTTTAAGCAATTACCCCTACAGATATTACCACCTTTTCGGCACAAGAAGTAACACCAAATTCGGCAACATCACCTATAGTAAATATCCCATTGTAAACGGAGGAAAATTGGTTTTCAAGGGCAGCACAAACCTCTGCATATACACCGATATTATGCTAGGAGGCAAAACTGTAAGAATATATAACACCCACCTTGAATCACACTCAATCTCGTTTACAACACTTGTTAAAAGAATGAGAGAGAGCAGCAGTGTTACCGAAGAGATATATGAAGTTCACGACAGAATGGCAGGCACCTTCAGAAAGAGAGCGCTACAGGTTGACTCAATTGTTTCACATGCAAACGGAAGCAACTACTTGTCAATTATTTGCGGCGACCTCAACGACACCCCCATGTCCTATACCTACAATAAGCTTACTAACGATAAAGAAGACAGCTTCCGGCAATCCGGCAAAGGGTTCAGCGCAACCTACTCCCTTTTCTGGCCATTGCTTAGAATCGACTACATTCTCTATCCTTCGCCAATATGGAGTCTGAGCCACAACACTCCAAGGATAAGATATTCCGATCACTTTCCGGTTGTATCCGAGCTAACTATACCATAGACCATGTACAGGATTGGATTTGATGCAAGAAGAGCATTTAAAAACTTCGGAGGATTAGGCAATTACAGCCGCTCTTCGATATCTTCGCTTTCACAATTTTTCAACTATAACGAATATTACCTCTATACTCCACCTTTTAAAGATCATTCGCTGTTCGCCTTCAGGGACTCTTCAAACGTAAATATCCGCACCCCAAAGGGCCTCTCGGCAATTTCCACAGCATACTGGAGAGAGTACTCAATAAAAAAAGCAATTGAAAAAGACAACCTCGATCTCTACCACGGACTTACCGGCGAACTGCCACTCAGCAATACAGACATTCCAAAAGTTGTAACAATACATGATCTTGATTGCCACAGATACCCCATGTATTACAGACCATTTGACAGATGGTTATGCTCGGCAAGAATCTCCCGATCGGCAAAGAGTGCAAACAGAATCATTGCAGTCAGCAAACAGACAGCAGACGACATAGTAGAATTTTTCGGAACAGACCGCTCTAAAATCGAAATAGTTCACCCAAGTTGTGACCCACAGTTTTACACACCCGCCTCTGCAGAAAAAGCACAACAGGTAAAAGAGAAATATAACCTGCCAAAACGCTTCATAGTGGCAATGGGAGCAATTGAGGAGAGAAAAAATGTTGTAAGCATTGTAAAAGCCCTGCCAAGACTGCCCAAAGATATCAAACTCTACTGCTTTGGCAAATGGACTCCATATGCACTTAACATAATGGCAGTTGCAGAGAACCTGGGAGTCAGAGACCGGGTAGTTTTAATACATGACGCCGATTTCTCTTTGATGCCCGCAATATACTCTCTTGCCGAAGCGCTGATATATGTATCCCACTCAGAGGGTTTTGGAATACCTGTGCTGGAAGGAATTACATACGGTATCCCCGTTATCACAAGCGGAGGATCATCAATGGCAGAGGCAGGAGGAGATGCCGCACTTTATGCAAATCCACTCTCACCAAGCGATATAGGAGACAAAATTGAGATGATACTCTCCTCTCCTACTCTGAGACACAGCATGATAGAGCGAGGATTCGACCACGCCAGGCAATTCAGAAACGATAAAGCAGCAGAGAAGTTGTTTGAAATTTACACAAAGACAATTAATGAGTTTAAAAAATAGAGACACAACAATAAAACTAACTTGAATTAAACAGAAAAGAAAAAATGGAAGCTGAAATCAGAAAAGCAGTTGAAGAGGCCGTTAAGGCACTAAAGGAGGGAGGTATAATTCTCTTTCCTACAGACACCGTTTGGGCGTTAGGTTGTGATGCCTCCAACCGTGAGGCAGTTCAGAAACTGATTTCTATAACCGGTATCAAATCAAACAAGGGAATGATTTTGCTTGTTCCCGACATGAACATGGTTTACAAGTACATTAAAGAGGTTCCCGAAATTGCCGAAGAGGTAGTTGAGGCTTCAGATACTCCACTAACGATAATTTACCCGCAGGCACTTAATGTTGCCCCGGAAGTTACAGCAGAAGACAAATCCGTAGCAATAAGAGTAGTAACACACCCATTTTGTACCGCCATGCTAAATAGATTCGGCAGGGCTGTTGTAACTGCAACAGAAGGCTTTACAGAGGGCAACTATCCTGCACTTTTCGAAGAGTTTGATGACGAAATTACCGCAAAACTACAGTGGCAGGCAAATCCGATGTTAGAGGCCGGCTTCACCGGTAAACCATCATCAATAATGTATCTGGGTCAAGGGGGTGTTGTTAAAATAATTCGTAAATAATGAACTATCTACTGCTGGCTATTGGCTTTGTACTCCTCATTGCAGGGGCAGATTACCTCGTAAGAGGGGCCTCATCTGTGGCCAAAAGACTTAAAATTTCTGATTTGATAATTGGATTGACAGTTGTCTCTATCGGTACCTCTGCTCCGGAGCTCTCTGTTAACATAATTGCCAGCCTTGACAATGCGCCGGGTATGGCAATAGGCAACGTTATAGGAAGCAACATCTTTAATTTTCTGCTAATCATTGGTTTTGCAGCGATTGTCAGTCCAATCGGACTAAAAAATTCACTTCTCAAAATTGAGATTCCCTTTGCAATTCTTGCCTCACTAGCTCTCATTTTTGTAGCCTCAGACACCTTTTTTGACTCAACACCCGGAGTTATCTCAAGAAGTGACGGCATGATACTTCTGCTCTTCTTTTCAATCTTCATGTACTACATATTTCTCTCCGCCAAAAAAGGGGAGATTAAAGAGGAGGAGATTATTGAAAAAGAGAGCAATCTTTCTGTCTGGCTATCTGTAATTTATATAGTCGGAGGTTTAGGAGCGCTTGTATTTGGAGGAGACCTTATTGTTGGAAGCGCCACAGAACTCGCAATCGGATGGGGAATGAGCGAAACGGTAATAGGTCTTACAATTGTAGCCGTGGGAACATCTCTTCCCGAACTGGCCACCAGCCTTGTTGCTGCCTACAAAGGCAACAGCGATATTGCAATTGGAAATGTTATTGGCTCAAACATCTTCAATATATTTTTGATACTTGGTGCAAGCTCCGTAATAACTCCACTTCCGTTTGCAGCAAGCAGCACCATTGACGCACTCGTAGCCGCAGCAGCCACCGGCGTAGTCCTCTTTTTCGGCTACCGTGGCAAAGGTCTCAAAATTGACCGCAAAGAGGGCATCATTCTGATAGTAATGTACGCCGCCTACATCACCTACCTGCTTGTCTGATCTAAACGATCAAAATGTAATTAGTTTTTAAGTTTCACCCTAACTATCACCGGGTTATCGGTATCTTTAAGGCTATGGGCAATCTGCTTAAATCTCTCTGACACTTCGTGGGTTTCTGCATGGGCTTTAAACTCGTGTGCATACAAATATGTTATGAGGTAGCCGTCTGAACTCACATATTTTGGCCACACAGCAGGCCCCCCTTCAAAGTCCTCCACAAACCCTAGTTGGTTGATTTCAGGTTGAAGTATGAATTGAAACTCACCCGTTTTCTTATTAAATACCGAACATTCAAAATTGTAAACGTATTCGCGACTGTTTAAACCTATCATTTTAGCAGGTTTTTCAGATAGAGATCCAGTATGAAATGTCATAAACAAATACTGATCACTTTCAAAAATCGAAAACTGGCTATAGATGAAAGGTGCATAAACGCGAAAATGATCTCTTTTAAGAGGATCAGGCGCATATTTACCAAAGTTAAAAATGTAGGCAGTGTCTATACTATTATCTTCATTTATAGTTAGTATATATTTGTTTAAGCCATTTTTAATTCGTACTGCATTTTTGTGCCTAAATATCATAGGGTTCATTATCGATAGTAAGGCACTATAAGTGGTAACCTTTTCATAATCTTCTCCGGGATATTCAACACTTAGTAACAATCTTGATGAGGAATCAATTAAAAAGCCTGAATGTTGAGACCTATCGTTGATTGTTGAAAGCAGAAAATATTTCAAATCCGATTTAATAAATCTTGTGATATAATGTTTACTCAAAAAGCCATCGTCCTTATAATTCATAACTCTCTTAAAATCTCCATCTATGGAATATTCTATGATTTTATTAGAAGCCAAAACAGAAATGTTTCCTGTTGTCAAATCAATATCCACTGTAAACGCTGCATCATACTCCTGGGGTCCTCGGCCAAGTTTGTTTATTTTATTAAAATATTTCCCATCATTATCATGAATGATTATCGTCCTGTTTTGCTCCATCAAATAAAAAAACCCTTTTTCGTAGAAAATTCTGTCAAAGAATATTTTTCCAACAACAGCTTCACTATTTGTCTCAAGCGGAATATATTCAATTGACTCTGCTATCTCAGACAATTTCACCAACCTACCCTTACCAACTCCGCCTTCAACGTCAATTATTCTCAAATCTTTTGGCTGATTATCACTACTGTTCCGGCAGGCAGCAATCGTAATAATTAATATTAAAATGAGCTTTTTCATACTATTATCTTTTTTATTCATAAACAAATAGTTACAACACAGGGAGTATACTAGCTAAATGGGAAAACTATATTAAATTTGGCGCAATTATTGTGTTTTCTGAGATTTATCTCCTCAATCAAACATCTCGATTATAGAACAGTAAAATACAGACATGAAAATATAAAATAATATCCTATAAAACAAATGATTATAAGACACTAAATTTCTCATATCATGAAAAGATTTATTTTAATCCCTTTAATTTTTTGCTGTACAATTATTCGTGCGCAAAACCCATATGAAAATAAAAATTTACTTGAAATCAATAATTGCACTTATAAGTTAAAATGGGATTTCGCAAGTAAATTTACATTTGAAGTTGAAAATACTAATAATGATTTGTTTTCTGATGTTTTAATATCGAAACAAGGTGATACAATCGATGTTGGCCGCTTAAAGAAAGTTAGTTTAGAAATTCCCGGTAAAGACATTGTAATTATTAGGGAGATATTTACTAAACGTGAAATTGATAGTATGGCAAATTCATATCCAAAAGAGATGAATCCAAATGTCTATAGCTTGCTTAAGCCAAGTATACAGTACGGAGTAATTTTAGATAGCGATGGAAATATTCTAAACATAAAGTTTCGTTTTAACAGTTACCCCGGCATACTAAATAATCTTAAACCTCAGAGAATATATCAATTAGAAAAAAGATTTAAAAAGGAGCTTAAGTTTGTCATCCCGCAGGAGTATAAAGAGAAGTACAACTATATACCCTCCTGGTTTTATCGGGTAAATTTTGACTCTCTTTAAATAATTGTTCTCATAAATATTTTTACCGATTCCGGATAATTAACCAGAATCGGTTTTTTGTTTCTTCAATTCAAAGTTATTACAAAGAATTCAGGTAAACCGCAGTAGTGGCGGTGAGGGCGGCAGTTTCGGTTCGCAAGCGGGAGCTGCCCATGTGCATTTCAATGAAGCCGTTGTCGGTTGCGCATTGAATCTCTTCCGGCGAGAAGTCGCCTTCGGGGCCTATTAATATGAGAATTTTAGCGTTTGTTGCCGCCCGGTTTTTCAGGATTGAGGGAAGTGCCTCTTTCTTGCCTTCACGGCAATGGCCAATAATTTTCAAATATTCATTTTCAGAAGAATACTGTTTAATCAACTCTTTTGCAGAGACTAAGGGATTCAGAACTGGTAGCAGAGGCTTTAAAGATTGCTTAACAGCAGACATAATAATGCGCTCTCCACGTTCATGTTTGAAATTGCGTTTTTGAGAGAGATCTCCGTAAATAGGGGTAATCTCATCTACCCCAATTTCAACAGCTTTCTCTATGAACCATTCATATCTGTCAGGGTTTTTAACCAACGAAACAGCCATATGCAGATAATATGGCCTTGGGGCAGGATCGCCCAGCACCTCCGTTATTTTAAGAAGAGCCTCCTTACCTGCAGAGACAATCTCCGCATTGTAAAGTGAGCCTCTGCCATCGGTGATTGTTATTATGTCACCGGGCTTGTTCCTTATAACCTTAATACAGTGTGTTGTCTCCTCAGCTCCAAGAGAAGCTGTCTGACCATTTATGATATTTGCAAAAAAGAGTTCCATATTAAAGACAAATATATTTAAAAAGGTTATTTTTGTCTATAAATGATTTAAAAAATGGACAAAGTTGTTACTAACAGATACACGGCTCTTGATGTACTAAGAGGTATGACAATAGCCGGAATGATACTGGTAAACAATCCCGGAACATGGGGAAAAATATTTCCGCCGCTCAAACATGCAGCCTGGCACGGATGCACCCCAACCGATCTGGTATTCCCATTCTTCCTCTTTATTGTTGGAGCAGCTCTCTCTTTTGCCTTTGCAAAATACAACGACACCCTCAACAAAGAGTCTGTAAAAAAGGTCATAAAAAGATCGTTTCTCATCTTTCTTACAGGTCTGCTTCTTAACGCTTTCCCTTTTTATAATACCAGTCCATCTCCGGAGCTCTCATTTGGAGAAAACTGGTTGGTTTATATTCAAAACCTGAGAATTTTTGGAGTTCTTCAAAGAATTGCACTATGTTACATGGTTGGGGCGCTTGTTGCTCTCTGGCTTCAAAAACCCAAAAAGATAATAGTTGCAGGCTCGGTTTTGATGCTGCTTCATCTGCTGATTCTCGTTATTTTCGGGACAGGTGACCCATTTTCAAAAGAGGGAACAATTGCCGGCAGTATTGATGTTGCACTTGTAGGAATTACACACGTTTACAAAGGATTTGGCATGCCATTCGACCCCGAAGGTCTGCTTGGTGTGCTCTCCGGCTCTGCTACCGTTCTATTCGGCTATCTTGTTGGCGGGCATATTCGCAAAAGTGCCAATAAAACAGAGGCTGTCGGTGACCTCTACTCCATTGGACTTATAGCTCTTGGAGTGGGTGTGGTTCTTAGCACAGTCATACCTATCAACAAACCCCTCTGGACACCATCTTATGTATTTTACGCAGGTGGCTGGTCAGTACTAATGCTGGCACTGTTCATCTACTTTATTGATATCAAGGGCAAAGAGAAGATTTTCTACCCATTTAAGGCACTGGGGCTAAACCCTCTGTTCGCATTTGTGATGGCAGGTGTTTTTGCCAAAACGCTGGGCAGAATTATAAAATGGCAAACATCTGTATTGCAGGATGATGGAACATTTAAAGAGATCACTACAAACGCATCATCATGGATATACCAAAACTGCTGCGTTCCTCTGCTTGGCAATAACGAATGGGGATCACTGTTGTACGCTTTGGGATATGTTACCATCTTCACAACAATGGCAATAATCCTGTACAAGAAGAAAATCGTAATTAAACTCTGACCATTCGGATGCCCATAATAGGACTGTTATCAGACACACATTGCCACTTTGACGATAAGCTTCGCCATTTTTTTGCTAATACAGACGAAGTATGGCATGCCGGAGATTTTGGCAACATTGCCGTTTCGGACGCAATATCTGCGATGAAACCTTTAAAAGGTGTTTACGGAAACTGCGATGGACAGGATGTGAGGTTGGTTCACCCATATATTCAGCTTTTTGAAATGGAGGGGTTAAAGTTTCTAATGATGCACATTGGAGGTTACCCCGGCAGATACGACCACAGAGCTCTTCAGCTTATTCATGCCCACAAGCCTGATGTATTCATATGCGGCCACTCCCATATTCTCAAGGTGATTAACGATAAAACAAACAACCTTATATGTATAAATCCCGGAGCCGCAGGCATTCAGGGATTTCATAATGTGAGAACAGCAATCCGTTTCAGGGTTCAGAACGGTGCTCTTCACGATATGGAGGTTGGGGAATGGAAATACTAACCTTTACAAAACGATTATTACTACCAAATTATACTAAATTATGACAAAAAAATCTCTGTTTATTCTAATGCTGCTCTTCACGGGGCTGCTTTGCAGTGCACAGCAAACTCCGGTAACAACGGCAAACTATGAACTTGCAGCTCGCTTTTCGCCAAAAAGGGTCAATAAGCTCGTCTTCTCAACAGCTGTAAACCCAAACTGGTTTAAGAATTCTGATAAATTCTGGTACACCTACCAGACACCTGAAGGTACATTCTACTACATTGTAGATCCTGCAACCGGAGCAAAAAAACCAATCTTTGACAACGCAAAGCTTGCCGCTCAGCTTACCGAGATTGTAAAAGATCCGTTTGACGCTCAAAACATTCCTATTCAAGCATTTAAACTTGTAGATGATCGCAAATTCACATTTGAGATCAAAAGCACGGTTGATATTGAGGTTAAGGACGAAAAGACAGGAAAACCAAAAAAGGAGAAGAAGGTCCACGGCTTTGAAATTGACATTGCCACAGGTAACCTTACCGAGATTAAAGATTACAAATCTCCAAAGCCATACCCAAGATGGGGCAGCGTATCTCCTGACAAACAATATGTTGTTTTCTCAAGAGATTTCAATCTCTATTATATGGACATGGAGAACTTTGAGAAAGCAAGAAAGAACGAGGAGGACTCTACAATTGTAGAGCATCAGCTCACTACAGAGGGAACACAGGAATTTGGATTTGGTTCGGGTGACAACGATTTCTATGTAACAGAAAAAGATAAGAAAAAGAGAACCGGTGCATTCATTGTATGGTCGCCTGATTCAAAGAGATTTGCAATGGTTCGCAGCAACACCTCTAAGGTTAAAGACCTGTGGGTTATTGATGTACTTGCAGAGCCAAGACCAAAACTTGAGAGGTATAAATACCACATGCCGGGAGAATCTGAGGCACCTTCAAGACACCTTTATATTTACGATATGGAGTCAAAAAGTGCAAAGGAGATAAAGATGTCTGCCTTTAAAGATCAGGAGATTAGGGTAAGCACCACTCCACAGCTCAAAAAGGATATGTTAGACGAGATCAGACACAACGTATGGCTTGGCGACAATGAGAACTTTTATGTTTCAAGGGTAAGCCGTGACCTCAAAAAGGTTGATTTTTGCCTGGCTAATGTAAACGTAGATACAGTGAAAACTCTTGTAGAGGAGAGGCTTAACACATACGTAGAGACACGCTCAGTAAGAACCGTTAACAATGGCAAAGAGTTTATCTGGTGGTCAGAGAGAACAGGTTGGGCACACCTTTACCTCTATGATGGCGACGGTAAACTTAAAAATGCCATCACATCGGGAGAGTACCATGTAGAAGACGTAGTTGCAGTTGACCCGGTTCAAAGGGTTATCTACTTTACCGCAAACGCAAAAGAGAGTGGAGAAAACCCATACTACACTCACCAATACAGAGTTAACTTTGACGGATCAAACCTAAGACTTCTGAATCCAGGTGACTTTAACCATGAGGCAAATGTATCTGACAACGGTAAATACTTTGTAAACAACTACTCAAGAGTAGATACAGCACCTAAGTCTTCACTATATGACAATAACGGCAAAAAATTGGCCGATCTTGAGCAGACAGACCTTACCCAGCTCTTTGCAATTGGCTATAAATTCCCTGAAAGGTTTACCGTAAAGGCCGGTGATGGAAAAACAGACCTCTACGGAGTAATGTACAAGCCATTTGACTTTGACTCTACAAAACTCTATCCTATAATTGAATACGTTTACCCGGGACCTCAAACCGAGGCGGTAAATGCATCATGGACAAAGGGTATGGACAGGGTTGACCGTCTTGCTCAGTTTGGATTCATCGTTATTACTGTGGGTAACCGCGGAGGACACCCTGCAAGATCTAAGTGGTACCACAACTACGGTTACGGAAACCTTAGAGATTACGGACTCGAAGATAAGAAGGTGGTTGCAGAGAAGCTAGCTGCTAAACACAAATTCATTGACATCAATAAGGTTGGTATTCATGGACACTCAGGCGGAGGTTTTATGTCAACAGCCGCTATGCTGGTTTATCCGGACTTCTTCAAGGTTGCAGTATCAAGCGCAGGTAACCACGAAAACAATATCTACAACCGCTGGTGGAGTGAGCAACACCACGGAGTACTGGAGCAGATTACCGAAAAGGGCGATACCACATTCAAATACAGCATTGACAGGAACTCTCAGATAGCTAAGAATCTTAAAGGCCATCTGATGCTTGTTCACGGTGACATTGACAATAATGTACACCCGGCAAACACAATGAGAATGGTAAACGCACTTATCAAGGCAAACAAGAGATTTGACATGCTCATGCTCCCTGGTCAGAGACACGGATTTGGTGATATGACCGAATACTTCTTCTGGAGAATGGGCGACTATTTTAGCAAGCATCTGATAGGAGATTCACGCGAAGAGAGGGAGATTCCCCAGATGAACAACAACTGATAATTCTGACAACCAGAGTGTAATTATTTTCCCGGAGCGATATCATGACAATATCCTCCGGGATTTTTAATTATACTATTTTAACATAATAGTGTAATTTTAAAATTTTGATTAATTGTCTATTGCGCATTTTTCTATTTAAGGGTATAATGTATTCATATAAATATTAGATTTGTTGCGTTTTAAAACTTTTAATTATGAAACTAAGAAAACTATCACTATTACTGTTGGCAGGTTTTGTCAGCTTGAATCTAATGGCAGAGGGGTATCAGATAAATTCACAAAGCTCCCGTCAGGTTGGTATGGGACACCTTGGAACAGCACTCAGACTTGGATCGGAGAGTATGCTCTTCAACCCTGCGGGTCTCTCCTTTATGGAAAGTAAAATTGAGTTGTCATTCGGCGCAAACGCAATTTTTTCAAAAGTAAAGTATACTAACGGCGCCTTCTCAACAGAGTCTGACAATCCGATTGGAACTCCAATCTTCGGCTATGTGGGATACAAATTGAGCGATAAATTTTTTGCCGGTGTCAGCATCACAAACCCTGTGGGCAATTCACTTGTTTGGCCTGACAACTGGGCAGGTGCACACCATGTTCAAAACATCTCATTAAAAGCATTCTCTGTCCAGCCTACAATCTCTTACAAAATTAGTGACCAGTTAAGTATAGGGGCAGGTCTGATGGTTGATTTCGGCAGTTTCGCAATCGAAAGAGCACTTACCCGAATGGGAGCACTTGCGCCAATAGGAGTAATGGTACCTACATACAAACCAATTCTTGATATGTATGCAAACGTGCCTTCTGTTACAGCCAAGCTTGAGGGCGAATCAGAGATAGGAATCGGCTTTAATGCAGGTATTCTCTTCACACCAAATGATAAGCTGAGCATAGGTATATCTTACCGTTCAAAAGTTATGATGAAAGTGAGTTCAGGTACAGCCAGCGTTTCCTATGCGGGTCCCGAAATGCAGGCACTTATAACAGGAATCAACACAATGATGCCGGGAACTGTTCCAATCCCTCCTATAGATGGAAAGAACTTCTCAGCATCACTCCCTATTCCTTCAAATCTTAATGTGGGTGTAGCATACAAAACAAGCGAAAAGCTCCTTCTCTCAGCTGAGATTCAGTATGTAGGATGGAGTGCTTATGAAAACCTGACAATTCAGTTTGGTTCAGATGTAGGAAACCTAAAACTTGTATCCAACAAAAATTTCAAAAATACAGCTATCTACCGTTTTGGTGGAGAAGTTTATGCAAGCGATAAGTTTACATGGCGTTTTGGTGCAATTTATGACACAACTCCGGTTGACAAAATGTTATACTCACCTGAAACTCCCGGAGCAAACAAGTTAAGCCTCACAACAGGTATGACCTACAAGGTTAGCAATGCAATTGCTATTGACGCTGCTCTTCAGGGACTATGCGGACAGAAGATTAAAGGTTATGTTCCTGAAACATGGAACCCTAACGTAAACTTCTTTGGCGAATACAAATCAACAGCTCTTATACCTTCGCTAGGTCTTAAGATCAATTTCTAAAAATTAACTACTTTTGCGCAGGGAATAAAGTCTATGCCAAAAGTTATAAGTACAGAGGAGTTTTTGAATCTTTCAAAAACGATTCCAATAATAGATGTGAGATCCCCGGGAGAATATGACCACGCTCATATTCCCGGGGCTCTTAGTTTACCACTCTTTTCAAACGAAGAGAGGGCCGAGGTAGGCACAATTTACAAACAGAGAGGCAGGGTTAAGGCCGTTCAAAGAGGGCTGGAAATAGTAGGCCCCAAGATGTCTCAATTTTCAAAATCAGCCCTTGCACTCAATAGTCAGCAGGTTCTTGTTCATTGCTGGAGAGGAGGTATGCGAAGCTCATCAATGGCCTGGCTTCTTGAAACTCTGGGGCTGGAGTGCTACCTGCTTGAGGGTGGATACAAAAGTTACCGAAACCACGTATTAAACAGTTTTGAAAAAAAGCTTAAGATAGTCCTTCTTGGAGGTTTCACAGGCTCCGGCAAAACTGACCTCCTCACAATATTAAAAGATTCCGGAGAGCAGGTTATTGACCTCGAAGGGCTTGCGAATCACAAAGGTTCGGCATTCGGATCAATTGGACTTCCGCCTCAGCCATCAAGTGAGATGTTTGAAAACATGTTGTCAGAAGAGATCATTGGTACTAACCCTGACAAATTTGTCTGGATAGAGGATGAGAGCCGCAATGTTGGAAAGGTATTTGTTCCTGAGATGTTGTGGTTACAGATGCGCAGCGCTCCGCTAATAAAGATTGACACCCCGTTTGACACCAGAGTAGAGAGGTTAATCAGAGACTACGCAACCGACGATACCAAGCCCCTTGAGATGTCAATCGCCAAAATTGAGAAGAGGCTCGGGTATGATAATTGCAAGTTTGCCCTGGAGGCTTGCAGGAGGGGAGATCTTAAAAAGGCAGCAGAAATTTGCCTTATCTATTATGACAAAGCATACGCAAGTCAGCTTAACAACCGTTTTGGAGCAGATTGGGAAAAATTGCCATCTCTCACATATACAGGTGATAACAGCAATAATATATCCCAGAAACTAAAGAGTCTGGCAGAGGCATTTGCCAAAAACATTTAGATATAACTCGATAAAATGAGAAACGAAATAAATTCAAAAATTGCTTTAATCATAAGCCGTGAAGGGATGGGAGAAGCTCCCCCTGAACTCTCTTTGACATTAATTAAAAACTATCTTGCACTTTTGGTTCAGGAGGGTAAAATTCCGGCATATATATGCCTTTATGGTAACGGAGTCAAATTAATATGCCAGGGATCTCCTGTTATTCAAGAGTTTAAAGCGATTGAAGAGAAGGGAAGCAAAATAATAATTTGCAAGACCTGTCTTGCCTTTAACAACATGCTCGATAAAACAGAAGCCGGCACTATCGGAACCATGGCCGACATTGTTGATGTTCAGCACAATTGCACGAAAATTATAAACCTGTAAACAATATAAAATGAGCACTATAAGACTCACTCAATTCAGCCCCGGTGCAGGATGCGGATGCAAAATAGCACCCAAAGATCTTGAGGAGATACTTAAAAACAGCCGTTCCAATCTGATATTTGAAAACCTGCTTGTTGGAAACGACAGCAAAGACGACGCTGCAGTTTATGACATTGGAGACGGCAAAGCAATAGTAAGTACAACTGACTTCTTTACCCCAATTGTTGACGACCCGTTCGATTTCGGCAGAATTTCGGCAACAAATGCTATCTCCGATATATACGCAATGGGAGGAAAACCTCTGATGGCCATAGCCATTCTTGGCTGGCCACTTGACAAACTCCCCGCAGAGATCGCTTCAAAGGTGATTTCAGGCGCAAGGGAGGTTTGCGACAAGGCGGGCATCCCACTTGCAGGCGGGCACAGCATTAACAGCACAGATCCCATCTTTGGACTCGCGGTAACGGGAATAGTCAGCAGTTCAAAGGTAAAACAGAACAACAGCGCAACAGAGAGCTGCATTCTGTACCTTACCAAGCCATTAGGAATAGGTCTGGTATCAACTGCCGAAAAGTTTGGAGTTGCAAGAGATGAAGATCGTGCTGAGGCATTAAGACTTATGACAACGCTCAATACTCCGGGAATTAAATTTGCAGAGCGGCCTGAGGTTAAATCCATGACAGATGTTACAGGATTCGGACTGCTTGGGCACTCTCTTGAGATGGCTGAGGGAAGCGGACTCAAGGCTGTGATAGAGTATGATAAGGTTCCAAGAATTGCAGGTGTTGACTACTACATTAAACAAGAGTGCATACCAGGTGGCACAAACAGAAACTTCAGCAGCTACGGGCATAAGGTCTCTCCAATGACCGGAGATCAAAGGGCTCTTTTATGCGACCCTCAGACAAGCGGAGGCTTGCTGCTGGCAGTTGAAAAAGGTATGGCAGCAGAGTTTGAAAAATTCGCTGTTTCGGAGGGAGTTACACTTACAGAGATAGGCTACTTCGTAAAAAAAGAGGGTCAATACCAGATTGAGGTTGTTTGATGTTTGACTGATTTGTTATCTTTACCTCCGGCTAAATTAATTTTTTAACTAACCCTTATATCAATTATGAAGAAGATTTTAATGCTTGCCCTGATGGTTGTTTTCGGCTTATCGGCTTATGCACAAAACGTTAAAACGGGAGCTGAATCGGTAAACGAATACCTCCCAATGCTTAAAGGCAAGAAGGTGGCAATCCTGACAAACCAAACAGGTATAATAGGGAAGTCACACCTGGTTGACTCACTTGTAAGTTTGAAGGTAAATATTGTAGCCATTCTCTCTCCTGAACACGGCTTCCGTGGTGACGCAGACGCAGGTGAGCATGTATCAAGCTCTGTTGACGAAAAGACAGGCATTCCAATCAAATCACTTTATGACGGAAATACCGGCAAACCATCTGCTGACCTCATGAAACAGATTGACGTTCTTGTATTCGACCTTCAGGATGTTGGAGTTAGGTTTTACACATACCTTACAACAATGGCCAAAATGATGGAGGCATGTGCCGAGAATAAGGTTAAGATGATTGTTCTTGACAGACCAAATCCTATCGGATTTTATGTAGATGGTCCAATCCTTGATATGAACTTCAGATCAGCAGTAGGCTGGTTGCCAATTCCAACAGTACACGGAATGACCCTGGGAGAACTTGCAGGAATGATTAACGGAGAAAAATGGCTGCCTAACGGAATCCAGTGTGATGTAACTGTAATCAAATGCAAAAACTACACTCATGCAACTATGTATGAACTTCCTGTTAAACCATCTCCAAACCTTCCAAACATGAGGTCTATCTACCTCTACCCATCAACTTGCTATTTTGAGGCAACTCCGGTTAGTTTAGGCAGAGGCACCGATGCTCCGTTTCAGGTTTACGGTCACCCGAATATGAAGGGGTACGACTTTAAATTCACTCCGAGAAGTGTTCCGGGCGCCAAGTTTCCTCCTCAGCTTAACAATGAATGTTATGGTGTTGACCTGAGTAAAGAACCTTCAATTGAAGAGATTAACAAAGCAGGAATCAACCTTGAATATGTAATTGATGCATACAGCAACCTTAATCTTGACGACCACTTCTTCCGTCCGTTTTTCGAAAGGCTAATCGGTCGTGACTATGTGCGCAAAATGATAAAAGATGGAAAATCTGCCGCCGAGATCAAGGCAATGTGGGCAGACGATGTAGAGAAGTTTAAGAAACAGCGTAAACCTTATCTTCTTTACCCTGAGAACTAATCTACGGCAGAGCCGAATGTGAGCTCTCTGTAATGGTTATTAAGAACAGATATCTGCACTTTGAGAGTATCATCGGGCAATATCTGTTCTACTTTTTCGGGCCACTCTATAATACACAAATCACCGCTGTACAGGTACTCTTCAAATCCTATATCCAAAGCCTCTGCAATACTTTCAACTCTGTAGAAATCAAAATGGTAAACCGTCTCTCCCAAAGCGGTGCGGTACTCATTTACTATATTGAACGTAGGGCTGTTAACTCCATCAACAACTCCCAGCACACTGCACATTGCTTTTGTAAAAGTGGTCTTTCCGGCACCCATCCCTCCATACAATGCAATAACACTGCTCCTTCCCTTCAGCTCCAGAAACCTTGCCGCCGCACTCTCTATATCCGACAACCCCCTAATAATAATCTTGTTAACCATTCTCTTATATTATAAGACTCCGCAAATTTAAGTAAAATACTCTCATTTTTACAATAATAATATTATCAGTAAAATGACCTTATTTTACAAATAGTGTAAATAAAATACAAGTATATATAAGAAGAAAATCGGTATTACAGAAAAAAGTATAAATATTATTTTACAAAATATTGATAATACGTCAGTTAAATAGCATATAAATTATAAAATTAATTTGTACGAGTAAATAATCTTATTTAGATTTGTTTGCGTTAATTGCTAAATATCACGTTATTATGAAATCATTTTTATTATCAATCTTACTGTTAATTACATCATATAGCTGCACCAACCCCAAAAGCTCTGATTTTCAAAGCAAAATTGTAAATTTTGGTGATGTTAAAGCCTATAAAACATCCGATTTGATCTCAGAAATTGATTTTGTAAAATTAGAAACTAATTCAAGTAGCCATTTTGGTAAGATCGATCAAATAATGATTTATAACAATAAAATATACATATTAGATTCTTATCCGGGGCCACCATCTGTGTTCGTTTTTTCTATTGATGGGAAATTTGTTAATAAGATTATGAATGTTGGTAATGGTCCTGGAGAATATTTGGGCGCTGATTGCTTTGGAATAGATAAAAATAACGGTCTTATTCTACTTTTGGATAGGCAAAGTAATACGATAGTAAGATATCGGATTGATGATTTGTCTTTTGTAGATAAACTAAAAATACAAACTCCAACTCCTGCGTCTTTCATATATAATCCAGCAGAAAATTTGTATTACTATTATTACTCACTAAAAGATAATAATAATAAACACATTGTAATTACAACAGAAAAGGGTACTTCGGTAAATAAACTTATCGATCCTGAACCGTCAGGGAGAATAATTCATGGATGTCAGTGTAATTTTTATCATTTTGAAGATAATATCTGCGTATTTCCATACTTCTCTGATAAAATCTATACAGTAAATAAGGATACTGCATTTGTAAAATATGAACTATTATTTGGTGATAATAAAATGCCTGATCAAGATCTCTTTATTAATAACAGCAGCTCCGGAGCTATTATGAAAGAAATGATGAGTGGAGACGAAGGTAGAATTAGAATGCTCGTTCCGTATGAGTTAGCAGAACAGATGCTTGTTAAATACTACATTAAAAAGGATGTATTCATAGGTGTTTGGCATAAGAGCAAGAACCTAAGCATAAATTTAAAATATTCAGACTTGACTGATGATATGGGAATTGGTGGTAAATTTGGCACTATCCAATAAATTGTGTAAACGATAATGCAAAAAATAAAAAGCATTATTAATTTTAACCATCAATTCAAATGGAAACACAATTTATGGCCAAACAAAGAACGGGGTTACCTCCGGGACT
>JAUYTX010000012.1 GCA_030695025.1 Bacteroidales bacterium | reverse complement strand
GTAACAATCGGTACAGAAGAGGACAGCAAAGCTCTAAACCTGACAAAACTGAGATACCACAAAGTTATAATAATGACGGATGCCGATGTGGATGGAAGTCACATTGCAACTCTCATTATGACCTTCTTCTTCCGTTTCATGCAGGATCTTATCAAAAACGGCCACCTTTACATAGCAACTCCACCTCTATATTTGGTCAAGAAAGGTAAACAAGAGCAATACTGCTGGAGTGAAGACGAGAGAAAAGATGCTATCGAAAAGATTGGAAAAGGTAAAGACAGCGGGGTTCATGTACAGAGATACAAAGGTCTCGGTGAGATGAACGCTATTCAGTTATGGGATACAACCATGAATCCGGAGACCCGTTTGCTTCGCCAGGTAAACATAGATAACGCTGCCGAGGCAGACAGAATTTTCTCTATGCTTATGGGTGACGAAGTTCCGCCTAGAAGAGAATTTATTGAAACTCATGCAAAATACGCAAATATTGATGCATAACTCTCTTATAAAGACACTGAGTCTTATTCTTATACTTGCATCTGCAACAACAGCAGATGCATTTTCCCTGAGAAAAAGAGTCTCTGTCACTGCTCCAAAGGAGGTGATTACAGCTTCACTGCCAGAGCCACTACCCTTTAATGTGGTATTGACTGATTCTATTACTAAAATCAATACCTCTAAAATTATCATTCCTATATCTGATTACCTCAGGTTAATCGATTTTTCAGAGTTGCCTGAAGAGTACGACATATGGAGTGACAACAAGATTAATCCATATCAGGTTAATCTGGTAGATATGAAAGATACTGCCAAGATAGACCTGAGCACTTTTTACAATCCTGTTCAGAGCTATGTGACCTCAGATTTCGGATTCAGAAGATGGAGACACCATTATGGAATAGATCTCAAAGTTCACAAAGGAGACAGCGTTTACAACGCATTTGACGGAGTTGTTAGGATAACTAAGCGTGCAAGAGATTATGGATATTTCGTTCTTATCAGGCACTTCAACGGGCTTGAAACACTCTATGCACACCTGAATAAAATATCCGTTAACCCCGGCGACACCCTTAAAGCTGGAATTCCGGTAGGGCTTGGAGGTAATACAGGACGTTCCACAGGCTATCATCTTCATTTCGAAGTAAGATACCTTGGAAATCCTATAAACCCCAATGATATTATTGACTTTAACGCATTTACGTTAAAAAATCAGATACTGGTACTTAACGCCCAACATTTTGAGTATAAAAAAGAGATTGAAAAAATCAGGTTCTGGACTGTTCGCAGTGGTGATACACTTGGCAGAATATCTCAGAGAACAGGCATTTCCATTGCCAGGCTTTGTGCCCTTAACGGAATCAAACGAACCTCTATTTTAAGAATTGGACAAAGATTAAGATACACATAAAAAACTTTTCATAATGGACATTTTTGAGAGAATAAAAAATGATGAAGGTGGCCCCCTGGGGCAATATCGTAAAAAAGCGCACGGGTATTTTGCATTTCCAAAACTGGAGGGTCAGATTCAACCAAGAATGACCTTTAACGGCACTGAGGTTTTAGCCTGGACATTCAACAACTATCTTGGTCTGGCTAACCACCCTGAGGTAAGAAGGGTCGATGCTGAGGCTGCTGCCAGGTGGGGATTGGGTTACCCGATGGGAGCAAGAATGATGTCCGGACAAACAGCACTTCATGAACAATTGGAGAGAGAGCTTGCCGCTTTTGAACTTAAGGAAGATGCATATCTGTTCAATTTCGGATACCAGGGAATGGTCTCAACAATTGATGCATTGGTTAACAGACACGATATTATTGTATATGACTCTGAGGCACATGCATGTATTATGGATGGCGTTAGGCTTCATATGGGTCAGAGAATTGTCTATCCTCATAATGATATTGAAAAATGCGAAAAGGCACTTGCCAGAGCAACCAAAATTGTTGCCGAAACAGGCGGTGGGATTCTGCTCATAACTGAAGGAGTTTATGGAATGACAGGAGATTTGGGTATCCTGGATAAAATAGTTGAGCTTAAGAAAAAGTATGAGTTCCGAATTCTGATTGACGATGCCCACGGCTTTGGTGTTATGGGAGAAAACGGCAGAGGAACTTCTGAGCACTACGGTGTAATGGAAGAGATTGATCTCTACTTTGGTGCATTTGCAAAAGCTATGGCCGGGATAGGCGGGTTTGTTGCAGGACCGGAATACCTCATCAACTACTTAAGGTACAATCTACGCTCTCAAATCTACGCAAAATCTCTTCCACTTGCTATGGTTGAGGGATGCCTCAAAAGGCTGGATATGATTCGTACAATGCCTGAGCTTCGTGAAAAGCTGTGGCTTATCACCAGAACAATGCAAAAAGGACTGAGAGACAGGGGCTTTAATATAGGTAAAGCAGAGGCCTGTGTTACACCGGTCTTTCTCGAAGGTAACGTACCTGAAGCCACAAACATTCTTATTGACTTGCGAACCAACTATAAGATTTTTTGCTCAGCCGTAATCTATCCTGTAGTTCCCAAAGGTGTTATTATGTTCCGTCTTATTCCTACCTCAATGCACTCTTTAGAAGATGTAGAGTACACACTCAACGCATTTGGGGAGATTCATGAAAAGCTTAAGGCCGGGGTTTACCAGGCTGATGAAATGAAAGATATGGCAATGTAATTGCAAATTAAATGCTTAAAAATAAGGTAGTAATAATCACAGGAGCCAGCTCTGGAATAGGAAGAGCAGCCGCTCAGGCGTTTGCAAAAAATGGATGCAACGTTGTAATGGCTGCGCGTAGAGTTGACAAGCTTACTGAGCTCGAAAAAACTCTCAGCTCCCCTGCCCTTTCTGTAGAATGTGATGTAACCAAAGAGAGTGATTGCGAAAACCTTATAAAAAAAACACTTGAAAGATTTGGCCGTATTGATATTCTTGTTAACAATGCAGGAATTTCCATGCGTGCTCTTTTTAAAGATCTGGATCTTAGTGTCATTAAACAATTAATGGACGTGAATTTCTGGGGCACGGTGTATTGTACAAAATATGCCTTGCCCCATATTTTAAAAACCAATGGATCTGTTGTAGGTGTAATCTCAATTGCAGGCTACAAAGGACTTCCGGCAAGAACAGGTTACTCTGCCTCAAAATTTGCTGTTTATGGTTTTATCGACACCCTTAGAATAGAGCACCTTAAAGACAATATCCACTTTATGATTTTTGCTCCCGGTTTTACAACTTCAGAAATCAGAGAACAGGCTTTGGTTGCTGATGGCAGCAAACAGGGAGAAACCCCACGTAAAGAGGATAAAATGATGAGTGCACAGGAGTGCGCAATGCATTTGATAAAAGGAATCAAAAAGAGAAAGGCCGAGGTTATCCTCACACCTGTAGGCAAACTGGTTGTAATCCTCAATAAGTTCTTTCCACGTCTTGTTGATCGTCTGGAATACAACTATATGAAAAAGGAGCCAAACTCACCACTTAAATAGAACTCATCAACAAATTATTCTGTTAGCCAATATTGGCTGCAATCCCTTCAATCAAAGTTTTTCTTGCCTCTATGCTTGTCCATGCAATATGCGGTGTAAGTATAAGGTGATCAGATTTCTTAATCTTTAAAAAAGGGTGATCAAAAGGCAGTGGTTCTACCGAAAAAACATCAATAGCAGCACCGGCAATAGTCTCTTTATCAATTGCATCCGCAAGGTCATGCTCATTAACAATACCTCCTCTGCCCATATTAATAAGAAAAGAGGTTCTCTTCATTTTTTCAAGTTCATTCTTGCCTATCAATCCTAAAGTTTTTTCGTTTAGAGGAGCATGAATAGATATCACATCACTTTTCCTTAATATTTGGTCAAGTGTGAGAGACGAATATTTGTTGCAATGCGAAGTTCCGGAGGTTGAAAAGTAACTCACCTCCATTCCCAAAGCAGTGGCAACAGAGGCAACCTCCTGACCAATTGCTCCCATTCCGATTATACCCATAGATTTACCGCTCAATTCAAAAAAAGGCGCTCCGAGCCAGGTAAATATTCCCCCTTTTGTGTACTCTCCACTCTTAACAGCCATATCGTGCCTGGCAATATTGCTCGCCAATGAAAGAAGCGATGAAAATGTAATCTGGGTAACACTTTTTGTAGAATAACCTGAAACATTTAACACCAAAATCCCCCTGGAATTTGCGTATGCTGTATCAACATTGTTAACACCTGTGGCAGCAACACAGATGCGTTTAAGAGTGAGGGATGAATCTATTATATCCTTAGTTATAAGAACTTTATTAACAATTATAACCTCTGCACCTGCAATTCTCTCCTTAACAAATTCCGGTGGAGTATTGTCATAAACTGTAAGGCATCCTTTACTTTTCAATGGTGATAGGTCGGCATCAGCACCAAGAGTTGACGCATCCAAAAATACAATTTTCATTCTTATGGTTTTATTACACTAATATATCAAAAAACATACAAAAAAACCTCTGCATTCCGTTTTAAGGGAGCAGAGGTTAATATCTCTCTTTGTGTTTTTTGGTGCCCAGAACAAGACTCGAACTTGCACACCGTAACCGGCACTACCCCCTCAAAGTAGCGTGTCTACCAATTTCACCATCTGGGCTTAGGGACTGCAAATATAGAATATTTTTTTGTAACTTAGCAAAAAATAAAAGCTTTTGCGATGAACGAAAATTTCAAAAAACAGATTTCACAAACAGAAAATCTGAACGAGATAGCGGAGATAATATCACAAAGTACAGAGCTTCATGAAAGCATTTCCGGGTACACTAAAGAGCCTTATGATGAGATCTTTGGCAAAGGAATTCATAAACTTACCATGAAATTCGGCAAAAAGGGTGATACCATATATCTCCTGGGTGACTATAAAGGAAAAGAGGAGGACAACAGCTCAACAATTGAGGTTGTTCTAGATGCAATTGAGCAAGGACTGCTAACAAGTGCACACACTCTTGACAGAGCCGGATTGTTTGCGGGGTTAATTGAGAGTTGTGCATTAAAAAAAGTGGGTTTTGACATAACATCAGACTCCGATATACCCGAAAAAGATTTTTTGTTTAATGATAACAATCAATCAATACTTGTTAGTGTATCTGCAGACAAAGAGGGTAAATTTGTAGATTATATTTACAATAATGGTTTGGAAATTACTCTTTTAGGCCATGTAACCAAAGGTGAACTCAGAATGGACGAGATCTCTTTTGGATACATAACAGATTATCTTGATTAGAATGAACATCAATATTAATAAAGAGAGAGAAAAGATTTCCTCTATGTTTAATAACATAGCGGGTAGTTATGATTTGCTTAACCATCTTCTCTCTTTTGGAATTGATAAAAGATGGCGAAAAAGGTTAATCGGCAGAGTTCTGCTTAAAAATCCAAAAACAGTTCTTGATATTGCATGCGGTACAGGTGATTTGACTCTTGCTTTGTTTAAAAAAGGGATACAGGTTACAGGCCTCGATATTGCACAAAAGATGATGGATGTTGCACAGGAAAAACTTGCAAGACATATTCGCAAAACACAAAATACATCTCTACCCAACCCAATTTTTGTGTGCGCTTCCGCTGAATCTATTCCTTTTGAAAATTCGACTTTCGACGCAGTAACAATAGGATTTGGAATAAGAAACTTCGAAAATCGAGGAGAATCTCTGCTGGAAATTAGCAGAGTTCTTAAGAAAGGAGGAACTCTTGCTATTCTCGAATTTGCAACTCCAAAAAACAAAATCTGGAGATGGCTTTTTAACCTCTACTTCCTGAAAATCCTACCCTTTATTGGAAAAATTATATCAAAAGACAACCAGGCCTATAGTTACCTGCCTCAATCGGTAAGCACATTTCCTCAATATGAGGAATTTGCATCTGAATTGGAGCATTTTGGTTATGTAAATATTGACTATATCACATTAACAGGAGGGGTAGCCATTCTTTATGTCGCTCAAAAAAAATAATAAAAAAGTGATTTGATATGCCATTTTGGGAGCTGTTTTCGATAGTACTATATCTGCTGTATCTGGCAATTGCCATTTATGCCTCAATTATTATTATATATAGAAAATTAGACCCCGTTAAATCACTTTCTTGGATTGTTGTTATGCTGATGTTACCCTATATAGGGTTATTCCTTTACCTTTTCTTCGGTCAGAATTATCGCAAAAGAAAAATCTTCAACAGAAAAGGCGTAAGGGATGAAAGAGTTCGTAGAATTTTTGCAAATCATCAACTTAAGCATCTCAGAACAAACCCCTCATATCTTCCCGATCACCTCAAACCCTACAAAAAACTTATAATGCTGAATCTGCGCAGCAGCCGAAGCACGCTTGGTACAAATTCAGATATCCATGTCTTTTTCCATGGAAAAGAGGCGCTTGATGCCATGTTCTCTTCAATATCCCGCGCAAGGCAACATATACATTTACAATCCTATATAATAGAAGACGATATAACCGGAAACCGGTTTAAAAACCTTCTTATAGAGAAGGCCAGAGAAGGAGTTGAGGTAAGAGTGATTTTTGACGATGTTGGATGTTGGAAACTATCCTCAGATTATAAAAACGACCTGATTAAAAACGGGATTGAGCTTTTAACCTTCTCCCCTGTCAGATTTCTAACTCCAACATCTAAGGTTAATTACAGAAACCACAGGAAGATACTGGTTATTGACGGAACTACCGGTTTTATTGGGGGAGTAAACATAGCTGACAGGTATTATAGCGGAGGAAACTTTACCGAATGGCGTGATACACATATTAAAATTATTGG
>JAUYTX010000101.1 GCA_030695025.1 Bacteroidales bacterium | reverse complement strand
CTGAAGATATGGCCAAGGCCGCTCAGTCAGGCCCGGCTCCGGGAGCAGATGCAGGTGCAGGATTCGGAGGTCAGGACAACGGTTCTGGTAACGGATCTGCCGGCAACGGAGACCAGGAGGTAACCGATGTTGACTTCGAAGAGGTGAAGTAATTATCAAACAATAGTTCACAAAAACTTAAGGAGGATAGCCATTAATCAGGTTATCCTCCTTTTGCGTTATTTACAATTATACACTTAATTAAAGTGTATATAAGCAGTTAATTATGTCATCCGGAAAATCCTCCCCACCTGCGGCGGGTCCCCTCCCTTTTCGGGAGCCAAAGTTTTCCTTTGCTGACACAATTAACTGCTTTTCTGTAATTACGATCACCAAATATTCAGGAACAGTGCTTCAAGCACATTTCCCTTCCTGTCATGAACCAATAAAAGATAGTCATCATATGATTTTTCGAGCATGAGCGAAAATGTAGCCTCCGTGATCTCTTTACAAATCAGTGGTTCAGAGCTTATCCCTTCTCTTACAAGCACTTTTTTGTTGTAAACTGAATATTGAAGAGAATTATCCCCTTGGGAGAGTTTGTTTTCAGTATTGATTAACGCTTTTGCTTTATCAGATAGTCTGAAGTCAACAACCAGATTTTTTCTGTTAGAAGGGATAGAGACCAATTTATTACTTTTATCTATAATAAACAGAGTATCAGAAAGCACTTCCTCAATACTGTTGTTCTTTTCAGAGTATCTGCTCTCCGATAAATCAATCATTATTTTTGATCCATTCCAGTAGGCTTTTTTGTAATAATCTCCGTAACAAAGTCTTTGTACAATAGCGTCACACTCTCTTTGGTAGTAAGAGTAATTTCGCTGATTCTTTTTATACTCCTCTTTTACTCTGAATATTTGTACTATCTGATCATCTCTTACATTAAAAGAGTATATGTTATATAACATCTTCTTATGGCTGTAATCTTTTATAACATTGTTTTTGATGTTTTTACCTGAGATATAATAAAGTGTGGTTGTAAGATCACCTGCTTTGCTTCTAAGTTGAAATACAAAATTATCCGATGAAGCTTTAATGCCCAGAGCCTTTTTTATAAGGCGTTTGTCTCTTTTAAAATCATTGAATAAAATACTATACCCCTTATAATCGGGCATATACACAGCATACAAATCTTCTGAGATTTTCAGACTATCATTGTAAAAAGAGGTGTATGCACCATCAATTAAATAACTGGATTGAATGTAAGGACTTTCGATGTTAGTTTCATTTTGCCTCAAAACTGAACAGCTCATTATTGAGCCTGCCACTAACAAAACGACAATATAATTTTTGATTCTCCTTGATGACATATAATTAATCATTTTAGATTAATAATGGGAGCTTTTACATATTTTTGTATTGCTGCACATTTTATGCCGCACCGGAATAGGTATTAAACAAAAAAACAATATGATTAATCAATAATTTAGTATGAAAAATCTTTTAAAACCTCTAATGCTGCTGATTGCCTTTACAGCACTTGCATTTACTCCGGTTCACTCTCAAAATCAAACCAATAAAAAGAGTCAGGCCACTGCCGTCTCTTCAATCTCTGCACAAGTACAGCAAGAGTCACAAGAGATAACCAACGAACAACTTATGCAGGAGATTCGTTCTCTTAAACGGCAAGTAGAGGGATACCGACACTCTTTTGACCAAGTGTTTAAAAAAGTTGACGATCTCATGTGGCACAAAATGCTAGAGGATATCGCATTTGTTGACAAAGTACGCCTTACCGGCCCTCCAAGATGGAAACCTTTGAAAGAGGATGATAAGTTTGCAAAAAACCCTTTGCAGTTTTACAACTATGTCTTTATACCAAAAGACGTTGACATCACAAAGAAGTATCCGCTTATTGTTCTTCCTCACAGTGGAATTCATGCTGATTTTTCTACATACTATGCTCACATTGTAAGGGAGTTGATAGCTCAGGGCTATATTGTTGTATCGGCAGAGTACAGAGGAAGTACAGGATACGGCAGAGCCACCTATGAGAACATTGATTACGGCGGATTGGAGAATGAAGATGTTCTTGCCAGCCGGGACTATATGCTTGAAAACTATAAAATTGTAGACAAAGCAAGAGTCGGGATTATTGGATGGAGTCATGGAGGAATGATTGCGCTAATGAACATATTAAAATACCCGGATATGTACAATTGCGCATTTGCAGGAGTACCTGTAAGTGATCTGGCAAACCGTCTTGCTTCACACACTCCCGAATACACAGCAAATTTTACTGCAAAGTATCATATCGGAGAGACAATCGAAGAGAATCCTGAAGAGTACAAAAGAAGATCACCTTCAACTTATGCGAAAGACCTGAGTAAACCACTTCTGATTCATACAAACACTAATGATAATGATGTTTATGTTGAGGAGGTACTGCTTATGATTGACTCCCTTAAAGCTCACGATAAAGTATTTGATTACAAGGTTTTTCAGGAGATTGCCGGAGGACATGGATTTGACCGCATAGACACAAAGGAGTCTACTGACATCAGATTCAGTATTCACAAATTCCTTGAAATGCACCTCACACCACCGAAACCATTCAAAAGCCCTGCTGACATGAGAAAGGCGGCTTATAAATTTTAATATTTTCAAGTTCACTTGTAACTCTCTAACATTCTGGTCTTTACATATTTCATTTATTGAAAAATGTGTAAAGACCAGTTTTGTATATAATTGATAGAAAACCGCAGAAATGATTACAACGGACAACAAATAGATTTACATTTGTGCTCATCTTTTAAAATAAACAAATCAAAATGGAAGTAATGCTGTTGGTGTTCGTGGCCGGCTATATCTTTATTGCTATGGAACACAAAATTCAGGTAGATAAGGCGGCCATAGCACTGGTTATGGCAGGAATCATGTGGGCAGTTCTTATACTTACAATTCCAATCACGGCTGCAGGTATAAATCCTGATAGTTTCAGGGAATTTCTGGCACACAATCCATCAATTCAAACTCTCTCTTACTTCGAGCAGTGTCAAAGGTTTATTGTTGACTTCAAACTAATTGAATACCTGGGAGATATCTCCTCTACCCTCTTTTTTCTTATTGGGGCAATGACCATCGTAGAGCTGATTGATGTTCACAAAGGATTTGATATAATAACTGACAAGATTACAAGTACTAACAAGCGAAAACTACTCTGGCTGATATCCGGAATTACATTTTTGATGTCTGCAGTTTTGGATAACCTTACAACTTCAATTGTGATGGTAATGCTTTTGAAAAAGTTGATTCCAAATTATAAAGAGAGGTGGATTTTCGGAAGTATGATAATTATTGCTGCAAACAGCGGAGGAGCCTGGTCTCCTATTGGAGACGTTACTACAATAATGCTATGGATAAAGGGAAAAATTTCATCATGGCCACTTTTTACCGGAATAATATTACCAAGTATAGTATCTGTTATTGTCCCACTGATTTTTGCTTCAAGACTGCTTAAAGGAGAACTTAAAAAATCAAATAGTGCTGAGATTAAAAAAACTGACACAGCAGTTCTGAGCAGAAAGGGAAGAAAAATTATATTAATGATGGGTGTAGCCGGATTACTGTCGGTACCTGTATTTAAGTATCTTACCGGGTTACCGCCTTTCATTGGAGTTATGACAGCTCTGGGCTGTATTTGGATTTACACTGAGATACTTTACAGCAGAAATACCATCAGGGATTTTCACATGAATAGAGTAACAAATGTTATTAAAAGAGTAGATACAGCGACAATTCTCTTTTTCCTGGGAATACTACTCTCTGTAATGTCATTGGAGGCATCTGGCTTTCTGAACAAAGCCGGTGCAATATTAAATGAAAATGTAAAAAATGTTTATCTGATTGATGTATCAATTGGTATTCTATCAGCGATTGTAGATAATGTTCCTCTTGTGGCTGTGGCAATGGGAATGTACCCTTTGGCCGATGCGACGGCACTGGCGGCAGCAGCAGATCCTGCTTATATTGCCAACTTTGTTCAGGATGGAACATTCTGGCAGTTCTTAGCCTACTGTTCAGGGGTCGGAGGATCACTTCTTATTATCGGCTCAGCAGCCGGCGTAGTTGTTATGGGGTTAGAAAAGATTAGGTTCAACTGGTACCTCAAACACTTTTCACTACTTGCTCTTGCAGGATATTTGGCAGGTGCTGGAGTATATTACCTTACAAAAGTGCTATAAGAACAAGCCATTATCATTAACAGATATTAAACGAGTATAACAATTTGTTAAAATAATAGCTGTATAATTTTGAAAAAACTTAGCTGTATAACTTTTTGTTAAAATTATACAGCTAAGCACACCTTAAATATTATATAGTTCTGTATATCTGCTATATATTAAATATACCCAAAGATCAGACCTGCAATTGTTGAAAGTACCACAACTACCAAAACGTACACTACTGTTTTTTGAGTACCCATTACCCCTCTGATTACAAGCATATTTGGCAACGAAAGTGACGGACCGGCCAATAAAAGAGCAAGTGCAGGGCCTTTTCCCATTCCGGATGCCAGTAAGCCCTGAATAATAGGAACTTCGGTAAGTGTTGCAAAATACATAAATGCACCTACTATTGAGGCAAAGAAATTTGACAACAATGAGTTTCCTCCAACAGCCCATGCAACCCAAGAGTTAGGAATAACTCCCGGAATCGAGGTAGTATCGTGAGTTGAGCCTAAAAGAAAGCCTGCAATTACAACACCGATTGCTAATAAGGGGATGATCTGTTTTGCAAAGCCCCAGCTTGAAATAATCCACTCTCTGTTTTCACCATCTTCGCTTTTGTCCATCAGCGCTATCGAGCTTACAGTAGCAATACCTATAACAATGGTTATAAGCGGATTGCCGATCAGCAAGGCACTCAGAGTTGTTACTGCAGCACCTGTCAACACCTGCCATCCCTTAAGTTTAAGAATCTTAATCATGGAATAAACCAATACAAGTCCAAAAATACCGGTAATATGCCACTTGTATGACCAGATGTAAAACCAAAGGCTTGAGGTGTCCTCTGAAGATGGACTGCCCCAGTTTGCAAATACCAGAATTAAAACCAGAGAGAAGAAGTGGATTGAAGTTTGCCATAAAGGTCTGTTTTCAGGTACATCAGGAAAGTTCATCTGTTCTTCAGCCTTTGCCTTCTCCTCTTTTCTGTAAATGAAGGCCATAATAAGACCGATAATAACACTGAAGGACACTGCCCCGATAATCCTGGCAACACCCATCTCAAAGCCCAGAATTCTGGCAGTTAGTATTATTGCAAGAATATTGATTGCAGGACCGGAATAGAGAAATGCAACAGCAGGCCCCAGACCGGCACCTCTTTTATGAATGCTAGAAAAGAGAGGTAATATTGTGCACGAACAAACAGCAAGTATAGTTCCGGACACCGCAGCAACGGTATATGCTACCCATCTTTTTGCCTTTGCTCCAAAGTATTTAATGACAGATCCCTGGCTAACAAATACCGAGATTACACCTGCTATAAGGAATGCCGGCAAAAGACACAAAATAACATGTTCTCTTGCATACCATTTTGATAGATCAAGGGTTGCATCAATTGCAGTATTAAATACCTGACTCTCAACAGGCATGAAAAAGATTCCCAGAAAAACGACAATAATCCCAATCAGGATTTTTAACTCTTTTTTTGTCTCCATTATCAGATAAATAAAATGGTTATAAAATAGATGCCAACTCCGATAAAGAGAATGGCCACAATGCGTCTGAACCACAGCTCGAACACCTTAATATGTTTATATAAACTCCCTACATTACCAACAGCGTAGGCTAACAACCAGGCAAAAATAATTACCGGAATTCCTGTTGCAATTGCAAATATTACAGGAAGATAGAGGCCGCTTGCACTGGTTATTGTCATTGGAATCAGCATCGCAAAATAGAGAACGCCACTGTAGGGGCAAAATGCAAGGGCAAAGACCATTCCCAATAAAAAAGTCCCAATGTAGCTCCCCCTGCTGCTCTCTCCCAATTTTTCGGTCAGTTTTTGAACTCCGGGAAGCTTAATGTTAATTACATTTAGCATAAAAAGCCCGATGATAATCATAACCGGGCCAAGTATTTTCTCCCCCCAGCCCTGAAATATTTGCGAGATATTCATCTGGTCGGCACCCAGGAAGAGTATAAAAGCAAGTAGTGTGTAACTGGCAGCTCTGCCAAGAGTATACACAATTCCATTAATAAAAACTCTTCGCTTATCTTCAATATCCCGGCTTATAAAACCAATTGCCGAGATATTTGTGGCAAGAGGACACGGACTTATTGCTGTCATAAGACCCAGAATAAACGCAGTTATTCCTGCATATTGGGAATTTTCCAGAATACTTTGCAAAAACTCCATCTTTACGGCTTTAATAGCTTGTTTGTAGCCTTGGAGATCTCCTCTTCTATTTTAACAGGACTCTTAGCATTGATAAAAGCATTCCCTGTTATGTCAACCTTTTTCTCTCCCATCGTAACGATTAGGGATTGTCCGCCAACTTTAAATTTGTCAGCTACACCTTTTGAAGCAACATCATCAAGGTTTAAAACATGGTATACAATGGCATCTCCCCCCACTCTCTTTTTATTAATATTTTCTATTGCCAATTTAGTGTTATCCTCAACGTTTTCACAGGTTGCGCACCTTCTTGTGTAATGGAAATAATAGACCTCTATATTACCTGAAACCGCAGCAACTATATTTTCTTTATCCTTTTTCACCTGCGAGTTGCATGATATTCCGGACAATGACATTATAAGTACTAATCCGATAAATAAACCTCTTTTCATAATTATTGATTTACTGATATTTTATTAAAACATTTTTTATCTCTTCTGCTGAAGGAACTCTGCCTTTTATTTCAACCTTCTCGTTTACTACAATCGCAGGAGTAGACATCACTCCGTACTTCATTATATCCATAATGTCTTCAACTTTGCTGACAGTTGCATTAAATCCGTTTTGTTCTACAACCTCTCTTGTAAGCTTTTCGACAGTTTTACACTTTGGGCAGCCTGTCCCTAAAATTTTAATCTCCATATACTTTTTAATTTTTGGTTTCTATTTAAAAAAAGATTCAAAAATATGTTTTGCCTCATCCCAGCTCTCTTTGTTTATACAATACTTAATATAGGGAGGGTTTATTTCACCCTGAATCAAGCCAGCTTTTTTTAGCTCCTTAAGGTGTTCAGAAAGCGTTGATCTTGCAATTGGAAGTTCAGTTGCCATATCACCGCTGTAACAACATTTATCAAGATTTGAAGAGAGATAATTCATTATGAATACTCTGGCAGGATGAGATAACGCTTTGGCGTAAGCTGCAACCCGCTCCTGATTTTCTGTATAAAATTTCTCCTTTTTAGTCATATCATTTAGTATTTCGTAAAAATACGAAACAAATGTATTGTTTTTTGAATTTAACAACAAAATAAATTCAGTATAAAAAACTCATCTATCTATTTTTCAAGCTCTTCATTTTATGGTATAATTTTTGATATTATTAGGCTGAGAAGAGAATTTTCGTCTGACCGGGGGGTAACTCATACAAAGGTTGATTGGTGGATATAGTCTGATAAAAAAGGCAAGTGCAGCGGATGTAGAGTTAAACTAGCCCCCGGTCTTTCTTTTTGTCACTCCATTTAGTACCTTTGAACACTATAAGGTATTGCCATGGAAAACTCATTCAATATATCATACTGCTCAGACAAGTACCAGTACACAATGGGCAAAACATATTTTGAAACTGGCCTTAAAGATAAGAGGGCCATTTTTAATCTTTTTTACCGTTCTGCACCTGATAAAAACAACTGGGCCGTTGTATCAGGAATCGATGAGGCCCTAAGAATGATTTCAGGACTCGGGAGCGAAAATGAATCATTTTTTGAAAAATTTCTACCTGGAGAAGAGTATCGGGAATACAGGATATTCCTATCACAAATGAAGTTCTCCGGGAATATTTATGCAATGAGGGAGGGAGAGATTGCATTTCCAACCCAACCCGTTATTATTGTAGAAGGACCTCTTATTGAGGCTCAAGTACTTGAAACTCCATTGCTCTGCATAATGAATCACCAGATGGCAATCGCCACTAAAGCATCAAGAGTCTCCAGATCAACAACAAAACCGGTAAGTGAATTTGGCTCAAGAAGAGCTCATGGACCATGGGCAGCAGTTTATGGCGCAAAAGCGGCATATATTGGTGGTTGCCTTAACACTTCAAACATTCTTACCTCTACAATATTTAACGTTCCGGCTACAGGAACTATGGCTCACAGTTATATAACCGCATTTGGTTGTACGATTGCAGGAGAGCTAAAGGCGTTTGAAACTTACATAACAAACCACTTTGGAGAGCCACTTGTCCTCCTTATTGACACCTATGATACTCTACGCTGTGGCCTTCCAAATGCAATAAAGGCATTCAAAAACAATAAAGTCAATAATGAGTACCCTGCAAGCTTTGGAATCAGGCTTGATAGCGGTGACCTCACCTATTTGTCAAACAGATGTCGGGAGGAACTTGACAAATCAGGACTTGAAAATTGCAAAATCTTTGCTACAAATTCACTTGATGAATATATAATCACTGAACTTGAAAGGCAGGGTGCAAAAATTGATGCCTATGGTGTTGGTGATGCAATTGCAACAAGCAAGCACAATCCATGTTTCGGCAATGTTTATAAACTGGTTGAAATTGAAGGAGAGGGAGTTCTCAAGAGATCAGAGGATAAAAGCAAAGCAATCAACCCCGGATTTCAGATTACCTACAGGATTATCAAACATGGAATTTTTAAGGCAGATGTAACATGTCTAAGGGGAGACGCAATGAGTAAAAACATCGAGAAGAGTGAGGGTTTCACCATAAGAGATGAATATGATGACACCAAGATCACATTTTTCGAAAAGGGGAGTTATGAGTATAAAACTCTGCAAAGCAAGGTGATGGAAAATGGGAAAATCTGCAATAAGATTTATACTACACATGAAAAAAGGGATTATTATCTGAACAACCTTCACTCCTTAAACGAAACCCAGAGAAGGTTGATTAATCCCCATTTCTACAAAGTTGATATTTCTGACGATTTGTATGATCTTAAAAACAGCCTTATTGACTCACTGATAAAGGAGATTAAAGAATACTATGATTCAGGAAAAGAATAAAATAGCACATATCGTTGTAGATATGCTTTATGATTTTATTGACGGCACTCTTGCCTGTTACAATGCACAAGATGCTGTCAAAGAATCTGTAAAGTTTATAAATGACAACCCCATACATATGGTAATTTATGTTTGTGACTCTCATCCGAATAATCACTGTTCATTTGCAGAGAGTGGAGGAATATGGCCTCCGCATTGTGTTGCCGGCACTAAAGGCTCTCAGGTTCATGAGAGTTTTTATAATCAAATTACCCTACCAGATGCCAGACCTTCATCAAATAATATTCTAAGAAAGGGAGAAGATCCAAATTTTGAACAATATTCGGGTTTTCAAGCTATTACAGAAAAAGGTGAAACTTTATTAAAACATTTACAAGACAATAATGTAGAAAATGTGTTTGTAAGTGGTATCGCTACTGAATTCTGTGTTAATGAAACAGTTAAGGATCTTAAAAATGCGGGATTCAAAGTAACAGTTATTGGAAAGGCTCTTGCATATGTCGATTACAATGGTCATAAAAAAACACTGGAGGAGTTCAAAAAAATGGGTGTAAAAATCATTTGAAGATCAAAATAAATAAGGTAAAACACTAAACTTATAACCTAACTCTTATGGTATATATTGGACTTGACCTCGGCGGAACAAAGATTTCCGGTGCCCTCTTTACCGAAAACAACATAATGCTCATCAGCGAAACCCTATATCTGGAGGGAAGTGGAGGAGATGAAGTCGTGGAGAGAATTTTCACCCTATGCGACTCACTTATGGAGAAGGGATCTATAAGAGAAGAACACAAAAAGTGTATTGGTATATGCGTTCCCGGCATTGCCTACTCCAAAACAGGTAAAGTATGGGCTCCAAATATTCCGGGATGGGATAATTATCCACTTAGAGAGAAGATGACAGAGAGATACTCCAATTCAACGGTGATGGTAGAGAGTGACCGCACTTGTTATATTTTGGGAGAGTCAAGTCAGGGAGTGGCCAAAGGTTGTGAAAATGCAATCTTTATTGCAGTTGGTACCGGTATAGGTGCCGGAATTTTAATCGACGGAAGGGTTTTGCACGGAGCATCCGATATTGTAGGTGCGACTGGCTGGATGGCACTTAAGCAACCATATGATAAAGAGTGGGATGCATGCGGATGTTTTGAAAGCAATTGTTCCGGAAGTGGTATAGCGCTGCAGGCAAGAAAGATACTTAAAAGAGTAAAAGAAGAAGAAAACTACAATGGCGTTCTCTCTTCATTAGAGGCAGATGAAATTACAGCAAGGGAAATATTTGCTGCTCTGGATCAAAATGATCCCGTGGCAAAGGAGGTGATTGACAATGCAATTGAGATGTGGGGTATGGCAGCCGCCAATTTTGTTAGTCTTTTTAACCCTGAGATGATTATATTTGGCGGCGGAATTTTCGGTCCTGCATCAAAATTTGTTGATCAGATATACGATGAGGCATTAAAATGGGCGCAACCAATTGCAATCAGACAGTGTAAATTTGCAGCAACCGGTTTGCCCGATACTGCAGGGCTCTACGGAGCAGGCGTCATTGCAAGACTCGGGCACAATAGTTCAATGTATGGAAAATAGACATTAAACATATTCTGATGAACACAACTATTAAGAGAGCGCCGGTACTGGCAGCTGGATTTTCCGGAATGATATTCTTTGGTGTGGCATTTGTTATAATGGGTGCAGTGCTACCTTCACTAATTGAAAAATTTCAACTCGATACAACCGTAGCTTCTACATTAGCCGGACTGCTCCCCCTCGGAATACTTCTGGGATCTGTACTTTTCGGGCCGGTTATTGACAGGTTCGGGTACAAGAGTCTGATAATTATTGCCAGTATAATTACAGTTGCAGGCCTGGAACTTCTGGCCTGGTCGCAGGGAATAATGGTGATAAGGTTCTCAATTTTCCTTATAGGTTTTGGCGGAGGTATCCTAAATGGTTTGACAAATGCTCTGGTGTCGGATATTTCTGAAGATCACAACCGGGCGTCAAACCTAAGCATTCTTGGAGTTTTTTACACAGTGGGAGCCATTACTATCCCTCTTCTTTTTGCAACACTCTCGAAAACTCTTACATACTCCCCTATCGTTGCAGGCGCAGGAGTTCTCATGTTGCTTTCGGTGGTTTACTACACATTAATAACATTTCCTCAAGCAAAGTTCAAACAAGGATTCCCTTTCAAAAAGATTGCATCAATGGCCAGGGAACCTGCAATTCTTCTCTTAAGTTTCACACTGTTTTTTCAAAGCGGACTAGAAGGAATCAGCAACAACTGGATTCCCACCTTTCTGGGAGAACAGGCATCCATCCCTGCAAAGAGTGCAATGTTCGCTTTAAGCTCAATTATCATGGGAGTCGGAGTCGGAAGACTGATACTGAGCATACTCCTGACAAAAATGTCCAGGAAGCTGATTTTACTCTCCAGCATGCTGATGGCCGCATCAGGAATATACCTTATAACACTCTTCCCTTCAGTAACTGTTGCCATTATAGGTACTTTTATGATGGGTCTCGGATTTGCTTCAACATTCCCAGTAATTTTTAGTGAAATTGGTGAGAGGTATAAAGATGTATCAGGTACTGCATTCAGCTTTGCTCTGGTTATAGCTCTAACGGGAAATACATTAATAAATCTTTTGGTTGGGGTAGTCTCTCTTAAATTTTTCCCTATCTTGGTTATAGGATGTACCCTTTCAATATCTGCTCTTTACATAATACATGTATCAATATCAAAAAGGCAATAAACAAATTATAAGAATAAGTAATTAAAAAAACAAAGTTATGTTAGCACTGGAATGGTTAAAAAATGCAAGGGATGTAATGTCCAAAATTGAAGATAGTCAACTTGAAAACATTAAAAAGGCTGCTACAGTTATGGCAGATTCGATTGAACAGGGAAGATGGGTTCACACTTTCGGATGCGGACACGCAACAATACCTGTCGAAGAGATGTACCCAAGAATCGGAGGTTTTGTAGGTTTTCACCCAATAGTTGAACTACCGCTCACATTCTTCACCAAAATAACCGGAGAAATGGGAATTCATCAGTTTCTTTTTCTTGAAAGGGCAGAGGGTTATGGAAACGCTATAATGAAATCCTGGAATTTTGACACCAGAGATACTATGTGGATTTTCTCACATACAGGTATAAATAACGTTAACATAGATGTAGCCCTGAAAGCCAAAGAGCTTGGTATGAAAGTCATTGTTTTTGGCTCTGTTGCAGAATCTAAAGGCAAAAAGACTCGCCATTCATGCGGAAAAACCCTTTTTGAACTTGCAGATATTGTAGTTGATTCATGCGCACCACTGGTTGATGCCAGTGTCCCTTTAAAAAACCATTATGATAAAGTAGGACCAGTTTCGACTCTTGCTTTCATTACTTTGGTATGGATGACTGTAACGACTGTGGCAGAGATACTTGCGGACAGAGGTGTAAAATTGTATATTCACCCATCCCACAATGTTCCGGGCGATACAACAGCACACGACAGACTGGATGCGTGCATTGCTGAGTACAAGAAGAAGGTGGCAGGAATCTAGTAATTTTGTCAACTGGTCTGGTTTTTGTATGTTTGCACATCAAAATGAGCAAAAAAACGTTAACGCAGATAAAATATTTACTGAGCATTACGGCATTATATGCCGTGATGCTCTTTCATATTCCTGCCAATTCTGCAAATATTCGTCAGATTGACACGCTCAAAACCAGACAGGACACCCTTAAAACCAGACAAGACACCCTTAAAGTGCCGGTTGACTCTTTAAGTAATTTGTCAGATTCATTGTCTGCTCATCAGGATTCAACTCTTTCGAAGAGAGATATCAGATTCAGAGCACGCAAAAGGGAGAAAGAGGTCAGAGATAGCATTCGAGCGTTCAATGACAGCATCAGGTGGTCTAAGCCACGGATAATGGATACATACATTGTACCCGACTCTCTGCAAAGCAAACGGCTTATTACCTGGAATCACAATAACTATTTGAATAATATAACATTCAGAAATCCTGACACAACATTTAGCGAAAATTTTTACGATTACCCCTTTTATAAAAATGACCCCGGAGTGACTTATCTTGGAATTTCAGGATCTGCAGCCATCTCTCATAATTACTTTTCCCAAGAAAAGCTGAGAGATTTTGAGATGTTTGAACCTTGGCTGGTATACAGCAATACCCCTGAAAACCTCCCGTTCTACAACACCAAGACTCCATACACAGAACTTGCCTATTGGGGAACTCTATTTGCAAACAGAGACAAAGAGGAGACCAACATCAAATTCATGCACACTCAGAACTTATCTCCTGAACTTAATCTTAATGTCACATACAAAAGATATGGATCAAAAGGTCTTCTAAGCAGAGAATCAACAGATAACAGAACATTTGCCATATCCTCAAACTATCTTGGAAGAAGATATGTAATGCACTCGGGTTATATATTTCAGGGGATAAAGAGAGAAGAACATGGCGGGCTCACAAACGAGAAGATGGTTCTGGACACAACCTTTGATGATCCCAAAGATTTGACCTTCATTCTTGCATCTGCTGATAACCGACTTAAAAGAAACACTCTCTTTCTGACTCATTCTTATGGCATTCCAATAAGATTGTCAAAAAAAGATACACTTAATTACGGAGAGGGAACTACTACCTATTTCGGTCACTCATTTGAATATTCAACATATTTCAAAAAGTACACAGACGAAATTTCTGAAAATGACTCATTGGCCAGAGCATTATACAATAATATGTTTCTTATCTCGCCAACAGCCACCTTTGACTCATCAAGAGTAGGTATATTTGAAAACAGAGTTTTCATAAGAATACAGCCTTGGTCAAAAGATGCAATTGTGTCAAAACTGGATGGAGGAATAGGGCACAAAATTTTATCAATTTACAGTTTCAGGCCTGAGTTCTACTCAACAGGTGCCAGAAACAGTGTTCATAATAACTTATACATCTATTTTGGAGCTGCAGGTAACTTCAGAAAGTATTTCAGATGGGATGCAATTGCCAAATATGATATCTCAGGGTATTATGCGAATAATTTCAGCCTTGATGCAAAAGCAGGAGTATCACTCTACCCTGTTGACGGAGGGATGCATCTTAGTGCAAGGCTACATATTGAGAACCGCCGACCGGGCTGGTTCAGCAACTCTTACTACTCAAACCACTACACCTGGAACAACAACTTTGAAAATATAACCGAAACCAGAATAGAGGGACATTTAGACATTCCGCACTATAAACTCAGCGCATTTGCGGGATATGCAGTTATTAACAATCCTGTTTATCATGGCATTCAGGGGATTGCTGCACAACATAATGACATTATTAATATATTGTCGGCCTATGTCCAGAAAGACTTCAAACTTGGTTTCCTTCACCTGGATCACAGGGTACTCTTTCAGATGACCTCCAACAGCGAGGTTGTTCCGCTTCCGGCTTTAAGCGCAAACTTACGATACTATATGCAGTTCGAACTTGTAAAAAATGTCCTGACTGCTCAATTTGGGGCCGACGCAACGTTTAACACACGTTATTATGCGCCGGCTTACAGCCCTGCCCTGGGCATTTTCCACAATCAGAATGACAGAGAGATAGGTAACTATCCATACATAGATGCATTTGTAAACCTTCAGTGGAAAAGAACAAGCATTTTCGTAAAATACATAAATGCCACACAAGGGTGGCCGGACAGCGATTATTTTTCAGCATACCGTTACATCAGACCGGTGACAGCCATCAAATTTGGCATTCACTGGCCATTCTATGTTAAATAACAGCAGCCTTATGAGGCCTTTTTCCAAAATTTTATTTACTCTTTTATTGGTTTTGATTCACTCATTATTTTCTTCCTTTGAAAATCATGTACGTGAAAACAAATACTCTAACTACCTTGAAGGCAGAGAGGTAAAAGCGTTGGTAAACATTAAAGGGGGCATGTACCTAAAGCAAGGCCATCCGGTTGGATTTCACTTTGATCTTTTAAACCGCTTTGCCCTTCATCAAAAATGTTTTGTTAAGATAAAACCTGTTCTCGAGAGTAACCCCTGGGTCGAACTTATCAGCGGAAATGTTGATATTTTGGTTGTAGATTCTCAGAAAGACACAATACCTGATGAATTTGCCCATCTGGTGATCTCCAGTATCGATTTAAACCACCATGAACAGGTTTGGGTGGTTAGAAGAGAGAATTATCAGATGCTTGAAAATCTCAATTACTGGTTCAGCTTTTTTAGGCAGTCCAAAGAGTATCTGAAGCTAATCAACAGTTATTACAGAAAATACAGTGGTGTTTCATATGCTCAGGGGCCGGTTTCCGTTCTCTCTCCCTATGATCAGCTTATAAAAGAGTATGCCAAAAGTATCGGCTGGGATTGGCGCCTTCTTGCCGCACTTATATACCAGGAGTCAAAATTCTCAATGAGCGCAAAATCTTCAAGAGGAGCCCAAGGACTGATGCAGGTAAGAGCTGCAACAGCAAAACAGTTTGACATTGACAATATATTTGATCCTGAACAGAATATCAAGGCAGGAACACTTTTCATAAAACGTTTACAAAGATTTTATAACCTACCCGAGATTGACTCAGTGAACAGGATAAAGTTCACTCTGGCTGCCTACAATGCCGGAGAGGGAAGAGTTGAAGATATCAGGCAACTGGCAATGCATAGGGGAGTTAACCACAATGACTGGGATAGTCTTGCCGCTGTTGTTGCAGATATGAGAAACAGGGAAAACATTCCTGAGGGAGTAACAAAACTAGGATCCTTTAAAGGGATTGAGACATTAAGATACGTTAACGATGTAATTTCACGTTATGATGATTATAAAGTGCTAGTTAAATAACCTCTCTCCAAAAATCATCACTTAACTCTGAGAGTCTTCTCAGGACTGACTCCCGATATAAAAACAGAAGGAATCATCAGCAGTAGTGTTATTACTGCAACTGCTCCTAAATTCAGAATTATTAGCTTTGTCAGGTTTAGATAGACCGGAATATGATCTACAAAGTAGTTTGATGGATCAAGCGGGATAATGGCATAATTTCCTTGAATAAATACAAATATCAATGCTAAAATATTGCCGGCAATCATACCTGTAATAACCAGGTAAAGCGCCCTGTATAGAAATATCTTATGTATCCCTTTATCTCTCATACCAAGCGCTTTGAGAAGACCAATCATTGATATTTTTTCGAATAGTAGTATCAAAAGCCCTGAAATCATATTAAAGCCCGAAACGGTGAGCATTAATACCATTACCACCAGAACATTGAAATCAAGAAGTCTCAGCCAATCAAAAAGGTGAGGGAACATCTCATCTACTCTTGTGACATACATCATATCATCACCCTCAGATTCATCAATAATCTGCTCAACGAGAGTAGCTGTTTGGCCTAAATCGCTTTCTCTTTTAAGTTTTAGTTCAATTCCGGAGACCTCATTATTTGCCCAACCATTTACACTCTGAATCTCCGAAATTGATGTAATCATAAGTGACATATCAATATCTTCAAGTTGTGCATTGTATATTCCGGACAAAATGAATTTTCTTACCTTTACACTGTTGTCAATGAAGTAGATAATAACAGCATCACCCGTTTTGTACCCTAGCATACCTGCAAGTCTAGATGACATTAAAATTTCAGAATTTCCTACAGAATCTGTTACTTTGGGCAACGAACCCTCTTGTAAAACAGATTTAAAAAAATCCCAGTTGAAATCCTTTGTAACTCCTTTTACCAGAACACCTTGAATTTCATCTTTTTGCTTGATAATCGCAGACCTATATGCATAAGGTTGAATATCTGCTATCTGTGGCAATTTCCTAATCTCATCCAAAAATATTGGCGATGAGTTTACCGGATACAGGCTGGTTGTAACCTCTACTCCGGGACTATGCAGCAGTATTTCGCCTGAAAAACCGGCCGCCTTCTCCTTGATCTCCTTTTTAAAACCATCAGATATTGAGATAGCAAGAACCATTACAAGCATACTTACTGCAACAGACACAGATGCTATTATGGCACTTCCTCTTCCAAGCCCCCCTTTACCGGAGCTTTTTCGCCATAAAGTTTTTGCTATAAAGAGATTTGTATTCAAAATTATTATTATATTTGTCTACTGTTAGTCATTACTTAACCTAATACTAAACTTCGGCCTCCGCAATCTGTAAGGATTTCGGAGGCCTTTTTTTACAGAAATCTTCTCCCTCCAAAAAGAGTGGAAACCTTTTCCATTCTACTGACTATCTGAAAGTTTTCTTCACTTTTATAAATATAGCCCAAGAGCTCTGCGTATATTGCAACAAGAGCTCTCTCCTCTTCAATTCTCAGTGATTCAGGATTATAAACCATACCAATATCTTCAAAAAACTGCATTAATGTCTCTTCAAGGAATATTGAACCTTGCTTGAATATATTCAGATAAAAGATGATTTTGCCCTCATTGTCAAGATAAACCGGAACAAACCCTCCCGGAAAGCAGAGCGGATAGATTGGAAGGCCAACAGAGCGAGACAACAGAAAATAGGCCAGCGAAATTGCAACCGGATTACCACCTCTTGAGAGGAGAACTCTGTCTATCAATGCACTTTCGGAATGCTCCATTTGAACATCAGTATGATGAAAACCGAATCTATTAAAAAACAAATAGTTGAAAATTTTTACACTCTCAACAGATGTTTTGTCCTCTCCTATCTCAAGGTTTATCTCCTCAGAGAGTGCTTCCAAAGTTGTAAAATAGAGTCCCTCATCTGTTGTTGTGTCAGCAACACGTGTAACATAGTATAGCCCCAGATCAAGCATGGGCTGGGGACTCTCAATTAGTGAGGTTAGTTTACCTGTTGCAATATCTGCCTTTACTTCATCAAGAAAAGAAAGATAGAGTTCTCTTTTATCTTCAGGAGATCCGGAAAGATACTGTTTTTCAATTAATTCAACGGTCTCCTGCCCTCGTTCAATCAACCGGTCTCTTACAGCTCCACGAACAATGGAATCAGGATCATCCATCAAAGTGATCAAAGATATGAGTTCGTTATCCGGCTTCATAACCTTTCCAGTGACATTTCTATAAGCTTCTTCACATATGGCTTATAATCCGGCTGGCTTTCGTGGAGGTGTCTGTTTGCGATTATACAGCAGACAGTAGCAGCGTCATGACCCAGCAAAGTTGCAAGGCCTGCAATTGCCGAACCCTCCATCTCAAAGTTGGTAATTCTGTAATTTTTGAAACGGAACGACTCAAATCTTGAGACCATATCAGGCATTGCAAGCGGCAATCTTAAAACTCTACCCTGAGGCGCATAAAACCCTGATGCCGAGATTGTAACTCCCGGAATCGTAAAGTCGCTCATTGAATCAATGATTGATTTGCTTGCCGGAGCAAAATAGGGAGCAGGCAGCTCAGGAAGCCAGTTTGTATGAAGTACAAATGCCTTTTCCATATCTGCTATCGTAACCTTTTCTCTGCCGGCGTACCAGTTTAGTAGCCCGTCACAACCAACAGATATGTGAGATAATACAAAAGAACCAATCGGAATATCCGCCTGAATTGCCCCTGATGTCCCGATTCTTAACAGCTTGAGGCGTCTGTGCTCCTCCTTTGGTTTTCTTGTTTTAAAATCAATATTTGCAAGAGCATCCAGCTCATTTACGACGATATCAATATTGTCAGTTCCAATACCGGTAGATAAAACGGTTATTCGCTTTCCTTTATAATTGCCGGTAACTGTCACAAACTCCCTTGAAGACCTTGTAAACTCCTTTGATTCGAAATATGATGAAACAAGCTCAACTCTGCCGGGGTCCCCAACAAGAATCACTGTATCTGCAAGCTCTTCAGGTTTAATATGAAGATGAAAAACAGATCCGTCGCTGTTAATAATAAGTTCCGATGGTGCTATTGAATTCATATATCCCTCCCTTAAATTGCAAAAATAACCATTTGTTTTATACTTTTGTGCAAAATTAAAGCATATGATACAACGAATTCAGACATTATTCCTGCTAGCTGCGGCTGCACTACTTTTCTCAATGTTTTTTGGCGTTATGGCCTATACCACGGTAGAGACCGTTAAATACACTTCTGTCTCTGCACTACTGATTCTTAATATTGTATCATTCGGACTCGCTTTTTCTTCGATATTTTTATACAGACACAGAATAATTCAGATAAGAGTTTGCATTTACAACTCAATTATTCTCCTTGGATTTCAGGGTTGGATTTTATGGCTCTTTTTTAACAGACCTGATGGTTCTGCTTTTACAGTAACAGCAGTATTTCCTGTGATTGCAGCCATTCTGAGTTTTACAGCAATGAGATATATAGCCAGAGACGAAGCTATGGTACGCTCTACAACCAGACTCAGAAAGTAGTTTTTACTTGCCTTCTACTGTACAGTACTTTTTAATCACGCTGTAGGCTTCTGGTATTCCAAGTTCTCCAGCCTTACTCATATCCATACACCCCTTCTCCTTGTCCTGAAGATATATCTGGACAAGCCCTCTGTTGTAGTAGGCCTCGCCTATATGAGGAAACAGTTCAATAGCCTTGGAGTACTGAATAATTGACTCAGGCAGATCATTGGAAAGGCAGTACAAATTACCAAGATTATAGTAAGTATAAGGGAACTCCGGAGACAATTCGGCAGCTCTTTTCATATCATGGATTGCTGCGGTATAGTCATAGCTTCTGGTAACATTCTCCTGCACCTTAGCCCGGGTTGCACCGGCATTGTCAAGTGTAAGTACCTGCACATTACTCTCCATTGATGATATAAAATCGATCATTTCAGATTGTAAAGCGCCTCTGTTAATATAGTAAAAGGTCTGGTCAGGCTCAAGTGATATTGCCTGATTATAGCACTCAAGGGCTGTGTTAAACTGCTTATTGCCCGATTCAAGAAGTGCTTTGGCAAAAAGGAGATAGCCGTTTTTCTCCCTTCTAAGCAAAATATCAGTCTCTTTTAAATAGGTTACCTGATTTTCGGCAGACAACTCTGGAGGGACGGATGTAAATGATACAGGCATAATAAGAGAAGATGTAAAGGCATTCATTTTATTGTCCTCATATCTGTTTTCCAGTGCCACCAACGTTTTTCTCTCAGTATCCGGACGGAATTTATACAGTGGTTTCAGACGAATATCAACATCTCTGTACTGAAGCAGTTCGTTGTTAAAATCTCTTTTGGCAAAATCGGCATCAAGTGCAAGTAAACGGTCATATTTTCTGGTAGTATCAGCAAAGGCCGAAACACCAGTAGAATCTGATTGCAACGATCTGTACTCTCTTACCTTTTTTTGAGCAATGTCAAAATCGCTTTTGGCAGAGGTGAACTGACCAAGCTGATTTTTAACGTAAGAACGGTTCATATATGCATTTGCAAAGTCGGGGTAGAGGTTTATTGCCTGTGAATAATCATCCATTGCATCTCTATATCTGCCCAATTGTACAAAAACTGATGCTCTGTTGTAATACGCAAGTACATTATTTGGGTTTATGGTTATAACTCTGTCATAATCATCTATTGCATTGTTATAATCCCCAATCTGAGATCTTATAAGAGCTCTGTTATATAAAGTAAGGGCATTTCCCGGATCAAGCTCAAGTACCTTTTCCAGATCTTTAAGTGCGCCCATAATGTCTTTGTTGTCGTATCTTACAAGAGCTCTGTTAAAAAAAGCAAAGGTGTTTGTACTGTCCAGAGAGATTGCAGAGGTAAGGTCTTCAAGAGCCGGAGCTGTATTCTTTTGCATTATATGAATTCTTGACCTCCTTATATAACCTTCCGGGTCAAACCTGTTAAGGCTAATGGCTGTATTGTAGTCATTCATTGCCTTGAGTGTATCTCCAAGGAAAAGGTGGCTTGCACCACGGTTCAGATAGGCATCTCCCACCTTAGAGTCCCGCCTTATAAATCTGTCAAAATCTTCTACCGCCTTTTCAAATTGCTGTGACAAAAAATAGGTAACACCCCTGCTGAAGTACAGGCCAATATAACTTGGTCTCAGGTCTACAGCCTCTTCCAGATCTCTTAATGCAAGATCGTATTTTCCGGTACGGCTCAGTGTAATTGCTCTGTAGTGATAAGCCGGAGTATAAATAGGATTTATTGAAAGTGTCCGATCGAAATCAACTTGTGCACCTAAAAAATCTCCAAGGTTGTATTTGGCAATTCCTCTGAAAAAATATGCTTCATAAAGGTTTGTATCCAGTTGAACCAATACATTAAACTGCTCTATTGCGTTTGAGTATTTACCCTCTATCAATGCCTGTCTGCCCCTGAAAAAAAACTGCTGTTTGTCGTATTGTGCAAATAGAGTTGTAAACACAAGCAGATTGACAACAAATACTAGTAATACTCTTCTCATTTTTTCTTCTGTTTAACGTTTTTGTTATTGTCAAGCCATTCAGGTCTGGCTACTTTGTTCATAAGATCCTGAATATCGGTTGCCCTGGTGCTTACATATGGGCCAGGCCTGTCTGCCCTTCTTCTCAACGGGTTTGGAAGTGTAGCTGCTATTAGAGCACTCTCTCTCTGTGTCAATTTTTGTGCCGATTTTTTGAAAAGGTTCTGCGCAGCAGCCTCTGCCCCGTAAAACCCTTTTCCCATTTCAGCCACGTTAAGGTAAACCTCCATGATACGTTTTTTGCCCCAAATATACTCTATACCAACTGTAAACCAAGCTTCTAACCCTTTTCTTACCCACGATCTGGAAGGGGTTAAAAAAACATTCTTTGCAGTTTGCTGAGAAATGGTACTGGCTCCCCTTAACCTTTTTCCTTTTTTCCCTGCATCAAGTGCATTACTTATCTCAACCCAGTCAAAACCTTTATGTTCCATAAAGCGATTGTCCTCAGAAGCAATTACTGCCATTACCATGTTAGGGGATATCTTCTCAAGAGGCATCCATTTTTTATGCGTTTTAAAGGTATCATCCCCAATATTTTCTACTGAACGTATTGCCATCAGCGGGGTATACCATACAGGAACCCATTTGAGAATAAGAATCCAAAAAAATGATATCGAAACAAAAAGCAGTGGAATATACAAAAACAGAATCTTTAAACATTTCATGATTCTGTTTTTAAATGACTTGCGCTTCCTGTTGGGCGTAGTACCTCTTTTATTTTTCATTATTGGTGGTAAAACAATTATTTTTGACAAATATAAAAAATTATAAATGCATAAAGTTATCAAAACAATATTAGTTACCTGGCTTGCTCTCTGCCCATTTTTATTGTTTTCCCAAAATAAAACTCCCGAATTCTATACTTCTCAACTCTCAGTTGACAAACTGCGGAGTTCGGTCTCCTTTATTGCCAACGATCTAACTAAAGGGAGACAGACCGGTACCCCGGGAGCTCTGATTACAGCTTCCTATATTCGTTCTGAACTAGAAAGGATGGGTATGATTCCCTTTTACAGTCAGACTCTTTCCCAAAGTTTCAAAATTGACTCAACTCATATTGGCAGAAATATTATTGGAGTCCTTACTGCACAGTATTATACAGATCAATATATTGTAATCTCTGCCCATTATGACCATTTGGGCATTATCGGAGGTCAGATTTACAATGGTGCTGATGATAACGCCTCCGGGGTAGCTTCACTTCTGGCAATTGCAGAGCTTTTTGTAAAGATGAAGAGTGAAAGAGATGGTCCAAAAAAGAACATTATTTTTGCTTTTTTCGATGCAAAAGAGAGCAGTATGGCAGGTTCGGAGTATTTTACCGCTATGCTTCCGGTTAAAAAGTCTCAGATAAGGTTAAATATAAATATTGATCAGGTTGGATGTACTTTTGCGCCTCCAGGTGAGAACAAAAATTATCTTTTGTATGTTGCTGACTCTAAGGTAAGAGGAAACATTAGAAAAGATTTAGATATTATCAGACGATTCTATCTGCCTGATATGGATCTGGACCACACTTTTTATGGTAGCCCCTCATTTTATGAACTCTTTATGAGAACATCAGACCATCATAGCTTTTCAAAGGCAGGAATTCCCTCTGTAATGTTCACATCAGGAATTCATATGCATACCTATAAACCTACTGATGTACATTTTTTTATTGACTATGCTGCACTCCTTGAGAGGACCAAACTCATTTTTCTCTTTGCTGACCGTTATACTAAGGTGTCAGGATATTAGTTTGGGAGTAAGAGCCAATGCGGTGTAACTTTCGCTGCATTTGACAAGATCTTCAGGTGTTCCGGCAAAAACAATTCTGCCTCCACCCTCTCCGCCTTCAGGGCCCATATCTATAACCCAGTCGGCACATTTAACCACATCCATGTTGTGCTCAACCACAATAACTGTATGCCCCCTTGCAATAAGAGCATTAAATGAGTCAAGCAGCTTCTTTATGTCGTGAAAATGGAGTCCGGTAGTTGGCTCATCAAAGATGAATAAAATTGACTCATTACCGGAATCTTTACCAAGGAAAGATGCTAGTTTAACTCTTTGGCTTTCACCTCCCGAAAGTGTGCTGCTGCTTTGCCCAAGCTGCACATAAGAGAGACCGACAGCTCTGAGAGGCTCAAGTTTTTCTGCAATTCTTTGCGCTGCAGCCTCTTTTTGTGAAGAGAAAAACTCAATTGCCTCTAAAACACTCATATTAAGAATGTCGTTAATGTTTTTCTCTTTGTACCTTACCTCAAGAACATCTTGCTTAAATCTTTTTCCTGAACATGACTCACAAACCATCTGCACATCAGCCATGAATTGCATTTCAATATTTATCACTCCATCTCCCTGACATTCAGGGCATCTACCTCCATCAATATTAAATGAAAAGTGTGAATGGCCGTAACCGTTTGCCTTGGCATAAGGCTGTTCCGAGTAAAGTCTTCTGATTTCGTCGTAAACCTTGAGGTATGTAGCAGGATTGGATCTGGTAGATTTTCCAATTGGATTCTGGTCAATATATTCAACCGATGTTATTTTTGAGATATCGCCTCCAATCTCCTTGTGAATTCCTGGTTTTTCGCCAAACTGGTTAATCTTTCTGTTAAGCGCCGGGTAGAAAATATCTCTGACAAGGGTTGACTTCCCCGATCCGCTGACTCCGGTAACGGCAGTAAATACCTTTAAAGGAAACTTCACATCAATCTCCTTAAGGTTGTGTTCTGCGGCTCCGGTTAAGTGGATAAAACTACTCCACTCTCTTCTTGATTTTGGAATATCAATCTTCTCTCTCCCCTGTAAATATGCTAAAGTAAGGCTTTTAGAGCCGTTATCTGCAGAGGTTATATCGTCAACTCCTCCCTGAAAAACCAATTCTCCCCCATAACGCCCGGCCTCCGGCCCGATATCAATCAGTTGATCTGCCTCTCTCATTATCTCTTCGTCATGTTCCACAACAAGTACACTGTTACCTAGGTCTCGAAGCTCTTTAAGAACACTTATAAGCCTTCCTGTGTCTCTCGGGTGCAGTCCTATGCTCGGTTCATCCAGAATATAGAGCGAGCCCACAAGACTGCTTCCTATTGAGTTTACCAGGTTTATCCTTTGGCTCTCCCCTCCGCTGAGAGTATTTGAAGGCCGGTTAAGGGTTAGATAAGGAAGCCCAACCGATATAAGGCATCTCAGCCTGCTCTTAATCTCTTTAAGTGGTCTCTCTGCAATTTTCGCTTCATATTCAACAAGATTTAACCCACAAATAAATTCATACAAATCTGAAATACTCATATCCAAAAGATCGGTTATAGACCTCTCGCCCACCTTTACGTACAGAGCCTCCTTCCTGAGTCGCTTACCCATGCAGGATTTACATATTGACTTTCCTGTATATCTGCTTTGAAGATATTTGTATTGAATTTTATATCTGTTCTTCTCAACCATTTTAAAGAAGTCGTCAATTCCGGTGAAATATTCGTTACCGCTCCACAGAATAAGCTTCTCGCTTTCCGATAAATTCTTATATGGTTTATGTATGTGAAAATCAAATTTATGAGATGATGAAACAAGCTGTTCATAATAATTTTTCATAGTCTCACCTCGCCAGCAGGCGATTGCCTCCTGATATACACTCAATGTGGGGTCCGGAATAACAAGAGTTTCGTCAATCCCGGGGATTTTGCCGTAACCCGAACACTCCTGGCACGCTCCAAGAGGGTTATTGTAACTGAATAGCAAATCTGATGGCTCCTCGAATATAATACCGTCTCGCTCAAACAGTGTTGAAAAGCTCTTAATTGTTTTGCCTGATACAATGTATATAGTCTCTCTTTCATTTTCTGAGGACTTATTCACTGCAAACGCTGTTTGAAGAGAGTCATACAGTCTGTTTTCTGTCTCTTCGTCACTCTGGTTTATTACCCTGTCAACAAGAAGTAAAACTTCACCAGTGACAGGTAACTCACCGGACAGTGCACTCTCAATTCTCACAATCTCTTCATTGGCATAAAGCCTGGTGAAACCATCCTCTTTAAGTTCAAGCAATCTCTCTGTTAGCCTCTCTTTATCTTTCCATCCAATTGGAGCGAGAATAAACAGGGGTTCATCAACAGGCAGCCCTTTAATATAGTTGATTACATCAGCTGGGGTGTCTCTTTTCACCTCCCCACCGCTAACCGGAGAGTAAGTTTTACCAACTCTTGAATACAATAATCTCAGATAATCGTATATCTCTGTTGAAGTACCTACGGTTGACCTTGGATTTCTTGTGTTTACCTTTTGCTCAATTGCAATTGCAGGTGGGATGCCGGATATTTCGTCAACATCGGGCTTTGACATTCTTCCAAGAAACTGTCGGGCAAAGGACGAGAGGCTTTCGACAAATCTTCTCTGCCCTTCGGCGAAAAGTGTGTCAAATGCTAGACTTGATTTTCCGGAGCCTGAAATACCGGTAATAACTACCAGTTTATCTCTTGGTATGTCAATGCTTATGTTTTTCAGGTTATTTAATCTTGCCCCTTTAATTCTGATATATTTGTTCTGCATCCTTTGCTTTGAATTATAAATTTGAAATCCTGCTTACAGATTTTACCCCCTTTATTTTCTTTAAATTAAAGATGAGTTTATCCAACTGCTGATTGTTTGAGACAGCAACCTGAAGCTTTGCTTCCAGTTTTCCCTTCTGTTCGGTAATAGAAAAATGTCTTAATGAAATATTTAAAGAATTAATTATCTCCAAAATCTGCTGACCTGCGCCTATCTCTTCATAACCACTTATTCGAAGAGCCGCCTGAAAACTGTGTCCGGTAATACTCTCCCTCCATTTAACCCTTTGGACTCTGTAAGGATAGTTGTCAATTAATCGGGAGGCATTGGGACAACTCATTCTGTGAATTTTTATACCCTCTTTTATTGTTACAAAACCAAAGACCTCGTCACCCATAATTGGGTTACAGCACTTTGCCAGTTTAAAGCCTACATTGTTTACCTTTTCGTCAATGATCAGATAATCCGACTCTCCATGCCTGATGCTTTTTTCGGGTTTCATAATGTATCCTGAGAGCGGGGCCTGATCTTTTGAATCCGCAGCCTCCTCTTTGGCAGTCAGTGCGCTCTTAATCTCAGAAATATCTATCTTCTCCTCTGCAAGGGCTACATAAAACTCAGATGCTGTTTTGAATTTGTAGTTTTTAAGCAAGAAACCAAGAGTATCATCATTGAATTCAATTTTCCAGTTTGACATTCTCCTCTCCAACAACTCCTTACCCTCTTCTGCTCTTTTACCTGTCTCCTCCTTGAGTTTCTGTTTTATTTTTGCCCTGGCTTTTGAAGATACCACATAATTGAGCCAATCTCGTGAAGGCTTCTGGTTTTTGGAGCTCATTATCTCAACCACATCTCCGGTTTTCAACCTCTCTCTTATTGATGCAGGTTTTCCGTTTATTTTAGCTCCGGAACATTTCAAACCTAAATTTGTGTGAATGTCAAAGGCAAAGTCAAGCACACAGGAGTCTGCAGATAGTCTTCTTAAATCGCCATCTGGAGTAAATACAAATATTTCGTTTAATGAAAATTCGGAATTATCAGCATATTCTGTAAGCCCTCCACCTTCAAGCAGTTTCTTAACACCTGTAAGCCACATATCCAGACCCTGCTCACTTTTGACCCCTTTGTATAGTGTATGAGACGCATATCCATTTTCAGCAACATCATCCATTCGCTTGGTTCTAATCTGGACCTCAATTATGTTACCATCTTTTGTGCTTACTGTTGTATGGAGCGATTCGTATCCGTTTGTCTTTGGCACCGTTATCCAGTCTCTCAATCTTTTTACATCCGGGGTATAGTTCTCAGTAACGATTGAGTAAACACTCCAGCACAACTCCTTCTCACTCTCAGGCGGAGAATCAACAATTATTCTGATTGCAAACACATCGGCAACAGACTCGAAGGGAATTTGCTGCTTAGCCATCTTCTTATGAATTGAATAGGCTGTTTTTGTACGGCTTTTTAGCTGATACTTGATGCGCGCCTTTTTTAAACCCAATTCAATCGGTTTAATAAAAAGATCCGTCAACCTTTTTCTCTCCTGCTCTCCTGTTTTAAGTTTATTTGAGATGGTCCTGAAATTTTCAGGGTCAGTGTATTTGAAGGAGAGATCCTCCATTTCGCTCTTAATATTGTATAAACCAAGCTGGTGAGCAAGCGGAGCATATAATAAAAGAGTTTCGGTTGCCTTTTTTATCTGATTGGATTTTGAAAAAATGTCAAGACTTCTCATCACCTCCAGTCGGTCGGCAAGCTTAATAAGTGTAACTCTTGGGTCACCGGAGTAGCTGACAATCAGTTTTCTGTAATTTTCTGCCTGAAGACCGGTATCTTTTGGCTTGATGCCCGAAATTTTATTCAGAGCTGTAGCCATTGAAATTATCTCATCCGGAAAGTGTTTTTTGCAATCATCAAGCAAAGAGTTATTTCGCCTTGAAGCCTCGTGAAGGAAAACTGAGGCGATTGCAGATGGCATCAAACCCATCTCAGCAGCAACAATCTGGGCAACAGCTTCAATGTGCTGGGTAAAAGGCAAACCATTGCCTCTTTTCTCTTCTGAAAGAGCAACTTCTGCAATTTTATAAGCCTCACTGATCCATCTCTGCTCAACTTCAGTAGAGGTTTTAATAAACTTTTCCAGTTTTTGCGAAAACATACTCAGCTTTTTTCAAGTAACCTCTTAAGAGCGTTCATCTCATCCCTGAATTTTGCAGCCCTGAGAAAATCAAGTTCCAATGCAGCCTCCTCCATTTTAAGTTTAGAAGCAATAATTGCCTCCTTCAATTGTGAAGGATTAAACATTGCAAGTATAGGGTCTGCAAGCAGGGGATTTGTCTCCTCTTTATTCATTGAATAGTCTCTTACTTTCCCTAAAACATTTCTGACCTCTTTAACAATTTGTCTAGGCAGAATGTTGTGTTTAATGTTGTAATCCTTCTGTTTTTTTCTTCTTCTTTCTGTCTCTTCAATGGTTATTGCCATAGAACGGGTGATGTTATCTGCATACATAATAACCCTTCCTTCGACATTTCTTGCTGCACGACCCGCTGTCTGTGTAAGGGCTCTGGCTGACCTCAAAAAACCCTCTTTATCGGCATCCAGAATTGCAACCAGTGATACCTGAGGCAGATCAAGTCCCTCTCTAAGAAGGTTTACACCAATTAACACGTCAAACCTCCCAACCTGAAAGTCTTCAAGAATCTCAATCCTTTCCAGAGTATCAACATCTGAGTGAATATAACGGCATCTGACAGATATTTTTGTAAGATACTTGTCCAGCTCTTCTGCCATTCTCTTTGTGAGTGTAGTTACAAGCACCCGTTCATCTTTATCTGCTCTTATCCTTATCTCTTCAAGAAGGTTATCAATTTGATTCTTTGTTGGCCTAACCTCAATCGGAGGGTCAAGTAGTCCCGTTGGTCTTACCACCTGTTCAACAATAAGTCCCTGAGAAATTCCAAGCTCATAATCTGCCGGAGTTGCACTTACAAACACTCTCTGGCCAATAATGTTTTCAAACTCTTCAAACTTCAAAGGTCTGTTATCTGCAGCAGCAGGCAATCTGAAACCATATTCGATGAGAGTGACCTTTCTCGATCTGTCTCCTCCGTACATCGCCTTAACCTGAGGTATGGTGACATGGCTTTCATCAATGAAGGTGATAAAATCATCGGGAAAATAGTCAATCAGACAAAATGGCCTCATTCCGGCTGTTCTGCCATCAAAATATCTTGAGTAATTCTCAATTCCGGAGCAGTAGCCTATCTCTTTAATCATTTCAAGGTCATACTCAACTCTCTGCTTGAGCCTTTTTGCCTCCATATGCTTCCCTATCTCTGTAAAATACTCGTACTGTTTAAGCATGTCATCCTGAATCTGTGTTACAGCAGCTTTGGTACGCTCTCTGGTAGTAACAAAGATATTTGCAGGATAGACTGCAATCTCATCCAGTACCTCAACCAGAGCTCCTGAAATGGGGTCAAACAATTCTATGTTCTCCACTTCGTCTCCGAAAAAGATTATCCTTACTGCAGTGTCTGAATACGCAGGGTAGATATCAACCGTATCTCCTTTTACTCTGAAGACACCTCTGGTAAACTCATTTTCGTTGCGGGAGTAGAGGCTGTCAACAAGCGCATACAGCAGTTTGCTCCTTGAGAGGACCTGACCTTTTGCAATTTTAATGGTATTACTGTGAAAATCTTCGGGATTTCCTATGCCATAAAGGCATGAAACACTGGAAATTACAATAACATCTCTTCTTCCTGACAGCAATGCACTTGATGCAGAAAGACGCAATTTTTCAATTTCGTCATTTATGCTAAGATCCTTTTCGATATAGGTATCAGTGACGGGCATATAGGCCTCAGGTTGATAGTAGTCATAATATGAGACAAAATACTCAACAGCATTATCAGGGAAAAAGGATTTAAACTCTCCATAAAGTTGTGCAGCCAAAGTTTTGTTGTGGCTAAGAATCAGGGCAGGTCTTTGGAGTTTCTCAATTACGTTGGCCATTGTAAAAGTCTTACCCGACCCGGTAACTCCCAGAAGGGTTACGGCATCAACACCTTGATTGAGGTGGTTGGTAAGTTGTTCAATTGCCTCCGGCTGATCGCCCGTTGGACTGAATTTAGATGAGAGTTTAAAGCCCATAAACTATTTTAATGATTTTTTCACTTCAGAGAGGTAATCTTCAAGTCCTCTGACAACCTTTATCATCATATCTTTCTGGAATTTTGGGCTGGCTAGAAGCTCCTCTTCCGGTAATGAACTCATAAATAGAGCCTCAACGAGTACAGATGGAAATTCTGTAGGTGCGTTAAGAGCAAAATTAAAATTGCCAATCAGCCCAAAGTTCTTTATGTTAAGCTCTATAAGTCTTTTCAAAATATTTTCTGCCAAAGGCCTATACTCGATGTGTCTGTAGTATGTACTCGTACCCATCTCTTTCAAAGGATGACCCCCTGCATTGCAGTGAACAGATATTACAAGATCCACATTGGCTTTTTTGAAAATATCTACCCTCTCCTGCATTGAAACATCAACATCTTCAGATCTGCTCAAAACTACTCTTGCTCCCTTTTTCTCAAGCTCCTCCTTTAACATATATGTCATTGCAAGATTAAAGTCTTTCTCTCTTAATCCCGAAGTGCTGACAGCTCCTGTTGCCGAACCACCATGACCGGCATCAACTCCAATAACCATTCCTTTAAGAGTAGGTTCAGGGGTATGTCTAATTGTAATATCCAGAGAGTTTCCAACATAGTCAACGCTGTAACCCCAACTATATTTGTCTTTCAGATATATAATTGCAGTGAAAACATCCGGAGCAGTCTGACGGTAGTGAACATAATCCACAGCCTTAAGGTCCAGATATTGTGTAATCCAGTTAGAGTTGCAAGCTGCACCGTGAATCTCAACCATCAGACGGTTGGGGTCACTCTCTCTATATATGATATAAGGTTGACGCTCCTGAAGAGCAATTCTTATTCTATCCGCTTTACCGGCATTTGTTACGCTCCACGAACTGGTAAGTGAGAAGGGAGGTTTGGTACCAAAAGGTACATTCTCGGTGAACTGTTTTGGGATATAAGCATAGCCATTCTGCGATAACTTAACCTTATATAAGTTATTTACCGAATCCAGGAGTTCAAGTTTGATACCCTCAGCTAAAAAGTTTATCTTTGCACCGCCGAGCCGATCCTCTCCGGCACCATAGTTAAGATAGGCACCCTTCTTTGTCATAACTAACCGGTTAGGATAGTATAAATCGGTTTTCGTTCTTTGCAGAGGAACAGCAATTTTAAAGTGAACCGAGAATTTAACACTCTCTTCCGTTGTACCTTTTACGGATCTCACTGATATCTCGTTGTCACCTTCAACTAATGAAAGTTCGGCACCAAAAGATCCTGTAGAATATTGTTTAACTAAAAGATCATTGATATATATCGCAGAACCTGGAACATCCACTCCGGTAACAAAGTGAACAGGAGTAAAAACAGTATCTGTTTTTCCCCTTACAATCCTTAAGGTTGAGTTGTTCTGAGCAATTGCAGTAGCTGAAAAAATCAGAGTTAAAATGAAGGCTGAAATAAGCTTTAGGTTAGTTTTCATGGCTTGATATTTGCTAATTATGAGAAACACAAATTTAGATAAAAATGGGAAGTATTCATAGTAACAGATCACTGTTCCCCGGCCTCTTTATAATGATTGGCCTTATCTTCCTGGGAATCTTCATCAAAAGTGCAGTAGTATCCCTTAAATCATACGACAGGGTTGTAACAGTAAAAGGTCTTGCAGAGGTAGAGGTACCGGCAAACAAAGTAATATGGCCCGTTGTGTACAAAGAGATTGGCAACGACCTCTCTGTCCTTTATAACGCCATTAATCAGAAGAATAAAATAATCATAGATTATCTTAAGTCCAAAGGGCTCGATGAGAGTGAAATTTCGGTCGCAGCACCTCAGATCATTGATATGAATGCCGAAAGGTATCAGAGTCAGCCCTCAAGTTACAGGTACAACATAACAAGCATTCTAACTGTAACATCAGATAAGGTTCCTTTGGTGATGAATATAATATCTACTCAGTCAGAGCTACTGAACAAAGGTATTGCACTTACCGCCGGTGAATACCAGTATATGACTCAGTATTTCTACACCGGCCTGAATGATATCAAACCACAAATGATAGAAGAGGCAACCTCTAATGCCAGAGCTTCGGCAGAGAAATTTGCCCGTGACTCAGGCAGCAAACTCGGAAAAATAAAAAGAGCCAATCAAGGTCAGTTTACAATATCGGACCGTGATGCAAACACCCCTCATATTAAAACCATAAGGGTTGTGAGCACAATTGACTACATGTTAAAAGATTAAGTACATATTAAGAAAAAGTATTAAATATACATATTGATTAAAATCAAACATTTAAGTAATTATGGAAATTTGTAACGTACACGCCCGCGAAATTCTAGATTCACGCGGAAATCCAACAATCGAAGTAGATGTTCAACTCCTTTCAGGAGCCTTCGGAAGAGCAGCAGTGCCATCTGGTGCTTCAACAGGTATTAATGAAGCTCTTGAACTCAGAGACGGTGACAAATCACGTTACCTTGGAAAAGGAGTTCTTCAGGCAGTTAAAAATGTGAATGAAGTTATTGCCCCTGCAATTATGGGTATGAGTGCTCTGAATCAGACACAAATAGATAAATTCCTAATCGAACTTGACGGCACCCCTACCAAATCTAAACTAGGTGCCAACGCAATTCTCGGAGTATCACTTGCAGTTGCAAGAGCAGCTGCCGACTATCTTCAAATACCGCTTTATAGGTATATCGGAGGTACAAATGCAGTTACTTTGCCTGTTCCAATGATGAACATCATCAACGGTGGCTCACACTCAGATGCCCCTATCGCATTCCAGGAGTTCATGATTCGTCCAATTGGAGCACCAAGCTTTAAAGAGGCTTTAAGAATGGGAGCAGAGGTATTCCACAGCCTTAAGAAAATATTTCATGACAGAGGTTTGAGCACCGCTGTTGGTGACGAGGGTGGTTTTGCTCCTGCGCTTAACGGTACAGAAGATGCTCTTGATTCAATTCTTGCAGCTATTAAGAAAGCAGGATATGAGGCAGGTAAAGACATTACAATTGCTCTTGACTGTGCTGCCAGCGAGTTTTTCAAAGATGGTATTTATGACTACTCAAAATTTGAAGGCCCTCAGGGTGCGAAGAGAAATGCAGCTCAACAGGTTGAATTTCTAAAATCACTTGTTGAAAAATACCCGATCG
>JAUYTX010000098.1 GCA_030695025.1 Bacteroidales bacterium | reverse complement strand
ATGAAGCAACTTATCAGAATGGAAGATGTTACTGATGCAATTCTCCAAGGGACAGAGGGCTTAACAGGTTCAGAAAAACTTGATAAGATTGATCAAAATGGGAAGGAGATAGCAAAGAGTGCAACTAAAGGCACAAGGTACGAGGTTAGAATGCAATCTTTGTTTGGCAACAGCCAGTACATTATGAATGTTTACGCCGTTTACAGAGATATCAGAATGGTTGCCGCTCCCCCATTTGCTATTGGTAAATTTGGGGGCGACAAGGATAATTACAGTTGGCCAAGGCACACCGGGGATTTTGCAATTCTAAGGGTTTATGCGAATAATGATAATAATCCGGCATCTTATTCAGCTAAAAATGTCCCATATAAGCCTAAACACTTTTTTTCGATATCCTCAAAAGGGGTTAAGGATGGTGATTTTATAATGATACCCGGTTATCCCGGCTCAACCCGGCAATACATACCATCATTTGCTCTTGAAAAGATAATCTACACAGATAATGCCCACAGAGTTGCCATCAGGAGAGATAAGATGGAAATTCTTAATAATGCAATTAATGAAAATCCAGAATTAAAATTCAGATATACATCAAGACTTTCGTCAGTAGGTAATAGCTACCTAAGGTGGAAAGGAGAGATTATGGGGGTAACAAAGATGGATTTAGTTAATAAAAAGAGGGATGAAGAGAACAAATTTATTGATTGGGTAAAATCAGACAAAGATAGAGTTGAAAAATATGGCGATATTCTTAAAAAGATGGAGGAACATTATAAGGAGGTATCAAAATACAACCTTGCTGAAATCTATTTTAACGAAGCGGGAATTAATGGTTCTGAAATTGTCCCTTTCATTGGAAAATTTGAAAAACTTGCTGCAATTTATTCAAGAAAGAACCAGGACTTAAAAGCAGCAAATTCAGAAGCTTCAAGGCTAATTGGGCTTACAAACCAGTTTTTTAACAACTGGGACTACGAAGTAGACAGAAAAATGTTCCGTAATATGCTTTATCGCTATTTTAAGGAGATGCCTGATATGTTTAAACCGGAGTCGATGGTCAGATATATTTCAAATTATAACGGTGATATAGAGCTATTAACTAAAGAGGTATTCGAAAAGTCAATATTTACTGACAAGGTGAAACTATTGGCATTTCTTGAAAGTGATGATAGAGATGTTGCTAATGTGATCAAAAATGACCCGCTTTACCAGTTGTCCATTGGCTACTATATGGTTAATGTTGATAGAATTAACAGACAACGAGGTGCACTTCAGGCAAGATTGCTGGAAATGAACAATATCTACATTTCGGGATTGTTGGAAATGAATTCAAATAAAAGGCTTTATCCTGATGCAAATAATTCACAAAGAATCAGTTATGGTCAGGTAAAAGGAACAGCAGCCATTGATGGTATCGTGTATACAAGTTCAACTTATCTGGAAGGGGCAAATGTAAAATATCTTAACAATATTGAAGACTCAGATTTTTATATGCCAAAAAAAATCAGAGACCTGTTACTTAACAGGGAATTTGCAAGTTATGCTTCAAAAGAGGGTAAACTAGCCGTTAATTTTTTAACCAGTGCTCATACCACAAGTGGAAGTTCAGGTTCCCCTGTTTTGAATTCAAAAGGAGAACTTGTTGGACTAAATTTTGACAGGATTTGGCAGGGTGTAGCTTCGGACTACAAATATGACGACGATATTTCAAGATCGATAGCAGTTGATATAAGATATATTCTTTTTATTTTAGATAAGTATTCTCCATCAGACTATGTTATAAAAGAGTTAATTATAAAGTAAGGTTAAGTTTGTATTGTTGCTGAAAGGAGAGTGTCTGTTAAAAGTCACTCTCTTTTCTATTTACAATAACTTTTAATTTTCTGACAAAAACACTAAAAATGTTATATTTGTAAACCTAACTAAACTGAACAATGATTAAGAAATCTTTACTCACCACTCTGGTGATTACCATTGCGACAATAAGCTCATTCTCCCAAAGTGAAACAAAAAAATGGGCAATAGCACTTCACGGAGGAGCCGGAGGCGCTCCATCTTCAATGACTGTAGAAAGAAAGGCTGAATACGAAAAACATCTTCTCGAGGCAATCAGAATCGGTGAAATGCTTTTAAATGAAGGCAAAACATCGATTGAAGCAGTTGAAAGCGTAGTGATATATCTTGAAAATTGCCCACTCTTTAATGCAGGAAAAGGTGCCGTAAAAACTATTGACGGAACTCACGAACTGGATGCAGCAATAATGGATGGCTCTAATCTAATGGCAGGAGCAGTTGCCGGAATCAAAGATATTAAGAACCCAATCATGGCGGCAAGGCTTGTAAAAGACAGTACAGCGCATGTGCTTCTAATAGGAGAAGGTGCTTCATCTTTTGCAAAATCAATGGGCCTTGAGGTTGTAGACAACAGTTATTTTTCAACCAGACAAAGAGAGGAGCAATTCAACAGAATCCGTGATAATAAAGAACAAACAGATCCCAGAGGTACTGTTGGATGTGTTGCCCTGGATATATATGGTAACCTTGCAGCAGCAACATCTACAGGTGGTATGTCGGGTAAAAAGTGGGGCAGGGTAGGTGATGTACCAATTATTGGTGCCGGAACATATGCAAATAACAATACAGCTGCAATATCAGGAACAGGACATGGTGAATTCTGGATCAGAAGAGTAGTTGCTTATGACATTTGTGCTCTTATGGAATACAAAGAGATGACACTTGAAGCTGCTGCGAATGAGGTTATATTTAATAAAATTGATCCAATGGGAGGCTCTGGCGGTGGAATAATCGCTGTTGACAAAAATGGAAATATCTCATTTGTTTTTAATACAGGTCTTATGCACAGAGCCTGGTCAAAATCCAATGGTGAATATGGAGTTGGGGTTTTGAAGGGTGAAGAGAAATCTTTTAAGAGATAACCTTACATGATGACAAAATTCAAACCAGGGCTCTTAACCAAGATTATTATTGCAATTTGTCTTGGTATTTTATTCTCGCTTTTCTCACCTTTATGGGTTGTTAGAATATTTGCCACAATCAATGGAATATTTGGGAATTTTCTGGGATTTATCATTCCGCTTCTTATTCTGGGCCTTGTAGCCCCAGGGATCGCTGATTTGGGTAAAGGTGCAGGAAAACTTCTGGCAATTACAGCAGCTATAGCTTACGGTTCAACAATTGTTGCAGGATTCTTCTCCTATTTTACTACCAGGTGGTCATTACCATTACTTATTAATCCTGATGAGACATTAACCGGAAGTGGTATAGAACTGGCTGAAAATATTGGAGCTTTTTTCTCTATTGAAATGCCACCTCTTATGGGTGTAACGACATCTCTTGTACTTGCATTTGTTATCGGGCTGGGGGTCTCTGCAGTGAACGGCCAAAAGTTAAGATCTGCTCTGTGGGAGTTTCGGGATATTATTATTTTAATTATTAAGGATGTTATAATACCATTGCTGCCTCTTTATATATTTGGCATATTTCTTAAAATAGGAGCAGAGGGTCAGGTATCTTCAGTTCTCTCTCTCTTCTTTAAAATAATACTGGTAATATTTGCAATGCATATTATTCTCCTTTTGGTGCAGTTTATTCTGGCCGGCATTATTTCAGGAAAGAACCCTTTAAAGGCTTTGATTACAATGCTTCCTGCATATGTTACTGCTCTAGGGACTCAATCATCGGCTGCTACAATTCCTGTAACTCTTGCTCAGGCTAAGAAAAACGGAGTTGATGACGAAATTGCTGATTTTGTTATACCATTGTGTGCAACAATACACCTTTCGGGAAGCATGCTTAAGATTGTTTCTTGTGCATTTGCTGTTATGTACATGTCAGGGATGAATACAGGTTTTGATCTGTTTGCAGGCTTTATAATGATGTTGGGAATCACTATGGTTGCAGCACCGGGAGTGCCGGGCGGTGCAATCATGGCAGCAGTGGCACTGCTGCAATCAATGCTTGGATTTGATCAAACACTTACGGGTCTTATGATAGCACTTTATATAACTATGGATAGTTTCGGAACAGCCTGCAATGTAACAGGAGACGGAGCGATTGCGCTGGTATTAAATAAAATATATAAAAAACAGGTTCGTTAATGAAAAAGATTGCTCTACACTGGCAAATTCTGATTGCAATAATAATTGCAGTGCCATTTGGAATTTTATTCCATGAATTTACACCATCAATTAAGTGGCTGGGTGACATGTTTATCAGAGCTTTAAAGATGATCTCTATTCCAATAGTCTTTTCATCTCTGATAATGGGGGTTTCAAGTCTGGGTGGATACAAAGATTTGGGCAGATTAGCCGGTAAAACATTCTCGTTCTATTTGCTAACCACTTTGCTGGCCACAACACTTGGCGTTTTGCTGGTCAATATTTTTCAGCCAGGCATTGGAGCAGATCTTAATCTGAGCGAAACGGTGACAGATCTTGCAGTTACTAAACTTTCATTTAAAGATCAAATTGTAAGTATTATTCCCGAAAATATATTTGTTGATTTGACTAAGGGTAACATGTTGCCCGTCATATTCTTTGCAATTCTGTTTGGTTTTTTTGCAACAAAGGTCAATGAGAAATCATCTCTAACTATGACAGACTTCTTCACATCGGCATTTGATGTGTTTATGAAGATGACGCTTTTCATAGTAAGGTTTACACCGCTTGGGGTTTTTGCAATTGTTTCCAATATTGTTGCTGCCCAGAACGGTGATCATGAGAGATTAATTAGTATAATAAGCAGTTTGGGTGTTTACACAGCAGTAGTATGGGCAGGTTGCATTATCCATTCAGGGGCAGTTTTGCCTGCTTTGGTATTTGGCTTTACAAGACTGAACCCATACAAACATATAAAGCAGATGTCTATTCCTCTGCTGACAGCCTTCTCCACATGTTCTTCGGGGGCAACGCTTCCGCTAACCATCAAGGAATCACAGGATAAAACAGGAATTTCAAATAAGATTGCAAGTTTTGTACTCCCATTGGGAAGTACAATCAATATGAATGGAACTGCTCTTTATGAGGGAGTTACTGCAATATTCATTGCCCAGGCTTATGGCATCGATTTATCTATAGGGCAGCAGTTTGTTATTGTTCTAACCTCAGTATTGGCTTCAATTGGCGCAGCAGGTATTCCAATGGCAGGACTGGTAATGGTCGCGGTAGTACTAAGTGCTGTCGGGTTACCACTAGAGGGTATCGGGCTTATTTTGGCCGTTCAACAGTTGTGTGATATGCCTCGAACAGCAGTAAACGTACACGGAGATACATGTGCCGCTGTAGTAGTTGCGCACTCTGAGGGTGAAAAGTTAAATTTGTGATCTTCTCCCGGAATCGGCTATTATTGTCTTTAAAGAATTTTTGAAGAGGTTATCGCAGGTAACCTCTTCTATTGTTTTATGCATTCTATAGTTCCAGATATGATCGGGATCTGCTGGTATATTAATTCTCTCTTGATCAGGATCTCTTTGTGATAGTGTGTCAGATAGGGTAAACCAGTCCTGAAGCGGAATTATTGCTGCAAACGAAGGTGAATCGAGGTTGATTCTTAAGAGCTCTCTTAGGATTTCTCTTTTATTGCTAGTTTTTGTTTCCTTTTTAAGGGCGTGTCTCAATTCTTCTTGAATCTCTTCTTCACCAACCTCGTTTAGCCAACCTCTTAAAGTCGAAGTATCATGAGTACCAGTGGTACATATTGAGAAGTATGGATATTGGGATGGATTTGCATACTTTTTATCACCCTCTTTTGTAAAACGTTGTATTTCAAGAGTAAGCGTCCTAAAGTGTCTAAGCACTTTTGGCACACAGGCAGGTATCATTCCAAGATCTTCGGCACAAGCCAGCATTTGAGTGAATGATAGTATTTCCTGTAATTTTAAAAAACCGCTTTCTGACCACAATCTTTCATTATTATGATAATAGTAGTGATCATATAAAACATCAAACGCCTCTTGGTCAGAATTCTTTAATAGTTTATAGAACTGCGTTTTTTTAGCATTGATTTTTGGAATGTATCTCATGTTCTCCCGGGGAGATTCTATTAATAATCCATTTTTAATCAAATTATCGGAAATTTTCTCCAGATTGAAATATCTAAGTTGTTCTGAATTATATGAATATGATGGGTTAAAACTTCCTGAAAGGCCGTCCCGGTATTTTAATGGAATTTCCCAAATTCTGAAAAAGCCAAGTATGTGGTCAATTCTGAAAGCATCAAAAAAATGAGACATGAATTCAAGCCTTTTTCGCCACCACATGTAACCGTCCTGCTTCATTATATCCCAGTTATAGGTAGGAAATCCCCAGTTTTGACCATTTTCAGAAAAATCATCAGGCGGTGCCCCTGCCTGCATATCAAAATTAAACAGAGAGGGGTCAGTCCATGCCTCAACTGAATTTCTGCTTATTCCTATCGGAAGATCACCCTTTATAATAATTCTTTTATTTGCAGCGTAAGCTTTTAATTGGGATAGCTGCTTATATAGATGGTATTGAACAAAGAGAGATATTTTTATATCGTTTTTGCAATCTTCATCTCTTTCAGAAAATAGCTTAACTTCTTGATAATTATAAGTAGAAAAGTTTGGCCACAATCTAAAGTTTGCAGTTTTATATCTATCTCTTAAATAGCAAAATATTGAGTAGGGAGCGAGCCAAAAGGAGTGCTCTTTATAAAAAAGTTCAAATTCGGGTGAATTCAAAAGTTCCTCTCCGTTCATCTCAAACAGCTTTCTAATATAACTCAACTTTAAGCTCTCAGTTCTAATATAATCGATTTCAGATAGTGAGTTGAGCAGAGAAGCCTCAATGTTGAAATTTTCAATAAATTCATTATCAGAAATTTCTCCTGCCATCTTAAGGTTAAGATAAAGCGGATGAAGCGCAAAAACAGAGATAGCGTTATAAGGGTAACTATCTTTTTCGGAATGAGTTGCGGTTGTGTCATTCACAGGTAGGAGTTGAAGTACGTTCTGTGAAGTTTCGCTCAAAAAATCGACCATTTTAAGCAGGTCACCAAAATCACCAATCCCACAACTATCTTTACTCCTAATGGAAAATACCGGAATTGCGGTTCCGGCAATACGTGGAGTTTGAACAGAGAGATTTATTCTATTGTGATTTATGACGGATATTTGATTTGGCTCGTTTTTGTAAGTCCTGTTGCACCCCTCCTCCCAGCTATATAGCACATCTTCATTGTTATGTGATCTTAGAAGAAACTTATATTCAATAGTTTCCGGAAGTTCTCTTTTATTAAGACTAATACTCCATAATCCACCACCCTGGTAATGAAGTTCTTTTGTTTGTGAACTCTCCCAATTACCTAGTGTTTGACAATTTCCGGAAATTACAACTATTGAATTATCCGGGAGATTAAGTGCATAGACATTAACAATTAAATTTCCATTATCTGTTTTATTTGACCAATTTCTCCCGAATAGAACCTCTGTAAAGGCTGTTGCATAGAATGGAGTGTAATCATCATAATGCCTCCACTCATCTCTAACCTCTATTTGAACTTTATCATCCGGTTGGGTTTCACCCTTTAGTTGTAACTCTTCCTTTATTTGCTCTCCTTTAGGTAAAGTCAATACTCTGTCACATCCAGCTTCATTGACATCAAGAGAGTTCGCTTCGAGCAGGCGATAACGGTATTTTAATGATAAATTATAACTTGCCGGGACCTCACAAATCCAAGTACCGTCAAAATAATTCATTTTCCATGACGCAAATATCTCTGAACACTCTACATCTTTAACTTTGTGAATATCCAAAACGATCTCCTGACCGTATTTAGTGGGGTAATTAATATGAAACTTAACCAGCATTGAGTACCTTTTGTTATTTTCGTTTTCGATTTAAGGTTATCTTTGTGAAATGAGAGCTCCAATATACAACATAATTTTTTTTGAATGAAGATAGCACTGGTTAATTGTGATATTAAATGGGAGTCTCCTGCCATAAACCTCGTTAATTTTGATAAAATACTTGAGAGCATTATAAACGAGGATAAAGATAGACCAGACCTAATTGTATTCCCTGAACTTTTCACTACAGGTTTTTCCGTTAGCGCCAAATATGCCGAGAGTGTAAATGGCAAAACACACAAATGGATGAAGGGGTGGTCGAAAAGGTTAGACTCTGCTATAATGGCATCCATACCTGTTCAAGATGGTGATAATTTGTACAACAGATTCCTTTTTGTTACTCCGGAGGGTAACTTTTATTATGATAAAAGACACCTCTTTTCACCAGGAGGAGAGCAAAGTCTATTCAAAAAAGGCAATGCACCTGTAATCGTTAATTTCAGAGGGGTTAACATTTTTCTCCAAATCTGTTATGACCTTAGATTTCCGGTATGGAGCCGCAACGTAAAACTCTCTTACGACATGATTATTAACATAGCAAACTGGCCTGCTGCCAGGGATAGTGTTATTGAACCCATGTGTCGTTCCAGAGCAATTGAGAACCTTTCTTATTATGCATTTGTTAATAGAAAGGGCAACGATCCTAAAAACGAATACAGCGGACAAAAATTCATAGTTGATTTTAAGGGCAATTATTTGACACCGGTTATGGAGCACCCCGATTATGATACTTTTGAAATTGATAAGGCAAAACTGGATTCATTCAGAGAGAAGTTTCCTGTTTGGAGGGATGCCGACACTTATAATATTGAATATTAATAATTAAAAAACATATGAAAAAAATAAATTTTATTCTATTATTACTTATATCTTCTCTTTTTATTCACTCCTGTTCAGAAAAGGTCAAAGACGGTATTTATTTGATAGATATATACGCTACCAATGATTTGCACGGAAGACTGTTCGACACTCTTTACACCGAAAACCCACAAAACCCTCAGATTCCGCAAAATATAGCACACCCTTACTCGCTCTCATCTGTAGCTACATATATAAGAGATGCAAGATTGAATTCAGAGAGGCGGATAGTTCTTCTTGACCTGGGAGATCACCTTCAAGGTGACAACTCTGTCTTCTACTACAATTTTATTGATACAGCTTCTAATCACATATTTGCAGAGGTGATGAATTATCTTGATTACGATGCCGTAGTCGTAGGTAATCATGATATCGAAGCAGGTCCAAGAGTTTATAATAAAATTATTAGAGAGATGAAGGCTCCCTATTTGGCGGCCAATGCAATAGATGAAAAGAGCAATAAACCCTATTTTAAACCATATACAATTGTTACAAGAGACGGAATAAAAATAGCAATCATAGGAATGACCAATCCCAACATTCCAAAGTGGCTTTCTCCTGATTTGTGGAAAGGCATCAAATTTCAAGAGATTGTAAAATCATTGGAGTATTGGGTTGAGTATGTTAAAACAAAAGAGAACCCTCATTTGGTTGTTGCAGCTTTACACGCAGGCCTCGGAACAACAGAAGAGAATTCATTGGAAAATCCGGCAAGGTATGTTGCGTCAAATGTAAGTGGTATAGACATCGTTTTTGCCGCACATGACCATAGGAGCACTGCAGAGGTTGTCTATAATGGAGATAGGCCCGTTTGGGTAATGGAGGGCGGATCAAGAGCCAGTTCTCTGTCACATGCCTCTGTAAAAATTGGAATTTCCGATGGGCAGATAATTTCAAAAAACATTGAGGGCGCTTTAATCTCCATGAGAGAAATTGAACCCGATAAAGAGTACAATAACTACTTTAAAGAGCGTTTTAACAATATCAAGGCGTTTACCAACACACATGTAGGATCTCTTACCAAAAGCATTACAACCAGAGATGCTTATTTTGGGTCTTCGGAGTATATCGATATGATTCATACATTACAACTTGAAAATTCCGGAGCCGAAATCTCTTTTGTAGCACCACTTTCGATGGATGTTACGGTTAAAGCCGGCAATTTGAATTTCCAGGATTTATTAAACATCTATCCGTACGAAAATCAACTATATGTTATTGAACTAACCGGAGAAGAGATTAAAAACTACCTTGAATTCTCATACTCAAAATGGGTTAATAAAATGGCTGGAAATAACGCCCCATTTTTACAACTTAACATTGGAGGAAGAGGTGACAGAGGCAGGTTTAAAAATATATTCTTTAATTTTGATTCTGCAGCTGGCCTGATATATGAAGTAGATGCTACAAAAGGAGATGGTGAAAGAATTTTAATTATCTCAGATAGCAATGGTCAACCTTTTGACTTTAAAAAGAGATACAAGGTTGCCCTCTCTTCATACAGGGCAAGTGGAGGTGGCGACATGCTTGAACTTGGCGCAGGTATTCCAAAAGAGGAGCTTGAAGGCAGAATTGTAGAACGTTTGTCAGATATAAGAGAGATGCTTTACAATAAATTAAAACGTGATGGCTCTATAACACCAGAGAGACTAAACCAATGGAAATTTGTTCCGGAAAACTTGGTTAAAGGAGCAGCAGAAAAAGATTACAAAATACTTTTTGGCGAATAAGACAATCCTCCACGATGCTTTTGTGTAAATATTAGTATATCAACTAAATTAAAATGTGCCAACTTCATTGAATGATGTTGGCACATTTTAATTATTGGGCTGTAATCACAAAGTTTACAGCGGTTTATTTAGCGAAACTTACTGAACGGGTCTCTCTGATTACAGTTATCTTAACCTGACCCGGATAAACAAGTTCGTCCTGAATTTTCTTTGCGATATCAAGAGATAGTTGCTCAGAATCTTTGTCTGAAACATATTCACTACCCACTATAACCCTAAGTTCTCTTCCTGCCTGAATAGCGTATGATTTAGTTACTCCAGGGTAGGAGAGTGCTAGATCTTCCATCTCCTTAAGCCTTTTTATGTATGATTCAATTACCTCTCTTCTGGCTCCTGGTCTTGATCCCGAAATTGCATCACTCACAAGTACAAGCGGAGATATTAAAGAATTCATCTCGGTCTCTTCGTGGTGTGCACCGATAGCGTTGCAAATTTCTGGTTTTTCTTTATATTTTTCGGCCAACTTCATTCCAAGTATCGCATGTGGCAATTCCGGATCTTCATCGGAAACCTTTCCAATATCGTGCAGTAAACCGGCCCTTTTTGCAATCTTAGGGTTAAGACCAAGTTCAGATGCAACAGTTGCTGCAATATTTGCAACCTCTCTTGAGTGCTGAAGAAGGTTTTGACCATAAGATGACCTATATTTCATTCTGCCAATGAGTTTTACCAACTCAACGTGTAAGCCATGAACGCCAAGATCTATGCAGGTTCTTTTTCCGGTTTCAAGAATTTCATCATCAAGTTGTTTCTGGACTTTAGCAACTACCTCTTCAATTCTTGCCGGGTGAATACGTCCATCTGTGACCAACTGGTGAAGAGCCAAACGGGCAACCTCTCTTCTAACGGGATCGAATGCCGAAAGAAGAATAGCTTCAGGTGTGTCGTCAACAACAATTTCTACACCGGTTGCTGCTTCAAGCGCACGGATGTTTCTACCCTCTCTTCCAATAATTCTTCCTTTGATTTCGTCACTCTCAATATTGAAAACAGTAACAGCATTTTCAATTGCTGTTTCAGGTGCAATTCTCTGGATTGTATTGATAATGATTCTTTTTGCCTCTTTACTTGCAGTAAGTCTGGCTTCATCCATTACCTCACTTACATATGACATTGCCTGACTTTTTGCCTCAGACTTCATGGTTTCTATGAGTTGATTTTTAGCATCATGAGCCGAAAGTCCTGCAATGTTTTCGATTTTTTGAATAGCCTCCTGCCTTAATTTTTCATACTCTTCACCTTTTCTTTCTACAATTTCCTGTTGAAGTTTAAGATTTTCTCTTATAGCGTCAACTTCTCGCGTCTTTTTTTGAACTTCGGCATTTTGCTGGTTAAGCACCAATTCTCGTTGCTTATACTTTGCCTCTTGCTGAATTACATGGTTTGAGCGCTCGAGAATCTGTTGTTCGTGTTCGGATTTGAGTTGCAGAAACTTCTCTTTGGCTTGAAAAATCTTCTCTTTTTTAATATTCTCACCGTCTTGTTCTGCACATCTTAATATTTCGTCTCTTCTTCTTTTAAGGATAATGTTGTTTCCCACATAATAGGCAACGCCAAAGCCTGCCAGTGCGGGAAGCAAAATAGTTAGTATAATTTCCATTTTAAATTTTATATATATGTAATGTGTTGAGCGAGTTAAAAAAGCCGTTGATCTAGCTGTTTAGGCTAAAATCTTATAAACAAGATTTGAGCTCCGATTAGTGATCGCAAACGTCCAACGTCCCGTAAACGGAATCCCCGAGGGTAAATAGGCCTGTTTTTGATCATCGAGTTGGCTCGGTATTTTAATAGTGTTGATTTTGGCAAAGAGCTAAACCAACGGCTAAACTAAAATGGCCAAATCAGCTAAGATTGATTTTAATGTATTCGTCAAGAAGTGTGTCGAGTGAACGCAAATCTTCAGTTATTTGATTGGCTTCCTCTTTTTGTTCAGCCTCAATTAACCTGATTACAAATTGCAACAGAGCCATTGAAAGAGCATCCTGGGTATCACGATTTGCATATCTCTTTTTATAGAGTGCAATTTTTTCGTTGATTATCTTGGCCGCTGCTCTGATCTTCTCTTCATCGTTAGCTGGGATTCTCAGTGGGTAGTAGCGGTCAGCGATGCTGATTTGTATCGATTGTTGTTCCATTGCTTAATCATTTAAAAGAGCTATACACTTGTCTATCTCTTTCACTATTTTTCCAATCTTTTGCTTTGCCTCCTTAACATCGGTTGATGATGTCTTGAAAGCTTCAACCAATTGTAATTTGTTTACTTTTTCTTCTAGTTCCTTTATTTTGTTAATATTTTTTTCCTCATCTGCCTTGCAGATAATGAGCTCTTGAGACAACTTGTGGTTTTGTGCCGCAACTTGTTCGTATTTTGAGATTATCGTCTCAATTTTTGACTTTAGTCCGTTTATGACTGATTGATATTCTGTGCTCATAATCTTTCGTAGCAACGCAAAGATAATAATTAAAATGTATATAAATAAAAAATGCTCCCACTTTGATTAACAAAGAGGGAGCATTAAAAGTTTGGTACAGGTTATCAGATTTTGTTAATATCGTTAACTTTTTCCATTCCTATGCTGATTGCCTTCTCATTCATAGGTATCAGAGAATGATGCCTTTCGGGAATCGATTTTTTAAGACCTTTAATTACATTTTCAAGTGTTACAATTGGCTTTTTCTTTAAAAATGCTCCCAGTACTACCATATTGTAAGCTTTTGAATTTCCAAGATTAGCAGAAATATCTACTGCATCTATCGTACAAACAGTGATGTCTTTACGTACCGGATGTCTGGTAATTCCATTCGGGTCATATATAAGTAATCCACCTGATTTAACCTGACTTTCAAATTTATCCAGCGATTGTTGGTTCAGGATAATTGCTGTATCAAAGTTGCTTAATATGGGTGAACTTATCTTTTTATCACTGAGGATAACTGTTACATTGGCAGTTCCCCCCCTCATTTCAGGGCCGTATGATGGCATCCAGGTTACCTCCTGATTTTGCATTATACCGGAGTAGGCAAGAATTTTACCCATTGATAAAACTCCCTGTCCGCCAAATCCTGCAATTATTATCTCTTCTTTCATATTTGCTGTATTTTTTATCTGTCTTTAATGTCACCTAGTGGATATTGAGGGAACATGTTCTCTACCATCCATTCATTGGCTTTTACAGGTGATAATTTCCATCCTGAGTTACATGCACTCACCACCTCTACAAATGAAGTCCCCTTTGACTGACCTGAGTTTTCAAAAGCTTTGCGAATAGCACGTTTTGTCTTTCTTGCAGCCGCAGCTGTCTGGACTGACTGTCTGGTGACAAAGCATGTTCCATCAAGCTGAGCAATAAGTTCCGTGATTTTCAAAGGATTTCCATGCAACTCTTCTGATCTTCCATAAGGAGAAGTTGAGGTTTTCATTCCAATCAAGGTTGTAGGGGCCATCTGACCTCCTGTCATACCATAAATGGCATTATTAATGAATATTACCACAATGTTTTCGCCTCTGTTGCAGGCGTGCATAATCTCAGCTGTGCCAATGGATGCAAGGTCGCCATCACCTTGGTATGTGAACACATATTTATCAGGGAAAAGCCTTTTTGTAGCTGTTGCCACTGCAGGAGCTCTTCCGTGTGCAGCCTGTTGCCAGTCAATATCAACGTAATTGTATGCGAATACTGAACATCCAACCGGAGAAATACCAATTGTTTTTTCTTGTATTCCCATCTCTTCTATGACCTCTGCAATGATTTTGTGAACAGTTCCGTGAGAGCATCCCGGGCAGTAGTGCATTACGTTCTCGGTAAGGACCGGAGTCTTGGCGTAAACCCTGTTTTCCGGCTTAATTATATCTTTAAGATCCATCTCTAATACTTTTAATTATTTGATCTCTTTTTTAAATGCTTCGAACACCTCTTCAGGAGAAGGGACAATACCTCCCAGTCTTCCAAAAAAGTTAACAGGTACTCTCCCGTTTACTGCCAGTCTAACGTCTTCAACCATCTGACCTGCACTAAGCTCAACAGACATCATGGTTTTTAATTGAGGGACAAGTCTGTTAATCTCTTCTGTAGGGAAGGGGAATAAAGTTATCGGACGCAAAAGACCAAGCTTAATTCCTTCTGCACGTGCAAGTTCAACGGTGTTTTCGCAGATTCGTGCCATACATCCGTAAGCAACAATAACATGTTCGGCATCATCGCACATAAATGTTTCAAATCTAACATCTTCTTGCTGCATTTGCTTGTATTTAAGCTGCAGTTTATGATTGAGCCTTTCGTGCACTGCTGCATCGAGGGCTAATGATGTTATAACATTTTGTTTTCTGTCAGGAGTTTTGCCGGTGGTTGCCCATTTGAAAGTTGACTTGATAAACTCATCGCTCCACCGCGGCTTCATAGGTTTTAGCTCTACCTTTTCCATCATCTGACCAACGACTCCGTCGGCAAGAATCAAAACAGGATTTAAATATTTAAAGGCAAGATCAAATCCAAGATCAACAAAATCATACATCTCCTGCGCCGATGATGGGGCTAGCACTACCATTTTGTAGTCACCGTGTCCGCCACCTTTACATGCCTGAAAGTAGTCACCCTGACCTGGCTGAATGGTACCCAGTCCGGGACCACCACGCACAACATTAACTACAACACAAGGCAATTCAGCACCTGCAAGATAGCTCAATCCTTCACACATAAGGCTCAAGCCGGGGCTGCTTGACGATGTCATAACTTTTTTACCGCATGAGGCACCTCCGTACAACATATTGATTGATGAGGTCTCACTCTCTGCCTGAAGTACAACCATTCCGGTTGTCTCCCAGGGCTTTTCCTCCATCAGGGTCTCCATAACCTCTGACTGGGGAGTAATAGGGTAACCGAAGTATCCGTCACAACCGTTTCTAATAGCTGAGATGGCAATTGCTTCATTACCTTTCATTAAAATGTGTTCTGCCATATAATAAATTATTTTTTACTGTTATACTTTAACCCGGTATACTGTTATGCATGTGTCAGGACAAACTGTGGCGCAGTTTGTACATCCGGTGCAATTTTCAGGATATGCCATATAGGCAAAATTATATCCTTTGCTGTTTACCTCTTTGGCTAAAGCAATGGTATTGGTGGGGCAATTTACAAGACATACGCTGCATCCCTTGCATTTTTCTGAATCCACCACAATAGCTCCTCTAAGTGCCATCTCTATTTTGTGATTAAGTTTATAATTATTTACAAAAATATAATATTATATCTAAAAGTGAAAGCAATTTTGATAAAATATGTATAATTATTTAGAAAAATATTTAAATCCGTTACATGCCTCGTCAATAATAAAACGCCACCGTACAATAATACCAGTTATAACAATCAATATAATAACAACAAAACCCCTGGTCACAGGAGTTGATTCTCTCCATTTTGTTAGCAAACGATTAAAGCCGGTCTTTATTGTCATTTTAATTCTTTATTTGTTTTTCAATACGTATTCTTGCATCTACTGCAATAACCTGTTTAGAGTTTCCGAGAAGAGGGTTGAGGTCCATTTCAAATATCTCAGGTGCAAAATTACATAGTGCAGATACTCTTCTTATGGCCTCACTAAAGAGGAATTCATTAACGCCCTCCTGTCCTCTGCTTCCTTTTATGAGTGAGTAACTTTTAAGGTTTTGAATCATTTCTGAGGCCTCCTGTTTTGAAACAGGATTTAGTGAAGTGTTTACATCTCCCAAAGCCTCAACAAAAATACCCCCAAGACCACACATTATAAGATGTCCGAATTTGTCCTCCCTTTTAGCACCGATGAAAATTTGTGTTCCTGAGAGCATCGGCTGAATTAGAACTGCAGTTGTCTGGTCAATTTTCATCATCCTGTTAAACTCAATCACAAGGGTCTCTTCGTCTGTTATATCCAGCACAACTCCTCCTACATCGGATTTGTGAACAGGGCCTACTACCTTCATAACCAAAGGGTATCCAATTTCTTTAGCCCCTTTTCTCAGAGCCGTTTCAGTTTTGGCCACTATCTCTTTAGCCCGAGAGATGCCTGCTGCGTCAAGTAAAATCTGAACATCTTCAGGATCCAAATATCCGTCTGAGGAGTTATCAATTACAGATCTTATCATTTTTGTGTCAACCGGCGGAAGGTCAAATTTGTCAGGGTTGGTTTTTTGATTTAATACCTTAGCTAAAGCAGAGCCAAAAGCAACTTCATCAGGGAACGAGATACCACCTTTATTCTGGAAATGCTCTATTTCATCTTTAACATTTACCACCGAAGGCATAATAGGATAAATAGGCTTTTTTGACTTTTTTATTTTGTCTATCAAAACATCATAAACATCATAAACAGTTGTAAGTCCCGGAGAGCCAAATATTACCGCCATTGAGTCTACATCAAAATCTTTTTCACAAGCATCAATTATATCTGAGAGTTGGACCGCTGTGCCTGTAGCAAGAAAATCTACCGGATTTGAAACAGATGACCCCGGAAACAATCTGGCAAGCAGTGCGTCGGCTTTTGGTCCTGAAATTTCAGGAATATCAATCCCGTTTGCAGATAGTACATCTGTCAGCATAACAGCCGGTCCACCGGCATGTGTAATTATTGCCATCCTTTTGCCATTTGGCTTAGGGTACATCAGTACAGAGGCAACAGTAACAAGTTCTGTTCTGCTGTAACATCTGATGATTCCCGCCTTAGTGAAGAGTGCCGAAACTGCTTTGTCCGGGCTTGCAAGAGCACCAGTATGAGAAGATGCTGCCCTGCTGCCGGCTTCACTGTAACCAGACTTAACTGCGGCAATTTTTGCTCCCTTTTTGATGAGTGATTGTGAATGTTTAAGCAACTTCTCAGGTTTGTTAATACTTTCAATATATAGAAGCTTAACAGGAGAACTCTTGCCGTGGACATAAGTATTGTCAAGATATTCAAGAATATCCTCTACTCCAAGTTGAGCGCTGTTTCCGACTGAGAAAACTGATGAGAATGTAAGGCCCAATTCGATTGAAGCTTCAATAATAAATACTGCTGTAGCTCCTGAACCTGATATAATATCAGCACCCATTGGGTTTAATCTGGGAATAGGCTTTGTGAAAACACCTGAGTAACCGGGAGTAAGAACACCTATACAATTAGGGCCTATTAGAGATGCTCCTGCTTTGGTTACAATTTTTACAATCTCCTTTTCCAGCAAGGCCCCCTCACTGCTGGACTCATGAAAACCAGAGGAGTAAATTATTATTGCTTTACAAGCCTTTTTATTACAAAGAGTCTTAACTGCAGAGACGCACATCGAAGCCGGAATTGCCAGAATTGCAAGATCAACCTGCGGGAGTTCTTCAACTGTCGGATAGCTTACAACCCCCTGAATTTTTTCAGATTTTGGATTAACAACGAATAGATTTCCGGAAAACTTTGTGTCTATGAGGTTTTTAAGTACGTTACCACCAGGTTTGTGAGTATCTTCGGAACCACCGACTACTACTATGCTTTTGGGAGAGATAAGCTCTTTTGTGATCATATTTTGAATTTTGATTGCAAAAATATAAAAAAGTAACCTAATTTAGCCTTATTGCTTATAATATTTCAATAAAAATTGAAATTGGTTTATAACTGTTAATTGTTTTATTAAATATAAACCAAAATCTCTTTTTGTCCAAATCTAAAAATTTGTAGTAATTTTCTTTACTGTCAGTTTTAAAAACAGGGTTAATTGTTTTGTCACCAAATTTCCAAATTTTTAAAAGACTACCCGGTCCTTTGTGATGAGAATAGCCACTGCAAACCCACTCTTTTACAATATACTCTTGTGAACTTTTGAAGTGACTTTGGCAAAAATTCCAAAACAACAAGGCTTTTTTTTCTGCTCCTGAGTTGTAATCAAACATAGTATTATCATAATATTCAATTATCAGTTCAAGAAAATTTTTATTTTCATTGCACAATTTAACAAAACTCTCTTTGAGAATTTTTCCGTTAAAGAATACCTCCAGAATTTTTGATAAAGTATCTGCCTTTAACAGCTCATCAAATGAGATGTGACTTGTCTGAAGAACCTCATACGGGGGGAGAGGAGAAAAGCAGATTCCATATTCAGATGCACCATCTCTTAATTTTGTTCCAGGTAAAAGCTTTAAAGATTCAAGTTGAATCTCCTCCGGGTTTAATAATACCAATTCTCTTACATCTGTTTTTAAACGCTCGAAGGTATAAAAAGGGAGGCCTGAGATAAGATCTGTATGTATCTCAAATGGGGTGTTCTGCACAAGAAACTTAAGGCCTTCTAATGAAGTATCAACATCTCCGAATCGATTACACTCCGATATAACCTTATTGTCAAGACTTTGCATACCGGCCTCAATGTGCAAAAGATCAGGGGGAAGTTTCACAAGAGACTCTTTAATCTCTTCATTAAGAAGCGAGGGATGTATCTCCAGATGAAATTTTATATAGGGCGAGTACCCGGCAAACAGATTTAGGAGTGAGATTGCTCGTTTAGGATTGGCATTAAAGGTTCTGTCCAGAACTCTGACCTCTTTAATCCCTCTCTCCTTAACCTTATTTAACCTCTCTCTTAATGAAGAGATAGGAATGTTGTCAATTTTTCTACCGTTACCACTTATGCAAAAAGAACATCTGTTAAAACATCCCCTGGAGGTTTCAATCTGAACGAATGGCCTATCCCATTCAAAAAAAGAAGAACTCTCAGGTACTTTGAGAGCAGAAAAATTCTGAACCTCTGCCACTCCATTATCAATATAACCACCATTTTGGTCTATATGGCAAAACCCGGGCAAAGAGAACCAATTCATCCCTTTTACAAACATCTCTATAAACACAGGAAAAATCTCTTCGCCTTCACCCCTGAATACAGCATCAATAAAGCTGTTTCGGGATAAATACTCATAGTTGTCACCCAGGAATTCAGGCCCTCCCAGGATTATTGAGGTGTTTTTCAGAAGTGCTTTAGACCTTACAAGCAGAGAATAAAGATAATTGTGATTGAAAAGCCATGCGGTTGAGAGTATGAGATGAGGTTTAAATTCAAAAATTTCTGCAACATATAATGAGATATCTCTGTTAATTGTACCAGATATAACTTTCCACTCTATTTCAGACTCATCGGATTCCTTTAACTGTGCATGAAGAGCGGGAATTGAGAGAGATGTATGAGAATAGGAAGAGTTTATGTTTAACCAGAGAATTTTCATTTTTATTGTAAAGTTACTTAATTATCCTACAGAGAGTTTTTTTAAATATTGGCTCAAAAATGACTATTTTTGGAAAATTTTAAAAATTAAATGGAGAATTCGATATTAATTAAGAATATAACACTTGACGATAAAGTCACAGACATACTTATCAAAGGTGATACAATCGAAAAGATTTCGGAGAGAATTGACTTAGTCGCAAACAAGGTAATTGAAGGTAAAAATAAGACATTAATACCCGGTTTTGTAAACATGCATACACATGCTGCAATGACCTTAATGAGGGGTATCGGTGAAGATATGCTCTTAATGGACTGGTTATACAAAAAGATTTGGCCTACAGAAAAAAAACTGAATGATGAGATGGTTTACTGGGGCACAAAATTGGCATGTCTTGAGATGTTAAAAACAGGAACAACCTGCTTTAATGACCAGTACTGGAGCCTTTCACACGCAGTTAAAGCTGCTTCGGAGATGGGACTCCGTTCCGTACAGCCGTTTGTAATTCTTGACCTTTTTGATAAGGAGCGTTGGAATAAAATAAAGGAAGATTGTCAAAAAGCATACGAAGAATCTGCAGGGTGGAACAAAATCAATCGTTTTGCAATTGGTCTGCACTCACCATACAGTGTCTCTGAAGAGATGTTGGTTTGGGGTGCTGAATTTGCAAAAGCAAATGGGTTACTTGTACATATCCATATCTCTGAAACCAAAGGAGAAAACGAAGATTCAATAGCAAAGCACGGTCTTACTCCAACAAAATATCTTGACAAACTGGGTGTTCTAGGGGCTAATACAATTGCTGCCCACTGTCTCTGGATTGATGACGAAGATATGGAGATACTTGCAAAAAGAGATGTTAAAGTTGTACACAACATTAACTCAAACCTTAAAATTGCATCAGGATATAAATTCAGGTACAACGAATTTCGCGACGCAGGAGTGACGGTTACCTTGGGAACTGACGGGTGTGCATCTTCAAACAATCTTGACATGATTGAAACAATGAAAACGACTGCACTCCTTCAGAAAGGGTGGAGAGGAGATCCAACCGCCATGCCACTTGACGAACTAATGAATCTTACTACCAGGAACGGGGGTATAGCCCTTGGACTAAATACCGGAGTTATTAAGGAGGGAGCATTGGCAGATCTTACAATAATTGATACAGATTCATATGCGTTTACGCCAAATATCAGCTTCTATGCAAATCTTATCTATTCTGCGAACAGCTCATGTGTAGATACTGTAATTTGCAACGGTAAAGTGTTGATGGAAAAACGGTTTGTTCAAGGAGAACACGAGATACTAGACAATGTCAACAGGCTTTATAAGAAGTTATTATAACATAAATCTATTAAATAAAAGAGACATGGATTTAAATATTCTAAAAAGGATTGAAGAGGCTGCTGAATTTGTGAGATCAAAAATTGGCAGTGATAAACCATTTGCAGGAATAATACTTGGCAGCGGACTGGGAGAACTGGCAGAAAAGATTGAAAACAAGACGGTTATACCATACAATCAAATACCTCATTTTGCCACCTCTACTGCAGTTGGGCATAAAGGCAATCTGATTGCCGGTCTTCTTGGAGGTAAATTTGTAATTGCCATGCAGGGCAGGTTTCACTATTACGAAGGATATGGAATGGATCAGGTTACCCTTCCTGTAAGGGTAATGAAGGTGCTCGGCATATCATACCTTTTTGTTTCGAATGCAGCAGGAGGAGTAAATGAGAAATACAGAGTAGGGGACCTGATGATACTGAAGGACCACATTAATCTTATGCCAAACCCACTAATCGGAAAAAACCTTGATGATTTTGGCCCGAGATTTCCTGATATGACACGCCCTTATGATCTAAAAATCATCTCAATGGCAGAAGAGATAGCTGCAAATAACAATATTCTTGTTCACAAAGGGGTATATCTTGCCGGAACCGGACCAACTTATGAAACTCCTGCAGAATACTCATTTTTCAGGACAATAGGAGCAGACGCTGTGGGTATGTCAACTGTTCCTGAGGTTATTATTGCAAGACACTCATCAATACCGGTTTTTGGAGTTTCTGTAATAACAAATGAGGCATTTGGCTTCTCTGAAGATTTTGTTAATGATGGAGACGATGTTGTAGACGCTGCAAATAAGGCTGCTGATAAAATGACAAGACTCTTCATCGAACTTATATCTGTACTATAAATGAATGCTATACCCGAAAGATACATCCAGGCAGCAAAACTACTTGCTACATTTTCGAATTTGCTTTACCAAAAAGGATTTGCAGATGCGAACGGTGGTAATCTTTCGGTAAAAACAGATGAAGATATAATTATTACAACACCCACACTTGAATCAAAGGGGTCACTCGAGTATGGAGATATGGTAATAACTGATATTAATGGTAGATACTTGTACGGTTTAAAGAGTGCATCGTCTGAGCTCTCTTCCCACCTTGCAGTGTACAGAGCAAATCCTAAAGCCCGGGCAGTAATACATTCTCACCCTCCTTATGTATGCTCATATGCCTATACAAAATCGACACCGCTTATTGAAACAAGTCCTGAAACCCTTATATGGACTGGAGAGATTTGTGATATTCCCTTTATTATGCCGGGGTCGCCTGAGCTTGCAAAAAAAATGGAGCAAGAATGTGTAAACAGACAGGTTATATTACTTAGGAATCATGGCCTTATAACCTGGGGAGAGAACTTAAGAGATGCTTGGTGGAGAACTGAAGTGTTTGAACACCATTGTAAAATATGTCACTTAATTTCAACCAGAGGAGATAGCCCGGTTAAGCTTAATGAAGAAGGAATTAAGCGTTTGATTAAGCTAAGAGATGATTTATTAAAAAACGAAGCATAATGGATGAAGCCCTTTTTGAATACGATTCAGTATCAATATGCAACAACGGTCTGGGATTAAAAATTCTTGATCAGACAAAGTTGCCTAATGAGGAGGTTTTTATCATTCTGCATAATGAAGATGATTTTACAGATGCTATAACATCTCTCAAGGTAAGAGGGGCCCCTGCTATAGGAATAGCAGCTGCATACGGACTCTCTGTTCTAATGTGTAATTCCGGGATAAAGAGTATAAATGATTACCACAATGAGTTCGCAAGAATCAAAAACCTTCTTCTAAAGACAAGGCCTACTGCCGTAAACCTATCAAATGCCCTTAATAGAATGGAGGATAGGTTTTTAAAAATATCGAAAGACAAAAACATTACAGTTGAGCAGATAAATCAAAAGCTCAGAGAGGAGGCAGAATTAATTAAAAATGAAGATATTGGTTCTAATCTTGAGATAGCTAAAAATGCAATCAGCCTGTTGAAGCCTTCAATGTCAATCCTTACACACTGCAATGCGGGTCACCTTGCAGTTTCCAGATATGGAACTGCACTAGCTCCAATTTATCTTGCAAAATCAAAGGGTTGGAATATAAAAGTTTACTCATGCGAAACCAGACCTTTACTGCAGGGAGCAAGATTAACCTCATTTGAGTTAATGAGAGCAGGGATTGATGTAACTCTACTTTGTGACAACATGGTCAGTTCACTCATGTCAGAGGGTAAAATTGACGCTGTAATTACCGGTTGTGACAGAATAGCGCGTAATGGAGACACTGCAAACAAAATCGGCACATCCTCAATAGCTGTGCTGGCTTCATACTACAAAATTCCATTTTATGTTGCAGGTCCTTCAACAACAATTGATAATGATTCATTAACAGGCGACAGTTTCGTAATTGAACAACGCTCACCTGAAGAGGTGACTGAAATGTGGTATTCAGAGAGAATGGCACCTAAGAACATAAGTGTTTACAATCCGGCATTTGATGTGACAAAATCACAACTGATAAGTGCCATAATCACAGAAAAGGGTATTTTCAGATACCCCTATAAATTTTGAACAGGAGTTTTATGATAAAAAACATTGTATTTGATCTTGGAGGTGTTCTTGTGCCTTTAAACAGGAGAGCTTGCGAAGACGCCTTTCACGCAATCGGATTTGACGATTTTGGGAAAATACTCAATGAATATGTGCAGGGAGGGTTTTTTCTCGAATATGAAAAAGGAGCAATAACAACTAGTGTATTTAGGGACATTTTAAGAAGTTATATTGAGAATGAAGTAACAAATGATCAGATAGATTTTGCAATGGGGTCGTTTCTCGAAGTAATATCTGATGACAAACTTGAATTTCTCATCTCACTCAAGAAAAAGTTCAGGTTGTATATGCTAAGCAACACAAATGAGATAGCAATGAGAGTTGTCAGACCTTTCTTCAATAAAGGCAATCTGACAATTAATGATTATTTTGATAAACTTTTTCTCTCTTATGAGATGAAAATGGCCAAGCCTGATAGTGAGATATTTATAAAGATGGCAAATGATGCATCTTTTGAAGCCTCTGAAACACTCTTTATTGACGATTCTCCGGCAAATATTCAAACAGCACAGAGCTTGGGCTTTCATACACTACTCTTTAACCACGATATGAATTTAAAAACTGAGGTTGAAAAATTGATATGATCCGATTTATTAGCCTTGCAAGCGGTAGCAGCGGTAATTGTTACTACATTGGAGATGAGTTTGCCTCTGTTTTAATTGATGCCGGATTAGGGCCCAGATCAATAAAAAAGAGACTTGCTGAATATTCAATTCCAATAGACTCAATTGACCTTATTCTGGTTACTCATGACCATTCAGATCACGTAAGACATCTCAAAGCAATTGTTGAAAGATATAACAAACCCTTTATCTCTACCGGCCCGATACTAAAGTCTTTGAGCACACATCCCGCAACGAGGGGTATTAAAAATGGATTTATAAAAGAGATCGAAAAAGAGGTGGCATTCACCTTTAAAGGGGTAAATATTACAGCATTCGAAGTTTTTCATGATGCTACCGAAACCTTAGGCTATCACATTGATTTTAAAGGTGAAAAATTTACATTCGTTACAGATATTGGCAGGATGACACAAAAAGTGATTGACTTCTGCAAACTTTCACACAACCTTATAATTGAATCAAATTACGACTGCACAATGCTAGAAAAAGGAGGATACCCTCTAATGCTGATTAACCGCATAAAAGGTGGCAGAGGTCATTTAAGTAGTCGCTCCTTATGAAGCTGTTTTAAAGTTTACAATTGGGAGGAAAAGGAGTTTTTCCAGGAAGGCAAAAATTCGTTTCTTCCCATCTGCCACTAATTGCTCCATTAGTTTCTTCAGGTTCCATGCTGCAGCACTCAAGA
>JAUYTX010000099.1 GCA_030695025.1 Bacteroidales bacterium | reverse complement strand
AAAACACTGTAGAAAATAGCTGCCTTATGTGGTTCTATATCCAATGAATCCATTAAATCTTTAACAAGAATTGCCATAATAGTATAAAATCCCAGTCTCTCAAATGCCTTTGATGCCAGCAAAAGTAAAATACTGCTTTTTTGTTCTTTATTTAACATATCGTATGTGATTTAATTCAATTGAGAGACTGTAGCAATTGTAAGTATTTATGTTAATATTTGATTGATTAATCGTAAATGTACTCTTCTGATTGGTTCACTATTGTGGGAAATCCTTTGTCATTGTACTCGTAGGTTGTCCTGGATGTGGTATATTTTTCAACTCCGGGCACATTTTCATATAAAACAGAATTGGATTCAATTATATTATTTGTGTTTGAATAAAACCCCGGGATTCCAAAATCCTGAAAAATCTTAAATGGATTATTTTTATCATCGTATTTGAACGAGGTCTCTCTGATAAGCTTTGGCTCAGTTCCTGTAATAAAAAGAAAACTATAATATTTTTCATTTACTACATTTCCCTTACTGTCATACTCATAGGTATAGAATTGTGTAATGGAATTCGTGGCATCATGAATATTTCGCTTTACAATCTTATCTCCCTCATATATAAGACTGATCTTTGATGTGTACTCAAACTTATCTTCCTTTTTGAAGTAGTTTTTTTGTGTTACCAATTTTCCGGCATTATTGTATTCGAAAATATAATAGTTGGTAAAAGTTGAGTTTTGCGATGTCATTAATTCGCTCTTATTGTGCATTGAAGAAGAGTAAATGTCGGGATCAACTGCAACCTCCTGTTTTACCAGACGATTATTCTTATCGTATGAGTACTTGTTAAAAAAAAAGAAACTATGAGTCTCTGCAATTTGACGACTACTATTATAAACAAATTTCTGAACGGTTTTGCCATCGGCAACGATGCTTTTAATTGAAAAGTCCCCGCTTTTAATAAAAACCCGGTTCAGACCCTTATTACATGATGCAATTACAGTTAGAGCAATTACGATAAAACTGAAAAATTTTAGGGAAATTTTCATGGCGTTTAAATTTTTTCGAATTTAAAGTTAGGAATTTTGCCTGAAAATCAAATTTTTAGTCATCTTCATATCAAAAAAACGAACTATAATTAAAACCATTTTCGTTTTTTCAAGTAAAATATCATTGAAGAAAATATTACTATGATTAGCAACCATATTATTGCATAACCATATTTCCAATGTATTTCAGGCATATTATAAAAATTCATACCATAAATACCCGTAATAAATGTTAATGGGATGAAAATAGAGGCAACAATTGTTAAAATTTTCATTATTTGATTCATTCGATGCCCCTGGACAGAAAAGAACAGGTTTGTACTACTCTCAAGAGACGATTGTAAAATATCACAGCTATCAACAAGGGTTAAACACAGATCTTTGATCTCTAAAAAGTATTTTAAATTTTTCTTTTCTATATATTTATTCTCTTGCCTTTCTAATATTTGTAAAAAATCTTTTATTGGAAGAATTGATTTTTTAATGAAATGAACCAATTTTTTATGATTTTCAATCAATACTAAAGTGCTTGGTAGTAATTCCTTGGTGTAATCAGTCATATCAAGTTTTTCAATATCTTCATCTAGCTGGCTTAACGTTTTAAAATAATTGTCAAGAATTGACTCAAGCATTCCATAGAGTAAATAATCAGAACCTTTCTCCCTGATGGCGCCCTTGTCCTCTCTAAGCCTATATCTTAGGTGCTCAAAGAAGTCTGCCTTTCTTTCTTGAAATGAAATTAGGAAGTTCTTACTTAGGATGAAACTAATCTGCTCTGTAATCAATTCATTATTTGAGGGGACAATTGACTTTAATGTAAGAAATGAATAGTCATCATACTCCTGGTATTTAGGCCTTTGATTGACATCAAGTATGTCTTGAATAGCTAAATCATGAATATTGTACCTGCTACAGATTGATGTAATAGCATCAACATCACTTAACCCATAAATATTTAACCAATAATGGTATTTGTCACTTTGAAACTCTTCAATGCTGGATGGAGTTTCTATCTTACTCTCTATGCAATCGACTTTGTTGTATTTAAATAATTGGACAACAATCTCTTCATCAGGGACATTGCCGGTAAATATGAATTTTCCGGGGTCGATTTTTTTTCTATTAAGAATAGGAATCTTTCTTAATGTTTTTAAAGTTTCCATAAAGCGGTATTCATATGTTTTTTCATGTACATCTCCAGAAATTTTATTGCCGAATATCGTCTGATTCCCACAATGCATAAATACTCCCAACATGCCCAGCCAGGGATGTTCCTGTTATTGAGACAATCTCATAGTTCTGTTTTTCTAGTTCCTCTATTACTCCTATGTGAGCAATTCCTCTTGCTCCTCCTCCGGACAATACAAGTGACACTTTTTGTTTCATTATTGGGGGTATTATTCCCTAAAGTTACTATAAGTTGCTAATTATTGCATAACATAATTGTTGTACAAGTTGCATTTTTCTTTTTATTGAAACCTTTAGCGAGTCTGATGTTTTAACCAATCAATAATATCATAAATAACCTCCTCTGAAATTGTCTCTTCAATATCTCCATACTCCGAAACTTCTCCGGTTGTGCAATCCTGGAGCAGATGGTTTCGGTCTTTGTAGAGTTTTGTCGTGACCCTTTTATTACCTCCCAAAATCAAAGCCTGCTCAATAAGATTAAGGTTATAGGGTAATACCTGAATATCTTTATCTCCAATCAGTGCAAATACTGGACACTTTACTTTTTTAAGCGTTTCAGTAGGGTTGTGAAAGAGGTCGTAACGCATAAATGGCATCAGCAGATTGCTATAATCTGAAAGTTTTAGTGGTGAAGAGAGTCCTATCTTCTCTCTGTCAGTTTGGTCAAGTGCGGCAACTCTCTGGTCAAATGAGGCTAGGCTCCGTTTAATATCCTCTTTGGCAACACTGTCATTAACAGAATTTTTAAAGATATTCATTGTGCTCTCCAATATCTCCCGGTTTAGTGCAATTGCCCCTTTTGATGCCCCCATTGATGTGTATACTGCATCACACTGCTCAAGAATCACCTCTCTTAAAGAGATTGCAGAGCCGGCCATTAACACAATAAAAGATGTGCTGCTGTTAATAGTAGCGACAATCGGAGCTATTTCTGCTCCCAGACTGTGACCTAATATTCCTATTCTTGAAGAGTCAACATCAGATCTGCTTTTAAGGTAGTTAATCGCGAATGACGCATCTTCGGCATGGTCTCTTACTGTGGCATTTCTAAAGCTTCCCTCAGACTCTCCTGCACCCCTGTCGTCGTAGCGTAATACTGCAAAACCGTTACGAGTCAGGTAATCTGCAATTACCAGAAATACTTTGTGTCCAAAAATTGTCTGATTTCTGTCTGATGGTCCTGAGCCGGAAATCAAAACAACTACCGGAGCATTAACCGACCCAAATGGTTTTGTAAATGTCCCCTTAAGTGAAATACCTTTATTTGTATTCTTAAAACTCACATTTTCGGAATGGTATGGATAGGGTTTTTTGGGCTCCTGAGGCCTTTTTGCAACATGAAAAGGAAACTCTTCACATTTTATCATGTTTAGAGGCAGGGCTTGACCACCAGGCTTTCCGAAAGTTCCCTTGAGTTGTGTTTTCAGCCCTGAAACTGAATCTTTAACAAGATGACCGTTAAAAACAGTTGCCAACATTTTAACCTCCATCATTATTGAATCTCCATCTGCAGAAACCTTGTCAACCGTTATATTATAGCTTTTCTGATCGGCACTGTGCATTACAGCATCATACTCTCCGTTTGCCATTGCTGTAATTTCGAATGCAATCGTAAGTTTAAAATTCGGATTAATCACAAGGTCTCCAAACCATTTTCCTGCAAACTGGTCTTGTCTTTCCGATCCCTCTTTTAACGGGGATGCTTTTGCCATCATGCCGATGGAGATTAAAATCACAAATAGTGTAAATAATAATTTTTTCATTTGGTTTTAGTTTATTTTTTTAACGAATGTAGAGGCGTTCAAATATCAGCACAAATATATATGACCAACAACCTGATTACTTTTTAAAGCAACACCTTTATATGACGAATAGCGATTGTCATCTAATACATATCGTTTAAATATAATTCTTGCGTTTTTGTCCAACTGCCATCTTTTAATAGTTTAATTAGTTTAAATTTGAGATGTAAAGCGAAATTAAAAGACATAAAACAAGAAAAAGCAAATTAATTCCATACGGAAATGAATATTTCAAAATACAAGGAACATTTGATACATTCTATAATCTGGCTTACCGGATTCATTATTTTTGCCGGGTTTGTACAAACTCTTGGAAACGTAAGGAGAGATATGGGCGATTTTGCCTATCCTGTAGCAGTCGGAACAATCTTTAGTATTATCCTTTTTTACACTGTATCATATAAACTGATAAACATATACTATGTAAGAAAATCCACCTCTCTCTTCATTATCCAAATAACCCTAACGCTGTTAGGATTATCAATTTTTGAGGCAACAATGGATTACCTCCTTTTTCCTGCGTACTACTCTTCAGAGAATGAGTCACTTTACAGTCAATTTGTTGTCACCCTGATATTCAATCTCTTTATTCTGGCGATTGCTCTTGGTTATGGATTTATCAAAATGTGGCTAAAATCTGAGAATCAAAGGCAGGAACTTAAATCACAGAAGCTTACTGCAGAACTGGATTTTTTAAAAGCTCAAGTGAATCCTCATGTTTTGTTTAATATGCTCAACATGGCATTTTCAAGCGCAACAACTTATGGCGATGAAAGAACTGCAGATATCATTGAAAAAATATCATCACAACTTCGTTATGTACTTTATGACAGCAATACAAACAAAGTATCTATTAGAAAAGAGATAGATCATATTGAGGGATTTGTCGCTCTGCAAAGGATGCGTATTTCTGCCGATATTCCTGTTAATATTTCTTTAAACATAAGTACAGACAACGAGAACTACCAGATACCTCCTCTTTTGTTAATACCCTTTATTGAGAATGCTTTTAAATACGGAATATCATTTGATTTGCCAACAGAGATTAAAATTGACATTGTATGCCGAGAGAATACTCTCCGTCTTTGCGTAAGCAATCCGGCAGTAAAAAATGAGAGGAACAATCAGGCAGACAGTTTTTCCGGAATTGGACTTGAAAATGTAAGAAAGCGCCTCGCAATTCTATATCCTGCAAAACATATTTTGGAGATATCAAATAATGGAGAATTATTTATTGTTAACTTGACAATTAACCTCAAATAAAAAATCATGAAGTGTATTATTATTGATGATGAACCCTTTGCAATAGATTTATTAAGAACCTATGTTGAGAAGACCGACTCTCTTGAGCTTGCCGGCACTTTTTCCAATCCTGTGAAAGCACACTCTTTTCTCATAAAGAATAACATAGATTTAGTATTTCTCGATATCAATATGCCGGAGTTAACAGGCATCCAATTAATTAAATCACTAACTCACTGCCCTCTTATCATCTTTACAACAGCCTATTCAGAATATGGAGTGGAGAGCTATGAATACAACGTTGCCGACTACCTTTTAAAACCAATCAGATATGACCGTTTTCTCAAAGCTATAACCAAGGCTGGCGAAATTTTTCAAAAGTCAAGAGCAATCAAAATTAATTCAGTCGAAGTAAGCGCTACTCCTCAGTCAGAGGAGATTCTCTTAAATATTAAGAGTGGAAGCAAAGTGCACAGAGTGGGAACCGGCTCAATTATATATGTGGAGGCATCAGGCAACTATATGATTTTTCACACAGTTCAAGAGAAAATTATGTCTCTCTTAACAATGAAAGAGGCAATTGATCTGTTACCTAAAGAGTCGTTTGCAAGAATTCATAAATCCTATATAGTTTCACTAGCTGCAATTGAAACAATTGAGAGGCATCAGGTTACCATTAAAGGGGTTAGACTGCCTGTAGGTTCGTCCTACCGTGAACTATTTTTATCCAAAATATAATTTGGCAGGGAATCGAGCTTTTTAAAGCTCTTTCTGAAGTTTAATTGTTGCAAATTTTTCCTCTTCGTATTCGCCATCACACGAGATGCCGGTGACTCTGTCAAAACCGGCCTTCGTCCAAAATCTTAAGGCTCTCCAGTTATTTAAGTAAACCGCTATCCCCAGCTTTGAGAATCCGTTTGCACCGGCATCATCAGATATACGGGAGATTATCTCTTGTGCGTAGCCATTCTTACGATAACCCGAATCAATAACCAATATCCCTATCCACAAACAATCTTTGGCAGGGTATCCCATGTACAAGCCGGTGTATCCTATTAATTTACTTTCCTCTTTTAGATATATGGATTTTAGTCTGTAGTTTTCTTTACAGGCATTCTCTATCGGGGGCAGGTCACCCTCTGAAATCCACTTCTCAAACTCCTCACTTTCGTACCCGGAACCCTCTACCAATTGTTTGTCTGTCCAGGTATGAAGTACGCTCTTAAGCTTGCTGCACTCTTCGTGAATTGCTTCCTTTAATAAAAGCCTGCTTGTAATTAATGTCCCTTTTAACATATAGAGGTTACCTTATTTAATACAGTTTATTTATTAACAGACAGCCTCTTACCCAACTCAAAGGCTTTTTTGCAATCTTCCGTGAACACAGTCTCGCGCCTCCTAAGTCTCTTGTTACCATCAAAATAGGTCATAGCATACTTGCTGTAGTCATCAAACTGGTATGTTGAGGTTGATATTAACTTTTCGCTATTGCCGAATATGTGTTTCAAAATTTTTCTGTTATACTTGAAAAGTTTAGTGTATCCAATCAGCGGCAATGCAAATGAAGGTGCGTTCATTGTGTAGATAAACGCTGTATTGATCTTTTTACCGAATGAAGAGGGTTTTCCTTCGTATGATGAGTAAGGAAAAAGTAATCTCTCCATAAACGATCTCATTTCACCGCTTACAGAGGTAAAGTAAATAGGAGATCCCAAAACCAAAGCGTCGCAATCGCAAATTTTCTCGAGTACTGTCTCCAGATCGTCTTTCATTGCACATTTTTTCAAAGTGCTACCTTTCAATTTACAAGCAAAACAACTTGTACATCCCTTAAACTGAATATCATAAAGATTTATAATCTCTGTTTGTGCTCCCGCCTCTCTTGCCCCTTCAAGGCATTTATCAAGTAAAATGTGTGTGTTCCACTTTTTTCTGGGGCTTCCGTTTACTGCAATGATTTTCATAAGTTATATTTGTGATTATCTTGACTTTATAATAACTGAATGGGGTATCAGTGAGGGGGGCATAATTTGCTAGTTTTGTTTATTTAGTTTAAGCTCCATAAAGATAGATATTTTGATTTTTGTCACTATTCAAAATTTATGATCCAGGTAGTAGTGTTTCAGCCATTCCGTAAAAGAGCCAAGCTGCTTATCTAAATGAAAATCGTACTTGCCATGCAAACTAACAAAATCTTCTTTATGTGAAGAAAATCCATGAACTGCAATAATTCCTCGGCACTAATTGAATTGAACTTCCTGTAAAGGAAGAATTTTCATTAAACAAATATCGTCGCCCATTTTTACACTTTTTAACAACTCTACATCTATTTCACAGCCAAATGCTTTTTCGAATACAACTTTGCTGTAACCGGTTGTGCACTGACACCAGGAATTTGATTCTAGTTTTTCAACTTGAGCAAGCATTGGACAAGGGCAATATGAAAATTGCAGAAACAACTCCCCTTCTTTATAAGATATACCTGCCTCTTTGGCTTTGTCATGACTTGCAAATTCTTCCAAAGAAGAAGAGTCTTTTTTAAGTTCATTTAGCAATGACAGCTTCTCGTCCATTGCATAGCCACATTGGCAACTCATTCTGATTTTTTTAATGCTGGGGGCATCAAAAGTCTCCTCCAATCTTCTCATTGTGTTTTTTACCCATGTTGGATTGTCTTCATTATTCCCGCTGACAATCATTTTTGCCGTCTCGCTATTACTTTCGTTTTTAACGGCGTTGAAGATAACTTGTTCTTGAATTTTTCTGATATCGAACATACTTTATTGAATTTATTTAAATAAGCTTTAAACTTAATGAATTAATAATTTACATTATAGCAGTTAGTTGCGCATATTGCCCAGCATATTGTCTTACATAAATTAAAAATCGAACAGTAAAGCAAAAAAGAAAATTATAAACGCAAATCAATTACATCTACATTAAAAAATAATGCCAAATTAAGTAAACATGCGTATTTATTAGCTGAGCACATCAGGATTTAATCTGAATGAGCTTTTCACATACTTAAATTAGATATTACTTTAAATTTTACAAGAAATTATAATTGACTCATAACCATTTGAATCGTATTTACGGTAGTCAAATTCACTAGTATTCAATCCGTTAACAGCCAAAATTCAATTATCTATTCTCCTTACATTTTATCCCTGTTACTAAGCAGGTTTAAAAGTTAACAATTCAGAGATTTTGGTCACTGTTCTTTTTTCAACAACATATGAAAACGGTTTATTTATTTCAACCGGTAACTTGGTGAAAAATGATACTGTCTGATTTTTTGCCTCTTGAATAAAAGCAAATGAGCCCTCTCCAAAGCCAAAGAAATTGCCGAAATTTGCAACTGTCTTCACAAAACGCCCATCACTTTCATAAAGTCGAAGAGGGAAGAGAAACCGTTTACCTGTAGAATAAAGATCATCTTGTAGCGCAGAGAAATTTCGAGCTCCTTCAAATTCTATATCAAACTGAACATATCTGTCTCCATTGGGACCCCAGTCTATGGGGCATTGGTTTGCAATATCGCTTGCGATAAACATGTTCCAAAAATTCCATTTCTGCTTTGCGACCGGAAAATTTCTCATTCCAGCATCATAAATGTCTGTTTGATAATATTTTGCTTGTAAAAAGGGGGATTCCAATTTTATCTTTTCGAGCATTGCTGTTTTTTCAGCGTCAAAAACAGGTTTGGGAGGAAAGACGGATGACAGCTGTAATGGAATATTATCATCCAGATAAACTTTTCTCTCTCTTAGAGTCTTTCTCATGTCTTCCTCTGAAACAAGGTTTGACAAACGGGTCTCCACCCCATCATATACTTGATATGTCAAAGACCCACCTTTTTCAACAACAACATCAGATAAAAATGTTGGGTAAACTCCTTGTTGCACATATACAACTCCATGATATCCCGATCCAAGAAGGTAACCCCATTTAGAAACTGTTTTAACAAAAGTGCCGTCATACTCATATAGTTCAAGGGTAAAGGTCAGACAGTTTTTAGTTCCTGCCAAATCATCAATCACACGATGAGGGCGATTATTGAAATCAAGCGCCACATTTACAACTACATACCTATCTCCATTTACTCCCCAATCAATTGGCTTTTTGGTTGACACGTCCATTGCTGCCTGAAAATTTGATAGTGTCCAATTTTCATATTCTCTGGGAATAGGTATACTCTGCTTTGCTGACCATGCTTTTACCTTGTAGTATTTTGTGTAAAAAGATGACAACGCACCCCCTCTTTTTACTAAGGTCAGAATTAATTGGGCTGTTTCATCGTTGTTCTGTCCGTGTGAAGAGAATGAGAAGATACAAAAGAGTAATAAAACTATAACACGTTTCATAAATTATACTTTATTAGGCTGGCAATTCCTAACAAAAGTATCTATAATTCTCGAAATTAAGCTCCTATTTGTGAAGCTGTTCATTAATTTTTGTGAACAACATTTTTTTATTAATTGGCTTGCATATAAAATCGGAACAACCACATCCCAAGGCTTTTATTTTATTAACCTCTGTAGAATATGCGGTTTGGGCAATTATGGGTAAACCCGGGTTAAATTTTTTAATTTGTGCTGTTGCTGCATAGCCATCCAACTCGGGCATTTTGATATCCATCAACACTAAATCAATATCAGGATTGGACCTGCACAGATTAACAGCTTCAACACCATTTACAGCCCTGATAATGTTAATTCCGGAACCAGCCAACATTTCATTCAACAACATAAAATTTAAATCGTTATCTTCTGCTATTAACAATGTTTTATTGGAATATAATCCAAGATCTATACTCTTATTGGACAATTTGTCAGGAAGCTTTTTCGGGTTTGTGTTTTTGAATGGAATAGTAAAATAAAATACAGAACCTTTCCCCAATTCAGAAGATACCCACATTCTTCCGCCTAGCATTTCGACGTAAGCTTTAGAAATAGAAAGACCCAATCCTGAACCTCCAATATTTCGTGTGTCTGTTGTTTCAACCTGGCGAAAACGATTAAAGATTTTTTCCTGCATATCTAATGGGATACCTATTCCGGAATCCTCAACAAAAAATTCCAACTGCTTATCCATTACAGTATATCCAAAATTGATATACCCTCTTCGGGTAAATTTGAAGGCATTTCCAATAAGATTGGTAAGTATTTGTGTTAGTTTGATTGCATCTGTAGAAAGTATGGCATCATCATCCGGCAAGCCGGTTTTAAAATTAAGCTGAACATTCCTGTCAATGGTTTTTGGAGTAAATTGCTCATTTAATAGTTTACAAACTAAATTAATATCAATCTCACTTCTCTGAATTTTTTCCTGCCCGGACTCAATTGAGGCAATTCTAATTATATCGTCAATTATGGCAAGCAGCTGATCACTGCTTTGGATGATGATATCAGTAAAATCTTTACGCTTATCCGGAGTCAAATCGGGGTCGTTAAGAAAAGCTGAAAATCCCACAATCGCATTCATAGGAGTTCTGATTTCGTGTGAAATATTATGTAGGAATGCTGTTTTTAGACGGTCACTCTCCTCTGCTCTCTCCTTAGCACTTATCAATTCCATCTCGGCATGTTTGCGTTCTGTAATGTCGCTTGAAATGCCTATTATCCCTGTTAATTTACCATTAGAGTCCTGTATTGGGGTATCTGTAACAAATGCGGGAAAAATAGATCCGTCTTTTCTTTTTACATCAAATTCCCCGGACCACGTTCTTCCTGCGCTTAATTTCTTCATTATGTCAACGGCTTGCTCGCTGGATTGTCGGGCAGGTGTTAAATTGACAATGTTTTGTCCTATTGCTTCAGTAGGCGACCACCCGTATATCTTTTTAGCGGCACTGTTCCAGTAAGTTACAATTCCTGTCAAATCAGTAGCTATAACTGCCTGACCTACATTGCTTAACAGGCTCGCCTGCAAAGTTATTTCATTATGAATTTTTTTCTGCTCTGTTATATCCTCAACCATTCCAATCACTTCCTGTGGCAAACCGTTATGATCATTTAGTGTTGTAACAAAAAGATTTCCCCATAATATGTCTCCATTTTTGTGAATGTATCTTTTCTCCATGTTATACCAGGATATTTTCCCTGCTATAAGCTCGGCAAACTGATTCAAATCCTTATCAACATCTTGAGGATAAGTAAAGTCAGTAAACATCATTTTAGATAATTCATCACTACTGTAACCAAGCATTTTTGACAAACGCGAATTTGAAATGATTGGATGTCCTTGCAAATCAATCAGTGAAATTGCAATAGGTGCCTGATCAAAAATAGCCCGAAAACGCTTTTCACTGGCCTGCAGAATTTGTGCTGCAAGCATCCGTTCTGTAATGTCCCGCCCAATGCCCAAAACACCAAGCACAGTACCGTCTGAATCGTATATTGGAGATTTAATTGTTTCCAGAAATGCCCTGTGCCCATCATCGGCAAATGTGACCCACTCCTCGTTTGTAGTAGGTTTACCTGCCTCCATGGCTTTTTGGTCATTTATACGAAAAAAGTCGGCCAATACCCTATCAACATAATCATAATCAGTTCTACCAATGATCTCCATTTCCTTAGCCCCAAAAAAACGTTCGAACATCGGATTGCATGAGAGAAATACCCCGTTTATATCTTTTAGCCAAATTAAGTCAGGTATAGTTTTTACAAGAGTTCGGAGGTGAGATTCACTCTTTTGAAGGGCCAGTTCAACTTGTCTACGGATGGTTGTGTTCCGGATATTACACTGAATAACTTTAACATTATTTTCCAAATAAACATTACTAACAAACTCAACATGAATCTCTCTACCATCAGTAGTTACAAGCGGTAAATCGTCATATCTGACATATTCATTATTTTGCAACTCCAGAAATTTCTCTTTATTATCATAAATATCTTGAAACGAACCAATTTCCCAGATGAATTTTTCAACAAACTCTTCTTTGGAATAGCCCAGTAAATCAATTAAAAAAGGGTTGACATCAATTATTCTACCTGTCTCGGCATTAAGAATAAGTATCCCGTCCTTAGCTGACTCAAAAAGCCTGCGGTAGCGTATTTCCGAGAGATTTAACGCAACCTCAGTAATCTTGCTATATGTAATATCCTGAGGAAATGTTGCAATTTTATTCCCCCCCCCTTCTTCAAGAATACTCGATGAATTCAATAAGGATTCATCTGCTTTATTATGCTTATTCATGGTGATACATTATCAAGTAGCAGTATGAGCCACCACAACTTAAATTTAGGAAAAGGACATTTCTGGAATATTACAAATGGTTGGTCAATTATTGCATAATTATTGGTAATACTCCAAAATAGCATACCAATAAACCATGCAAAAAAATAATACCACCGAGTTTTTTATGTCGAAACTGACTTTAAACCTCAGAAAATCCACTTGTTGGTTCCGCAAATTTTTGATTTGCAGTAAAGAGCACGTCAATTACAACTGGGTTGTGCAACTTTAAAACGCTTTTCAGAATTTTTTCTCTTAATGAGTCCAATGATTCAATGGTGAGGGAGTTCTCATCCCCTTTAAGTAGGACATGAATAAGCACATATGGGACTCTGCCCGGCTGCACCATTCTAACATATGTCTTTTTTATTGAAAGGCCGGTTAATGCTGTATTTATAGCTTTTTCAAGCTTGATTGTAGTTTCAAAAGATGGGGCTTTATTTAATAATCCCATTAGTGCATTCCATGTCATGCGAACCGGTATTCCTATTGAAAGACTAGCTACTAAGGCTGTCAGGAACGGGTCGACATATGAAAGCATATCTGTAAATGATGTCCGCTCAAGAAACCATGTTGTGACAAATGCTACTAAAACTGTAGATGAGATTATCGTATTTAATATCCAGTTTTGATAATCAGCTTTTACCAATGGACTTTTGTTTGCTTTGTATGAACGATAAAGCATTAATGTAACTACAAGGCCAACAACACTTGCAATTGATGCGTAAAATATAGCAGGTTCAGAGGAGATCTCCCGTCCATCCGCAAAAATTGACATTAAAGCCTCAAAGAATGCGATTAACGATACGCCAAGAATTAGCAATCCTTTTACTGCATTAATAAGAGCTTCAAAGTAACCATATCCAAAAGGGAATTTTTCATCATCAGGACGTTTAATTATGCTGAGAATCCTTAAGGTAAAAATTGCTGTTACAAAATAGCTGATATTAAAGAGACCATCAAGTAATATGACTCCTGAATTCGTAATTATTGAAAAAGTAATTCCTAAAATACCAACCAATAAAGAAGCAAGAGTCGATAAAATCAATGATTTTTTTTCTGATTTCATTTTTACAGATTATTACTCTGCAAATTTAATCAGTTCTTTATTAAACTTAAGGGTTTCCTCCAGAAACATGCTGTGCCCACTATTTTCAAAGGCAACAAGTTGTGAATTTTGTATGCCCAACTTCATCTGTTCGGCCAAATCAAATGAACAAATCTTATCTTTTTTCCCATGTAAAATTAAAGTGGGAATTTTAATTTTCTTCATATCCGGCCTAAGGTCGGTATCGCGTAAAGCCAATAAACATTGAGCAGTTGCATAAGAGGAGGCACTTAGTCCAATTCCATTAAGCCAGCCCACTATTCCTTCGTTTAAGGAGGTTTCTGTGGCTGAGAAAATCTTTGAGAAATTAGAAAGAAGTTTTGGTCTGTCGCTATTGTTCAATTCAATCAACTCATCAACAGCACTCTGTGGCAGGTTGTACGGAAAATCTTTCCGTTGAGTCCAAATTGGGGCTGCTGCTCCACACAACACCAACTTAGAAACATGAGCACCATTATAATATGACAAATAGCGTATTGCAATAGATCCTCCCATCGAAAAGCCTACCATAACAGCATCTTTTATTCCAAGTTCACTCAGAACCTCCTTTATATCCGATGCATGTGTATCGTAGTTATAGGCCCCGTAAGGTTTATCTGATTTACCAAACCCTCTAAGAGTGATTCCGATTGCACGAAAGCCTGCATTAATCAAGTCATTGTATTGATATTCATACATTTCATCACTTAATGGCCAGCCATGTATCAATATAATTGGTCTTCCCTCTCCTGCATCTGTAATATGAAGCCTAACATTGGGCTCTACTTGAATGTACTCAGCCCTGGCAGTAACTTTATTTGTTTTTAACATTTTGATTAATACCTGAATATTGCTGCCAACCCTGTTTCAGAAGGCATTTTTTCGGCTGGAATGACCATCACCTGCCCACCCATCTTCATTACCAATTCTCCCATATCGTCCAAAAGATCATCTACTTTAGGATTTGTCATGTCTTTTTTCTGCGTATTCCCTGTTACAAGATTTGTTATTCTGACAGGAATTATACGATCGGCTTCAACAATAAGCATTTCAACCCTTCCCTCAACTGCCGCAACAGCTACCTCTTTGTAATCATCACTACCCTTACCATTTGCCCTTGCTTGCTCAAAAATGGCAACCACTTTGTCAAGTTTCAGGTGATATTCGGGTTCCATTATTTCCCAGGCCATAGTTGCTAGTTTCTCTACTGAAACCGCAGTAGGGTTAATTGTAATACCATTGGGTAGCAATAGTGGATTTTTATTTACCTTCTGAAAAAGGCTTTGGTGTTCGGTTAAAGCGGCAAGAATGAGTGGCCACCCGGAAGGTTTTGAATAGTGTTCATAAATATTGTTAGCTACAATACGAAAAAAACGTTCAGAGTCCTTTTCTGTTTCGTCTTTTCTGCCGCCCTGACCGTGGTGCATAGCTGAGCTTTCTCCTCCGGCTCCACCATAAGATGCAACCGTTGTATGCTTGTCTGTCAATTCTTCCCCAAGTGCTTCAGTTATGGTTTTTGGAGTATCTGCATTGAGGTTAACCTCAATTAATGAGTGACGGGTGCCCTCAAAAAGACGGATATCACGAAGCGTTAACCCCAATACGTGAAAATGGTCAAGAGATTGCAAATATTGCCTCAGGGGTTTGGTATGGAAACTGTCGGCCACCAATGCAAGCTCCTCAAACGATTTGTGTACACTTACAACTTTAAACAACCCGGTTGCGCTAAAAACTGCCAATCCATCAAATGTGTGATTCCAAATACTATCATCGTCTGCAAGAGTTTCGAAAGGCTCAAGATGCGTTTTAACCTCGCCTGCCGAATATTTTTGCATTAACGATTCTTTCATTTGCCTGACGAGATTTTTAAAAAGTATCACATCCTTAAGATTATCAGGATGCTTTCGGTGTGTAGGCATATATAGTGAGAGACAAGGCGCCTGATCTGCTGCCAGAAGCTCCTGAATCAACTCTTTTGTAAGTAATTCCATTGTATTTAATATTAATGTTTCAAAACTTTTTAAAGTTTAGGAAGGTGAAGAATTATTCGATGGAAAACCTTACATCATTTTAGAAAAAGATTCCATTATTCACACATTTTCCAATATGTAAATAGTAAGCCCTAATATTTACTTCATGAATAATTAAAACTTCTTGGTAATATCTAAAACAATTGACTTGAACTTTTCGGCCTCCTCGACAATGGGGCTGTGTGCAACACCTCCAAGAATTATTTTCTCTATTGATGAGATGCTTTGCGGTATTGTTACCCCGTACGAATCTGTTATTGGCTGCGGCTTCCCAGGACTCTTAATCCACAAAATAAATGTTGCCAATAAAAGAACAATCAATAGTGCTCCCATAAGATAGAGCACTCCCTTGACAATTTTTTTTAATGTCATTGTCATTCAGAATTACTTTCTAATTATTTAGAACCAATGCTTTTGTTTGAAACCATTAAGACAATGCCAACAAAAAGCACTACTGCACTTATTATTACAGGAGTCCAGTTAGCACTCGATACTCCTATGTTGACTCCTAAAAAACTGAAGGTCTCAGTATCCTGAGTTGCCTGTATTCCAAAAATTAAAGCCCCTATAATTCCAAGAATCACTAATACTATTCCGGCTATTCTCATAACATTAACTTTTAATTATTAATAAAGATATATATGCAAATCTAAGTGCATCATCTCCAATAAGTGTTATATAATAAATTGGAAATGTACATAATTCACATATTTAAATGCTATCCTTAATAGTAAATAACTAAACCTTTAGTAAAAAGTTTTCTCTTATCAGACTCTGGTCTTGATATTGAGATGCCGTCATTACTGCTTTATCCAAAACTTGCTTAAGCTGAGTAAAGTCATTGGGTTTTGTAATATAAACATTTGCTCCGTTAAGAAAAGTATCTTCCATATCCTTTTCACTATCGGAAGTTGAATAAATGGCTATAAAAACATCCTTTAGCTTTTCATCGGTTTTGATTTCTTTCAAACACTCTAAACCTGAACTTGGCGGCATGTTTAGGTCAAGGAAAAGAATGTATGGCAAAGAGTTCTCTTTTTTATTAAGCCATTCCATTAGTTCTGTTCCGTCATTTACCGTGCTTACAACGGTCTTAATTTTTAATTCTGAAAAGGCTACTGTAAAAAGTAGTCTGTCCCCTTCATCATCATCGGCAAGTAGAATGTGTATTGGGTTTTTGTTCATGATGAATAGTTTTTATGATGAAACGGGTATGTAAATATTGAAAGTTGCACCTTTATTTAGTTCGCCTGTTGCGGTAATGACACCTCTGTGATTATCGACTATCTTTTTTACGATTGCAAGGCCAATGCCTGAGCCTGAGTATTCATCTTTACTATGAAGTTTCTGAAACACTTCAAATATTTTGGTGCTGAATTCATTTTCAAAGCCAATGCCGTTGTCTGTAACACATATATGGCAGTACTCCTGTTTAGGGAGGAGTCCCTTAATCTTTAAATTTTCATCTTTAATATTCCGGCAGCTTATTGTTATGTGTGGAGGTGTTTTTGGCATTGAAAACTTTAGTGCGTTGCTTATAAGATTGTGCATGAGTTGACGAAACTGGAAGGGAATAATATAGACTTCGCACAGATTTTTCACCTCTATCACAGCTCGTTTACCTGCTATCTCATCCTTAAATTCATTTTTTATCTCTTCAATTAGTACATTGAGGTTTGTGTTTTCAAATTTTCGTTCTGCAGCACTGATCCTTGAGAAAGAAAGTAAGTCCTGAATGAGTTGCTGCATTCTTTTT